>CANQOR010000004.1 GCA_947625535.1 uncultured Bacilli bacterium
GGAAGTAAAAAAGCTCTCAACCCCTTATAAACAAAGGGATTGGGAGTTTTTACCTTTTAAAAACTGTCAAAGTCGGGTGTAAAGAAGATAAAATATTAAACTTTTACATAAAATATATGTTATAATTTATTTAAGAAAATAGAGGAGGAACAATATATGAAATATTTCTTTATAGGTTTAGGAATTGTCGCAGTATTAATTGTTATATGGGTAATTGCTACATATAATAAATTAGTAAAATTAAGAAACAAAGTTAAAGATCAATGGAGTCAAGTAGATGTTCAACTTAAGAAAAGATTTGATTTAGTACCTAATATTGTTGAAACAGTTAAAGGTTATGCTAAGCATGAAAAAGATACTTTAGAAGCAGTAGTCAATGCTCGTAATTCTGCTTTAAGTGCTAAAACACCTGCTGATGAAATGGATGCTAACAATCAATTAACTAGTACTTTAAACAAGCTATTTGCTTTAACAGAAGCTTATCCAGATTTAAAAGCTAATGAAAACTTTTTAAGTTTACAAGAAAGCTTAAAGGATGTTGAAGAAAAAATAGCTTATTCTAGACAATTCTATAATGATACAGTTTTAACATATCAAAATGCTACTCAAGTCTTCCCAACTGTTATCATTGCTAATTTATTTGGTTTTAAAGGTGAAGAATTCTTTAAAGCTGCTGATGAAGAAAGAGAAAACGTTAAAGTTAAATTTTAATTAAAAATAAAAAAGAGGTGATTAAATTGAAGAAAGCTAATTTTGTTTATAGCTTTGTTCTAGTATTATCCTTCTTTTTTTTGTTAAATAAAGTATCTGCTAATACAATAAATGATATTAACATGGATGTCTTTATTGATGAAAATGGTAATGCATTAGTTAAAGAAGTATGGCAAGCTAATCTAACAGAAGGAACAGAAGGATTTCGTGAATTTAGTGATTTAAATCAAATGAGTATAACTAATTTTTCAGTTGTTGATGATAGTGGTAAAACTTATGAAACAGTAACACCATGGAATATTGATGCTACTTTTAATGAAAAAGCTTATAAAAGTGGTATTAATTATAAATATAATGGTTTAGAACTATGTTGGGGAATATCTAAACGTGGTCATAGAACTTATACATTAAGTTATAATATAGATAATTTAATTACGCAGTATACTGATAATGAAGGACTTTATTTTAATTTCTTAAATTTAGATCAACCAGTTGGTCATGTTAAAATAACTATTCATTCTGCTATTCCTTTTTCTAAAGATAATGCTCGTATATGGGGCTTAGGTTATGATGGAACGGCTAATTTTATAGATGGTGGTATTGTTTTAGAAACAACTTCATCATTATCATCAAGACAATATATTGTTGGTTTAGTTAGATTTGAAACTCCATTATTTAAAACTACAAATACTGAAACTAGAACTTTTGATGAAGCATATGATGAAGCTTTTAAAGATGTTGAAAGAAACAATTATAGTTATGAACCATCAACCTATCATATGTCACCAATTCTTTTTATCTTTTGTGCTATAACTGAATTAATCGTCATCTTCTTTCCTGTACTTTTAATTAATGACAAAACTCGTACTTGGTTACTAGGTGCTGGTATTCCAAATAATCGTTTAGTTTTTGGAAAATCAGGTAAAACATTACCTAAGACTAGTGACATCCCTTACTGGCGTGAAATACCATGTGATAAAGATCTTGCTAAAGCTTACTGGGTATGTAAAACATATAATATAACAACTGAAAGTACTCTTTCTAAAGGTATAGTAGGAGCTATCTTCCTTAAATGGATTAAAGATAAAAAAATAACTGTTATTAAAACTAAAAAAGGCTTTTTACATTTTAAAGATGATAACTATGCTATAGATTTAAATAATATTAAATCGGCTGAAACAGAAATAGAAAATGACTTTTTACAAATTATCTTAAAAGCTGCTGGTAAAAATAAAATCCTTGAACCAAAAGAATTTTATAAATGGAGTAAAAAACATTATTATGAAATTAATAATTGGTTAAGTGATATTATAACTAAAGAAGAAAAATATCTAGAAAATGAAGGTTTAATAACTCGTGGTGAAGAAAAAGTAAAAGGTTCATTTGGTAAAATTAAAACTATTACTACACGTATCGTTGACCCTAGTTTAAAAGAAGAAGCTATAAAAATGGCTGGTTTAAAAAAATTCTTATTAGATTTTAGTAAAATGCCTGAACGTGAACATTTTGAAGTTCACATTTGGGAAGAATACTTGATGTTTGCTGAATTAATGGGTATTGCTAAAAAAGTAGCTGAACAATTTAGTAAATTATATCCTAGTATATACAATCAAGCAGAATATGACATTGATTTTACTACTAATATTATCTTTAATCTTATCGATGATATTAGTGTCAATTGTTATAATGGTGTCCGAGCTGGAGTTACAGCTGCCCAAAGCCACGACTATAGTGGTAGCGATTCTTGGTCAGGTGGAGGAGGCATTAGCTTCTCTAGTGGTGGTAGTTCATCTAGTGGTTCATCAGGTGGTGGCTTCAGATAAAATAGCAATTTATTTGCTATTTTTTTAATAAAACTTGCTAAATTAACTTAATATCATTAAAATAATGAAAGCAATTTATTAAAGGAGTGGTTTAATGAACTCATTACAAAAACTACTATATGATATTTGTCAAAATAAAAACATTAATTTTGAACTAGTATCTAAAAACTGGATAGCTGTTTTACAAAAAGATAACAAAGTAAGATATATAGCCGGGTATAAATTCCCTTTAAATAATCATGCTAGTGCTTTAGTATGTGATGATAAGTATGCTTTATATGATGTCTTAAAAAAATTTAACATCCCCGTAGCTGAACATCATATCTTATTTAATAACTATAATAAAGAAGAAGTAATTTCTTATGCTAAAAAATATAATTTTAATATTGTAGTTAAATCTAATATAGGTACTTGTGGTAATAATATGTATCATACTTTAAATGAAAAAGACTTATTTAAACATATAGATGAACTATTATTAAAAAACTATTCCATAAGTATCTCTCCATATTATGAAATAAAAAATGAATATCGTTCTATTATATTAAATGATAAGATAGAAGTATTTTATGGTAAAGAAAAACCTATTGTTATAGGTGATGGTAAAAAAACAATATATGAACTATTATTAGAATTTAATAATTACTATTTTAGTAAAATAAAACCATCTCCTAAATTAAATAGAGTCTTAAATAAAGATGAAATATATGAATATAACTGGCAATTTAATTTATCTAAAGGATCACGTCCTTTCTTAGAAGTTAATAATACTTTAAAATCTAATATAGAAAAACTAGCTTTAGAAGTATTTAAATTATTAAACTTAAAATTTGTTAGTATAGATATTATTGAATTAGTAAGTGGTGAATTACTTGTCTTAGAAGCTAATAGTGGTGTTATGATGGAAAACTTTATTGAATTAATACCAAATGGTAAAGAAATAGCTACATCATTATATAGTAAAGTAATTGATGAAATGTTTAAGTAATATGTTATAATTAGAAACGAGGAAGATATATATGAAATGTTTAAGTAATATGTTATAATTAGAAACGAGGAAGATATATATGAAATATAAATCATTTAAAGATGCTAATAAAATAGTTAAACGTTCAACATTTTTAGTAACAAATCCTGAAGAAAACAAATATAAATGGAATACTTTCTTTGGTAATAATAATCCTATTCATTTAGAACTAGGTACAGGTCGTGGAGAATTTATTATTAATATGGCTTTAACTAATCCTAAAATAAACTTTGTAGGAATAGAAATAAGTGAAGATCAACTAGTTAAAGCTGTTCAAAAATTAAATAATAAAAATATTCCTAATCTAGCTTTAATATGTGCTGATGCTCATGATATAGATAAAATATTTGGTAAAGAAATAAGTACTATATACTTAACTTTCTCTGAGCCATGGCCTAAAGCACATAATGAAAAGAATCGTTTTACTCATGAAAATTATTTAAAATTATACGATAAAATATTTAAAAAAGATAAACATATTATAATGAAAACTGATAATAAAGGATTATTCCAATATTCTTTACAAACTTTATCTCAATATTGGTATGTTTTTGATAAAGTAAGTTTAGATTTACATAATGATGAAAACCCAGTTAAATCAAATATTATGACTGATTGGGAAAGAAAATGTGTTCAAGATAAAAAACCAATCTATTACTTAGATGCTAGTTTTAAAGGATAATTAACGAAAAATAGACATTAATTTAATGTCTATTTTGTTAGTGTAGAATAAGTGTGGAGATTTTTAACTTAAAAATAAGTTGTATAATTAAAATCATTTTAAGTCTAGAGGGAGTAGATAGTCAATATCTATTCCTTTTAAATTATATAAATTTCTTGTCTTATTGATGTTAATTCTTTTAATCTATTATTTTCAGCTGGTGAATCTAAAATTGGTAATTTTGTATTTATTTTATATTCTTTTGAATGATTAGAAGAAAGTTTTTGATCGTATTTTATGTTTGTTATATTTTTGATTTTTAAATTTATTTCTTGATATTCATTTGAGCTGTATTTTAAATTATAATAATCTTCAATAGTTAAATCATGCTTATTAGCATGATAAACAAGTAGTTTAAGTTTATTTTCTAAACCTCTTTCAGAGAAGCCATAAGGTGATGATGTGATATATCTAGCAAAACCTTGATTAATATGTCCTTCCATAGAACAATGACATTTATATAAAGGATTATTTTGATTTTTGATGCCTTCTATATTTTTTATAATATAATTCATATGTTCTATCATATATTTTTTTGCTCTGGATATTTTTTTATTTGAAACATAACAAGTGTTTTAAAGTCATCAATTAAATTATTTTTTATATAATCATTAGCAATATTACGTAGTTCAATTTCATCTTTAAAAATGTAATTTAAATGCTTTTTAATATAATGAAAAGGATCTAATACAAATTTAGCATTAGGAAAGCAATTAGTATAATTCTTAATACCAGGAGCACCATCACCAGAAATAAAAATAGCTTTAAATTTATCTATATAATATTTTTTATTAACATAATCAAATATAACTTCCCATAATTCTTCATAAGTTAGTTTAGAAGATGCAAAGTAGTGAATATTTTTTAATTTCTTTCTTTTTACAAAAGTTTCTTCATAACCTTCATGAACAATAGCACATGGACAGATTTTGTTACCATCTTTTTGTAGATTGGCATGTATTTCATCCATTTCAATATATAAAACATCAGGTTGGTTTTCAACTCTTATAATATTTTCTTTAATTGAACCATTTAATTTGGCAATTTTTTTAGAAACAGTACTTCTTGAAATTATAATATTTCTTAGAGCATGACGAGCAGATTGACTCATATTTTCATCAATCGCATATTTAATTAATTGATACTCAGCTTCATTAGTTAAACGCTGGTATGGCTTTAAATGTAATATTTCTCGAAGTAAAACAAATCTATCTTTAGTTCTTTTATTGATGTAAGAAGTAGAATTAATCGTTATATAACCAACAGAAGTAATTAAAGTTCTTTTTCGAGTTTCTTTAACATTATATATCTTTTTTCTTTCAGGAGAATTTTTAAATTTAGCATCAATATAATTAAGAAAAGCTTGATAAAGATTTAAAGTCATAGTGTCACCAACATCTCTGATTTTCCTTTCTAAATTAAATGGAGTTAAGTTTTTACAAAAAGTTTCATTGAAAGTATTAGTAAATTCGTTAATTAATGATATAATATTCATTGGTTAAAACCTCGCTTTCTGTTGTTTTTGACAATTCAATTATAAAGCTATTTTTAAGGTTTTAACCTTTTTTATTTGTTCAAAAGGCATTTATTTGTAAATCTCCCCACATTGGAAACACTATCGTCTATTTTTCGTTAATTGACTACTAATATTTAATTTGATATATTTGATATATAGAATAATAATGCCTATAAAGTTTGACAAATATGTTATTAAGAAATTAATAATTTCTTTAAAAATGGCAAAAATATAGGTATATTCGACTATTATTATAAAAAGGAGAATATTATGGAAGAAAGTAAAAATACTAAAGAAGTGATTCTTAAAGCAATAATAGGAGTTTTAATAATAATTGTTATTTTATTATTAATGGTAGGAAGTTGTGATTCTATCCAGTATGAAGTAACATTTGATTATAATAATGGTGAAGGATATGAAACTATTAATGTTAAAGAAAATGATACCATAAGAAGACCTCTTGACCCTGAATGGGAAGGTCATACTTTTGATAATTGGTATTTCAATGATAAAGAATTTGATTTTAATACTAAAATAGATCGTAATCTTATCCTAGAAGCACGTTGGAAAGATGGCTCTAGTGATAATAATATAACTTTAGATAATACGGAAATAACTTTATTAATTAATACTAAATCTAAAATAAATATTACTAGTTTACCAGAAGGTATTGAATTAAGTAGTTTAGTTTGGTCATCAAGTGATGAACAAATAGTTACTGTAGATAATAATGGTAATATAACAGCTATAAAAGAAGGTACTGCTACTATAACTGTAAAAACATCTGATGATAAATATTCAGCATCTGTTAAAGTAACAATAACTAATAACATCGTAGATATAACTTCATTATCAATTAGTGGTTCTAATAGTGTTGAAGTATCTAAAACAATTAAATTAACAGCTAATATAGAACCATCTAATGCTACAAATAGAACTCTTAAATGGTCAAGTAATAATACCAGTATAGCAACAGTAGATAGTAATGGTAATGTCAAAGGAATTAAAGAAGGTAAAGTAGTAATTACTGTTACATCTTCTAATGGTAAAGTAACTGCTACTAAAGAAATAACTATTATTCCTAAAAAGATTGTTAAAGTAACAAGTGTTAGTATAAGTGGTGCTAGTGAAGTAACTGTTGGTAATACAATAAAATTAACTGCTAATGTTAAACCAACTGATGCTGATAATAAAAAAGTAACTTGGTCAAGTAATAATACCAGTATAGCAACAGTTGATAGTAAAGGTAATGTAAAAGGAATTAAAGCTGGTACAGCAACTATTACTGTTACTACTGAAGATGGTAAAAAAACTGCTACTAAGAAAATAACTGTTAAAGCTAAAGCTATTGTTTATAAAGTAAACTTAACTGCTTTAGTAACAGCAACAGGTTCTATAAATCAATATGAAGTAGCTGTTACTAAAGATGGTAAACCATTCACTCAATATGAATATATTCTATTTGGTAGTACACCAGTAAAACCAGGTAAATCAACTATTGCTGCTGCACTAGCTAATAACGGTAAACTTACTTCAGTAAAAATAGTTATTGATAGTAAAACAACAGTAACAGCTAATATTACATATAGTTCTAGAAAATTCGAGTAGTAAAGAAAGGAGAGTTTATATGAAAAAAAATTATAAATTATTATTATCATTTATTCTTTTATTTAGTTTCTTTACATTTAAAGTTAATGCTCGTGAAATGACCATAGCAGAACTAGGTAATCTAATTGAAAACGAATATGATGGTTTCTATGCATTTATTATTGGTAATTATGTTTTTACTGATGAACACATTCTAACAACTCAAGATATTATGTTAGCATCAAGAAGTATTGCTGTTGAAGATATAAATGGTCATATAAATACCGACCCTATATATAAAGAAATGAATATTTATTATATAGTTCAAGAATTTGATAGTAAAAATAACTTAGCATGGAAAGTATCAACTAATTTAATTGGTTCTAATAAAATAACTATCAATACTAAATTAAATATTAATTTTATTAACTATAATCAATTATCAGAAGGTACTAAGTTTGATATTACCTTAGAAGATGAAGATTTTAATTCTTATATATCTGATAATTTAAAATTTACAGGTGGTAATAAAGAAAATAGTAAAGATTTATCTTTAAATGATAAAAGACTTTCTGGTTTAGTATTTAATAATAATACTGTAAATCCTGACGAAGTTGGCAATTACTTTTCCTTTATTATAAATGTTCCTAATGCAAATACTAAAACAACAGTTAAAATAGATGGGGTAGAAAGTAAAGAGTATACTTACTCAGATTTTAAAACCATCAATGGTAAAACAGCTCTTCCTGTTGTTTGGAAGTTAGATGCATCTGCTCTTACTAAAACTATTAAAGTAACTGTTGATCTAGATGGTAAAGACTTATCTTATGATCCAACTAGTTATGTTATTAACTATGAAGATGTTACATATCCACTTAATTCTTCAGCTGAGTTTAATATAGATATCCCTTATGAAGATAAAGTTGCTTTAAAAGATTGGGGATATAAAGTATTAGAAGACCAATATACTTTAACTAAAAGTGAAAGTAATATCTATGATTTAAATGGTACAATAGTAAGGCAACATACTAATGAAGGAGTCTTTGCTAAAGAAGGTGAAGATGCTTATTACTTTGCATTTACTATTAAATTAACTGATTATAAAGACGATGTAACTATTACTATCCCAGCTGGTAAAAATCAAACTAAAACTATTAAAAAAAGTGATTTAAGTGTTGATGGCTCTAATACAGTCTTATTTAAATTAAATAATGAATGTAATGTTGAAAATGAAGATTATCAATGTTTATTTGTTATTACTGTTGATTTAGATGGTGATGGTAAAGAATATGTTCCTGTCGATTATATTATTGATTATAAAAATGTTTTATTTGAAGAACCATCTCCTTTTAAAATAGAACAACCAAATACTGAAGAAATGGAAGCTCTATCTCTTAAGTATGCTTGGGAAAAGGGTAGTGATTATCGTAGTGAATTTACTACTACAGATAATATAGTTAATGTAACTGGTTTAATTCCATATGTCAAAATTATTAAAGATGAAAATCATGATTTTACTCATTTACAAAATCATTATCTAGCTTATGTTATTACTTCTGATAAAAATATTACTGATAAGACAACTATCAAATTCTTAGCTGATGGTGATGATGATAGTAAAGAAATAAACGGTACTAAATTTACTAACAATAAAATGGTTATTTTAAAACCTCTTCATCCTGATGATGATAGAGTATTTGAAATAGAATTAGATCTTGATGGTTCTGAAACTAAGTATGCTCCAACTAAATTAACCGTTGATTGGACAAACTTAAATCTTCAAACAGCTTCTTTTGTTACTAGTTTAAATATTGCTCCAGAAGAAGAAATAGCATCATTTAAAAACTTAAAAGATCTAAACTATGATAGTACTTTAACAGAACTTAATATTAATGAAAATACACTAACTGGTTCTATCAAAGAACAACCATCTCTTATCTTAAGTGATGATGTTAACACAGGTTATTACATTCCATTATTATTAACAATTCCTGCTGATATGAATGATGTTACTCTTAAAGTATCTAATACTAACTATGGTAAAACATCTAAAGTACTAACATCATCTAACTTTGAAGATAACCAAATAATCATCTTCTTTGCTATTAATAAAGATAAAACTACTAACTTAGAATTTACTATCGATTTAGATGGTAATAATCACATATATAATGAAGTAACTTATAAATTAGATTACTCTAAAGTAACTTTGAAAGATGAAGTAAAAATAAATTATGATTATGGTTTAAATGTTAATCTTGAAACTAAAAAATACTATGAAGGAGACCCTCTAGAAAAACCAGAAGATCCATCAAGTAAAAAACTATATCATGAATTTGCTGGTTGGTATAAAGATAATGAAGAATTTAATTTTGAAGATAATAATGTTGTAACATCTTCTTTAAAAGATATTACATTAAAAGCTCATTGGTTAGTATCAACTGAAGACTTATTACTTGATTTAGTAAATTATTATAATGTTCAAGAAACTAAAGCCGACTTATCATATAATAAAGAAGAACATGAACTATTATATGAAATATTAGAAGAACAAACTATTACAATAAATGATTTTAAAGAAGGTATTATTCCTAAAGTAATAAAATATGTTATGGAAAAAGATGAAGTTGCATCTATTAAATTAACTGCTAATAGTAAAGAAGTAACATTTACACCAGCTGATTTAGATAATGTTAATACTAAGTTTGCTAACTTTATTGATGAAGTAAACACTGATAATAAAACTTATTTAGATGACTTAATTGATAAAAAATATGAAATATCAATTGAAATAGGTGATTTAAAAAGTCCTGTTGATAAATATAAAAATAATAATGATCAAAATTTAAAAATTGATTTTACTATTGCTGATCATGATGAAGTAAGTAATGAACAAGAATTACTAGAAGCTATAAATAAAACTTCTTCTAATAATATTCATAGTATTATCATAACTGATTCATTTAATATTACAAATCCAATTACGATATCAAAGAATGTTATTATTAAAGGTCAAAACAAAAAACTTACTTATACGTCTTCTAGTCCAGAACCAATGTTTAAAATAACAGCTTTAGATACTAGTATTTATAATTTAACTATTAAAGGCAACGAATCTAGTAATTCAATAATTGAAGTAAATGATAATGCTTCATTAATAATTAATGATGTTAAAATAGATTCTAATACTGGTCTTATTGTTAAAAACAATGGTCATTTAAATACAACTAAATTAACTTATGAACAAGAGACTTATGATAAACCAGTTGTTAAAGCTTCTAAAAATGCCAAAGTAAATATTGATGGTGGTACTAAATCTGTTAACTACATGGAAGTTGTTCCATATGAAAACTTATCTAGTGAAGAACAAAATGAATCACCATTTTCTAAAGGTGATAAACTTGTCTCTAAACCAGATTATAATTATGTTCATTATTATACTAATAATAAGAATTCTATTGGTTGGTATAAACTATCTTATCAAGCTAATCGAGATATAACAACTTCATTACTAACCTTTAATCGTTATTATAAAATAGGTGAAGAAGTAGTTCCTGAACCTCCATTAGATTTCAACTATCTAACTTCATATAGTAATTCATATAGTAATTATGTTATCGATGAATGGTGTATGAATAAAAATGGTGTATGTGCTAAAACAGGTGAACTATCTATTCCAACTAGTGATACATATTACACAGCTAAATTAAAAGGAACTTTAAAAGAAAATGTTAGAGAAGTATCTAACGAAGAAGATTTAAAAGCAGCAATTCAAAATGAAAATATTTCTACTGTTATTATCAAAGGACATATCGTCCTAAATGAAGTACTAGAAATAAATCATTCTGTATACATTACCGGTTTAAAAACTGGTGAAAAAACTAATCAAGGTTCATTAGAAGGTATGATAAAATCTACTAAAGGAAACCTAACTATTGAAAATCTTACTATTACTGGTAAAAGAACTACAACGGAAGAAACCAATAATATTATAACTGTTTTAGGTGATCGTTTTAGAATATATAAAGTTACTATTAATGCTAACTCTGAATTTGATAATGCCATATATATATCTAAAGATAATCCATCTAACGTCATTTACTTTAGTAATTTTAATAGTAATGATAACATTAAAACATTCATTAACTTTGCTTCTAATATAGATAACACTAATCCAGGCAACGATAATAATGAAACTAGAGTAGTAGGTAATGTCTTTAATGGAAGTTCATGTACTAAAAATCATATTATTATGAATCAAATAACTTCTAACTCTATAATTGGTTTTTCTCAAAATGAATTTAATTTTGCTAATGCTGGAGATTATGGTTTATTACTAAATGTTAAAGAAGATACTTCTAATGTTGAATTTACTATTTACTCTGTAGAGTTACGTAAATCATTACATCAAAAATTTAGAATAGGGTTAGATGTTACAACAAATAAATATTCTACAAAAGGATATAAATTTAGTATTTCTAATACTTTTAGTAATAATTTAGAATTAAAATATCTTTTAGATACTTCTACTTCATCTGTTCATCCAAATGGTGTCGAAGAAAATGCTATTATAAATATTAAATAGGTGTGATAATATCACACCTTAACTTTTCATAGAAAGGAATATATAAATGAAAATAAAATACTTAATCATCTTCATTATCTTCTTAAGTTTTCCTTTTATTGCTAAAGCTCTAGTTAATAACTCTTCATTAACTCCCTTAAAAGTATATACCTTTATTGAAGAAGATTGTTCTGAATGTGAAAGCCTTACTAATTGGTTAGAAAATCAAAAAGAAAAAAATTCTCGTTTAGAAGTAATAACTATTAATATTAATGAAAATGAACAATTATATAATGAAGTTAAAGATACTTTAAATATTAAAAGTAAATCAATTCCTTTAACAATTATTGGTTCCATTTATTTTATTAACTATAATAGTAATATTTCCCAAATGATGAAAGAAGTCTTAACTAAATATAATGAACAAGATGAATTCTGTAACTTAGTATCCACGATAATAGATAAAGAAGATATTAATAGTTGTTTAGAACAAAATAAAGATATTTCTAAACAACCTAATATGACTAATACTAGTATATGGCAGATTATCTTAGCAATATTCTTTTTTATAATAATTATTACTATAGCTATTTATATTATTTTAAAAAAATCTAATATATTTAAAAAATGAAAGCTCATCTTTCATTTTTTTCTTCCATAAAAATGTTATAATATATTTAGGTAGTGATATATATGGCTAACTTTTTTGATTATTTAATTAATTTAGTATTAAAAATATTTAGTTACTTTGAATATAACTCAGTAGTAGTATTAACATATTTTTTTATTTCTTTGGTAGCCCTAATCTTAAATAAACTAACTAATAAAAAATCTAATGAATTATTATTTACATGTCGTCATACATCTTTATTAAATCCTTTAACTTATGTTAGATTAGTTACTCATTCGATAGGTCATCGTGATTTTAGTCATTTTTGTAATAACTTTTCTTATATTCTTTTATTAGGTCCTATGATAGAAGAAAAATATGGTAGTTTAAATTTACTTTATATGATTTTATTAACTTCTTTAACCATAGGTATAATAAATACTATCTTTAGTCGTAAAGCTGTTATTGGTGCTAGTGGAATTACATTTATGATGATTGTTCTAAGTTCCTTTGTTAATTTTGATGCTGGTAAAATACCTTTTACACTAGCTCTAATTTGTATTTTCCATGTTTTTGATGAAGTATTTAGTATGAATAAAAAAGATGGTGTTTCTCATCTAGGTCATTTCGTTGGAGCTGTTTGTGGTGGTATATTTGGTTTTTATTTTAAATAAGTAGGGTGGTTTAATGGCAGATTTATTTTTACAAAAAATAACTTTTAAAAAAGATGAAGTAGAAAACTTAAATAAGTATCCTTTTAATATAGATGTTATTAAGAATTTTACTTCTTTAGAATTGACATCACCAGTAACCTTTTTAGTAGGTGAAAATGGTGTTGGTAAATCTACTTTTATCGAAGCTCTAGCTATTTCTTGTGGCTTAAATCCCGAAGGTGGAACAGAAAACTTTATGTTTAGTACAAGAGAAACACACTCTAACTTATATGAATATATTGAAACAAATCATTTTCAAAGAAAAACTAAAACGCGTTTTTTTCTTCGTGCTGAAAGTTTTTATAATGTTGCTTCTGAAATAGACAACTTAGCTGTAGGTGGCTACGGACGTAATAGTTTACATGAGTGTTCTCATGGTGAATCATTTATTCAACTAATCCAAAATCGTTTTACTGAAGATGGATTATATATTCTAGATGAACCAGAAGCCGCCTTATCTCCATCACGTCAAATGACTTTACTATGTTTAATAGATGAACTAGTTAAACAAAATTGTCAATTTATTATCGCCACCCATTCTCCCATATTAATCTCCTATCGTAATGGTCAAATCCTCGATTTAAATAATAACTTTAAACCAATAAATTATAAGGATACTGAAATATATCGAACCTATAAAATCTTTTTAGATAATCCCTTAGATATGCAACATCGTTTACTAGATGTAGAGGAGGAATAATAATGAAATTAATAGAAAATGAATTATTTTTAAAATTTACTAAATTAGAAAACTATCCTAATCTTTTACACTTTTATACCAAAAGACCTTTTTCTTTAGTTTTTCCCTTAGATAAAACTAAAGAAAAATCTTTAAAAGAATTAACTTCTAATTTAAACTATGATATAAAAAAATATATTCTTGCTCGCCAAGAACATACTAATAAAGTAATTAAAATTACTAAAGATAATTTAAATGAAGAAATACTAGGTATAGATGGTTTAATAACTAATTTAAAAAATGTTGCTTTACTTACTACCACTGCTGATTGTCAAGCTATTTTACTTTATGATCCTTCTAAACAAGTAATAGGTAATATTCATTCTGGTTGGAAAGGAACATTAAGTAAGATAATTGTTAATGCCATTAACATAATGGTTAATGATTATGGATGTAATCCTCAAGATATTATTGCTTGTATCTGTCCAAGTATTTTAAAATGTTGTTTTGAAGTGGATGAAGATGTAGTAAATGATTTTAAAAATAATTTTAATAATATAGATGGATTTATTACTAAAGGTCAAATAATTGATCATAAACAAAAATATTATATTGATACAGTAGGTCTTAATCAAAAACTTCTTTTAGAATTAGGACTTTCTAAAGATAATATTATTACTAGTGATATATGTACTAAATGTCATTATGATACTTATCATTCATATCGTGCTCGTAGTCTAGCTAAAGTAGATGGTCGTAATATTGCTTGTATTTTACTTAAAGAATAATTCATTTTAAAAAGATTATAAAAGTGCTATAATCTTTTTAGTTATTACCCCATCGCCAAGTGGTAAGGCATCAGGCTCTGACCCTGACATTTCGTAGGTTCGAATCCTACTGGGGTAACCATAAAAATAAAGTCTATAAAGACTTTTTTATTTGCTTCTAACTTCACCTATAGTATAATAATAAACATCACTTAAATGGAGTAAATATGGAAGAACTTATTAAATACAACAACTTAATACATGGTTACAAAGATCTAAAACCAACTATTGATATTGATGAAAGATTACTAAAATTTGCATCTTCATTAGCAGCAATAGATTTTTTAGATACCTATAAATTACAAAATACTCCTTCTAAACAAACTATTTTAACTACTTCTGAATATTTCTTAACTACTAAATTTAAACTATATCCCATTTCTTATGCTAGTGATTATCTTATTAAGAAAAAACTAAATAACCAAGAAGTATCATGTATCCAAGAATTAATAACTTTATATAATAGTGTAGGTTATGATATAAGTCCTTTTAAAATACCAATTCACTTTGTTAATAAACCATATTATCATGGAACAGTATCTCTTCAAACAAGTCTTTGTTTTGAAGAAGAATTTCTAAAACAAATGAAAATCTATGCTCGTTATATAGAACTAAGTAATAAAACTAGTGAATTTAGTTCTTTATGTCATATTCATGAAATAATTCATTTAGAATTAGAAAGACTTAAAGGATCAGTTGAAAACTACTTACATAGTGAAATCCTAAGTATCTTTATGGAACAAGTCTATGCTTATGAACAAGATAAAACTAACTTATTACTTCGTAAGAATACCCTAAATCGTCTTAATTACTTCTTTTTAGAATTACATTCTTTATTACATAATAATCTAAGTGCATTTGAACAATCTATATCTTCTAAATATATAGTTTCGATATTAATATCTTATCAATTATTTACAATCTACTTAAAAGGCGACAATCATACTAAAAAATATCTTTTATCTAATATTCAAGATATCTTTAATGGTCAACAAACATTAGAAGAAATGCTTACTAAACTAAATATTACTTATGATAATAGTATCGAAGAATCAAACTTTATTAATATTTTAAAAAGATAATAAATACTAATTAAAAACATATAATTTAAAGATAAAACTTTTTAACATATATAAAAGTTTTTTAATGGAGGCATAATGAATTATATCTTATTAATAGTTGGTTTTATCTTACTTATTAAAGGATCAGATTACTTTATAGAAGGTAGTTCTAATATTGCTAAATATTTTAAAATACCAAGTGTTGTAATTGGTTTGACTTTAGTAGCTTTTGGTACGTCAGCTCCCGAAGCTGCCGTAAGTATTAATGCTGCTTTAAAAAATTCTCCTGATTTATCTATTTCTAATATAATAGGTTCTAATATCTTTAATTTATTTATGATACTTGGTTTAACTGCTATTATAAAAGATATTATTGTTGAAAAAGAACTTATTAAAAAAGATTATCTTTTTTCTATCCTAAGTTTTATTATTTTATTTACTTTAATAATTATTAATTATTCATACAAAAAAATACTTATACTTACTCGTATAAATGGTTTAATTCTTATCATAATTCTTTTTCTATACTTATCTAAATTACTTAAAAATATTAATTTTAAAAATCATCAAGTAGAACAAAAACAATTATCTATTATAGATATCTTATTTACTATAGGTGGTTTAATATTAATTATATTTGGTGGCAAATTAACCGTTATGTCAGCTATATCTATCGCTCGTTTATTAGGACTTAGTGAACGTTTAATAGGTCTTACTATTATAGCTATAGGTACTTCTTTACCAGAATTAATTACTTCTTTAGTCGCTTTAATAAAAGGTAAAAAAGAAATAGCAGTAGGTAATATAATAGGTAGTAATATCTTTAATATATTATTTATCTTAGGTCTTACTAGTATTATAAGTCCTATGTTAATTAACTTTGAATCTTTAATTGATTTATCTATCTTAATAATGGGTTCCTTAGTTATTTATTTTATATTTAGTGATTTAAAAATAAGTCGTTTAGAAGGACTAAGTATGGTTTTATTATATCTTCTTTATTGCTTTTATATTATAATGAGATAGATTATTTTTAATTTGTCAAATTGACCTTTAAGAATAATTGTGTATAATATGCTATAAGCAAGTAGGTGGATTCATATGAAACAAATTAGTACTGATAAACTATCTCGTGAAATAAATGATACTCTTACTCATCGTGCTTGTGTAATGCGTAGTGGCGAGTATTTAGCTAGATATTTAATTCATTGTAATCGTAGTGTCGATGCAATCCGTCTTATTGGTCGTTGTTCTGTTCATGATATATCTAAAATTCAAAATACAGAAGAATTCATGTCTTTAGCTAGTATTATTGATGAAATAGATGCAATGAATGATGTTAAACATGTCTTAAGTGAAAAACAACAAGAAGCAATTCGTCTTCATTGGCAACGTAACTCTCATCATCCTGAATATTATGATAATCCCAACGATATGTCTGAACTTGATTTACTTGAAATGGCTTGTGATTGTCATGCTCGTAGTCGTCAATGTCATACAGACCTATTAGCTTATATCGATGCTCAACAAGAACTTAGATTTCATTTCGATCGTACTCATTTCCGTCGCTTAAAAGCTTATTGTACGGCTTTAGTTGAACTTACCAAAAATGATGATTATAGTTCTGTCTTAAATGATACTTGTCCATTACAATTTGATTTAATTGATTCAACAATGAAAAAATTAGAACAATTTGATGAAGAATGTTATACTCCATACTTAGAAACTGAAAGATTATATTTAAGAAAAAAACATAATCCTGATTTCGCTTCTGTTGTTTATTCTATCAATTTAAAAGAAGAAAACACTGAAGTAGGGTATATATCTTTAAAATGTAATGGTTACTTAGAATATAAAATATATGAAAATTATCGTGGTAATAAATATGCTTTAGAAGCTTTATCTAAATTTATTGAAATAACTACAATGTCTGAATTACTAGTTACAATGAAAAGAGATGCTGAAGCTACTCAAAAAGTTGCTACAGCTCTTGGTTTTAAACCAATAGATACTTCTGAATCAAGTATTACATTTAAACTAAAAAAAGGTAATAACTAATTATTACCTTCTTTTAATTTGGCCCCTTGATAAGTATCTCTTTTCTTCATTTCTTTATCAATATCATTTAGTACACAAAACTTCTTTAATAACCAACTAGGTTCAATTAAATCTTCTTTTTTAGGATCTCCTGTAATACGATGAATTACTATTTTAGGATCTAATAATTCTAATTCATTAATTACAATATCAATATATTCTTCTTTACTAAGGATATGAAACTTATTCTTTAAATAATAATCTGCTAAAGGAGTATCTTTTATAATATGAAGCATATGTATTTTAATACCATCTATTTTTAAATCATTTAAGTATTTAACTGTCTTTAACATATCTTCTTTAGTTTCATAAGGTAAACCATTTATTATATGAACAACTACTTTAATACCAAGACTTTGTAATCTTTTAACAGCACTAGTAAAATTATCTAAATCATGTCCACGATTAATAAACTTTAAAGTTTCACTTTTAATTGATTGTAAACCTAACTCTACTATTAAATCAGTTTTCTTATTAAGTTCACTTAAATATTCATAACATTCTTCACTAATAGCATCACTTCTAGTAGCAATATTTAAACCAACCACATTAGGTAAATTTAAAATAGTTTCGTACTTATCTTTTAATTCTTTAACTGGTGCATAAGTATTTGTATTAGCTTGAAAATACCCAATATAATAACTATTCGGCCATTTCTTTTCCATAATCTCTTTTACTTCATTAAATTGTGTTACTAAATCTTTTTCTTTATTACCAGCAAAATCTCCTGAACCTAACTTAGAACAAAAAATACATCCCGTACCATTAATTTTGTTTGGACACGAAAAACCACCATTTAAAGATACTTTAAATGTCTTCTTACCATATCTCTTTTTATAATAGTAATTTAATGTATGATATCTTTTATTATCTAGTGAATATAAAAACATAACATCACCGCTAAGTATTATATCATTTTTTAATTATAGTAGTGTATTAAACCTAATTATTTGATATAATAACTATATAGTAGGTGTTTATATGAAAAAAGATAAAAAGGAACCAAAAACTAAAATAAAAAGTAATAAAAATAGTTTAAAAATTACTTTAATTCTTATTATAAGTTTAATCTTTGTTTTAGGTACTATTTTAATTGTTTATCTAGCTTTCTTTCATAATAAAAATAATCCTACTAATAAACAAGATGAAAGTAAAGTAATAGTTGAACAAAAAAGATATCTTGATTATACCTATGAAGATAGTTTTAATAACTACTTATTTGTTGATAAAGATAGGAAAATGGGTGCTATTGATAAAGATGGTAATGTAGTTATAGATTTCATTTATGATGATTCTTTTATAGCTTATGGTCAAAACTATGTTTTAATTCAAGGAGATAAACAATACTTGTATGATGCTAATTTAAATTTTATTACACAAGCAGATTTAAGTTTATATGTTACAGAAGATTTAAAAACTCATGAACCATTCTATTATTTAAAAGGTAAAATATATAATTTTAAAAATGAAATAATTTATGATATGGGTAATGATAATTCTAATGATTACTATTTTCAAAAAGCAGGTAATTATATAATAACTGAAAATAATATTTTTAATCTTAGTACACAAGTAGAAATACCTATAACATCATACTACATATATAATGATATTGTTTATGCCACTGCTAATAATAATACTATTATATATGTTATAGATCTTAATACTAATTCTTTAACTAAGTATGATAAAGTAACATCTAGAGATGCTGGTTATAGTCTTTTAGATGAAGATAAAAATGAATATATCTTATTAGATTATATTGGTTTATATAAGAAAAATGAACGTTATCAAATTGATGATTATCAATTTGATTTCAGTACTTGTGATATAGGTTTTAAAATCTATAATAAAGATAATAAATTATTAAAAGATAAATGCTATGATAGTTATTATAAGCATGATGATTATGGTGGTATTATAGTTTATAATATAGATGATAATGATGAAAGTGCTATTTTATATAATAATCAATTAATTGTTCAAGACTTTCCTGGTACTATCATGGGGCGTTACATCGTTATGGGTGATGACTACGAAAATAATTCTAATGATTATTATGATATAAAAGAAAACAAAGTAGTTCATAATGAAACATGTAAAACCACTTTAGAATATGTAGGCAATAATAACTATTTATGTCAAGATACCAAAACAGCTTTCATAATGGATGAATCATTTAATATAATATCTAAAAATTATAATTCAATTATCTGTTACCCAGATAGTAATTATTGTTCCTTTGAATTAAATGGTAAATATGGTTTACTACATAATGGTGAAGAAATAATACCAGCTATTTATAATACAATTAACCTTGTTAAAGATAAAATAATAGGAACTACTTTATGGCATATTGATGCTTTCTTCTTAGAAAAAAATAATGGTCAAAATGCTTTACCTAAAGAAAAAATAAATATTGAAATACCATCTCCATACAATAGTATAAATACAGATGAAACAATTAAAAAATATAATCTTTCTTATATGGAAAAATTAATTAAAGAAAATGAAGAACTATTTAAAAAATATACTTATATAGTTGATAATAATAACAGACTAAAACCATATCAAAATAAAGTTATGAATTTATTTTATGAACTAGTTTTAAACAAAAATTACCTTGATGAATATCATTTCTTTACTTCTTTAAAGGACTTAAGTATTGTAAAAAAGACTTCTTTAGAAAATCCTGATGCCATAGGTCTTTACTATGATACTTTTAAAAGAATAGATTTACTAAGTACAATGGATAATGTTATATATCATGAATTAACTCATTTCTTAGATTTCTCTATTAATGAATATTATGTTACTCGTCCAATTTATAAGTGTCATAATGAATATTACTCTAATAAAGATTATGCTAATATGGATTTAAATGATCAATATAGTTGTCAAGTAGTTTATGAAAATGATGAAGAGATAAAGTTCTTATTAGAAGGAGGAGCTGAATACTTCTCAAGTTACTATTTAAATAATAATTTCTTAAGAACCTATAACTTACAAACCAATATCTTAGGAGCTTTATGTTACATATATGGTTTTGATCTTATCAATGATATTTACTTTGATAATGAAAATGATGTATATAAACTATTTATGTTATTTAATGATGCTGGTTTAACTATTGATGATTTTAAAAACTTTATTCATATTGAAGCTAATGAAGAAGATAATCCTCAAAAATTCTTCTTTATTACCGATACATTAATAAAACTTTATGAATCAAAATTTAATACTAAATGGTATGAAGATAAAGAATTTAGTGAAATAATTACTACTTTAGTAGGATATCGAGAAATAAAATCTTCATATACAACTCGTTACAAAGAATATCAAAAACTTAATTATGATTTTGAAGAAAAGTATAAAAATATTATTGATAGAAGTGAAGAAATAATTAATGTTTTACCAGCTTCATACATGAAAACAAATGAAGGTTCATATTATATATTCTCTGTATATAGAGATGATAAAATAGGTTATACAGTTGTTAAATATGATTTTAAAAATAGTAAAGTATTAGATAAAAAGAAAATAGTATTATAAAATTTATAGTATAATTTAAATAATAGTGGAGGTGCATTATGTCAGAATTAAAAGAACATTTTAAAGTTGACTATAAAAATACCGTTAGTAAACCCCAAACCATCTTTAAAGGTCAATTCTATCGTATAACTATCTTAAGTGATTTATTAGTAAGACTAGAATTTAGTGAAGAAGGTTACTTCGAAGATCGTCCAACAGAGTTTGCTAAATTTAGAAATTTTCCTATTCCGCAAATGAAAGTAGATCAAAATGAACGTATCTTAGATATCACAACTAAATACTTTAATTTAAGATATGAAAAAGAAAAATCATTTGCTGGTAATAAATATTCGCCAGATAGTATTTTAAGAATTAAACTTTTAGATGCTGCTAATAAAGAGTGGTATTATGGTCACCCTGAAGCTCGTAACTACAAAGGTATTGTTGCTAATATTGACCAAACTACTGATCCATTCTTAGAAGAAACAGAAGTTAAAGACTTTAAACATGTTAAAAGAAAAGTCGAAGAAATGTTTATGGCTAAAGCTAAAGGTTTATATTCTGCCGATGGCTTTGTTTCTATAGATGACTCTAAATCAAACTTCTTAGCTGAAGATGGAACAATTATATACAATGATAAAAAAAGAATAGATATCTATGTCTTTATGTATAATAAAGACTTTGGTAACTGTTTACAAAGTTATTTTACATTAACGGGAATGCCACCATTAATACCTCGTTATGCTCTAGGTATTTGGTGGAATAAAAATGATGTTTATAACTTTGAAGACATAAAAAAACTATTAACTGAATTTAATAAAAATAAAATTCCAATGAGTATCTTATTACTAGGTGATAACTGGCATTTAAAAGATAAAAATAACTTAGGAAGATTTAATTCCGGTTTTACTTTTAACCGTGAACTATTTCCTAAACCAGCTGAATTTACTAAATACTTACATGAACGTGGTGTAAGAGTCGGTGTAAGTTTAGACCCTAGTGAAGGTATTCATCCTCATGAACCAAAATTCGATGAAGTAGCTAAACGAGTTGGAGTAGCTGATAAAACAGCTATACCATTTAATGTTTATGATAAAGAATTAATGATAGGTTACTTAGATGAATTAATAGATCCATTATATAAAATAGGTATTGATTTATTTTGGATTAACTATCGTAACTTAAAAGATAAAAGTTCTAATGATGTTTTAAATTACTATCATTTTACTGACTTTAGTAAAATGGAAGGAGCAAGACCTTTATTATTAACAAGACCTAGTACTTATGCTCCTCATTTATTCCCAATTCATTATAGTGGTGAAACTTCTGTTAGTTGGAATACTTTAAAATTATTACCATATTATAATAGTACATCTTCTAACTTAGGTTTATCTTGGTGGAGCCATGATATTGGTGGATACAAAGATGGTATTGAAGATTCAGAACTATATATTAGATATGTTCAATTTGGTACTTATAGTCCAATCTTTAGATTTAGTGCTAAATATGGTCGTTATTATAAAAGAGAACCATGGAAATGGGATATTAAAACTTTAAATATCGTTCGTGCTTATTGTCAACAAAGACATCGTTTAATACCATATATTTACTCAGAAGGATATAAATATCATAAAGTTGGTCTTCCACTAGTTCAACCTCTATATTACCAATATCCTGAAATATATGATGAATTAGATTATAAAAATGAATATTACTTTGGTTCAGAGTTATTTGTTGCTCCAATTACTAAACCAAAAGATGTTGTCATGAACCGTTCTGTTGAAAAAATCTTCTTACCTAAAGGAACTTGGTATGATTTTAAAACTGGTAAAAAATATTTAGGTAATAAAAGATATATTTTATTCTATAAAGATGAAGATTACCCAGTCTTTGCTCGTGATGGCTCTATAGTATGTATGGCTGATTTAGAAAATAATATGAATGTTACTAATGCTCCTAAAACAATGGAAATTCATATCTTCCCAGGTAAAAGTAATCAATATAATTTATACGAAGATGATGGCTTTAGTAATCTTTATAAAGAAGGCTACTACTTACTTACAAGAGTAGATTATAACTACATGACTAATAACTATACTTTAATTATTCGTCCTGTTGAAGGTAAAACAGGCATCGTTCCTGCTAAACGTAATTATCGTATAAGATTTAGAAATACTAGAGAAGCTAATGATGTTATCGTTTACATAGATAGTGAAAAAGTTGAAAGTGATCATTATGTTGAAGATACTGACTTTATTGTTGAAGTAAATGATGTTCCAACAACTAAACAATTAACTATTAACTGTAAAGGTAAAGATATTGAAATAGATGCTGTTCGTTTAATTAATGAAGATATCGATTCCATTATTTCTGACTTACAGATTAAAACTGTCTTAAAAGAAAAAATAAGTCGTATCGTCTTTGCTAATATTAGTATTGATAAGAAAAAGGTTGAAATTAAGAAACTTCAAAAAGCTGGTCTAGATCGTACATTCGTTAATATGTTCATGAAATTGTTAGAGTATGTTGCACAAATTTAGTTTTTTAAGTATAATAGCGTTAGTAAGGGGATGATTATATGCCAGGACCAAGAGGACCAAGAGGACCAATGGGTGGACCAAGAGGACCTATGGGCGGCCCTATGGGTGGACCAGTGGGTGGACCAATGGGTGGTGGACGTACAATTTATGTTAATGGTCGTCCAATCAATAACTTTGCACCTGCTGCTGGTGGTAAATCACTAGGACCAACAGGTGGCCCAATAGATGCTATGGTTACTTATTCAGGCAATATTAAGCGTAATTTTAAATACGCTATCAAAAAAAATGGTATTTTAAAAGGATCACTAGTAGGTATTCATTATTACTTAACTAATGGTTTCCATTCTAGTGCCTTTAAAAGTAGATTAAATTCCGCAGCCAAAGAATTTGCTAAAGGCAAAATTACTGAACAACAATATGCTGTTCGTCGTATGCAAGCTGCAGGAGCTTATTACAAATATCAACATCAAATAGGAATTATCACTGATAAAGAACTATCTGCTGAAATGTATTTGTTTGCTAAAAATATTGGTGTTCGCTATGAAGATCCTAACATTCATTATGATGCACCAACAACTGGTGGACCATCAAGATAATTGCTTGATTTTATCACCAAGATAATTTATAATACGATTTAAGTGATGAAAAAAGAGTAGTAATATATTAATTATTAAAGAGAGCTAATGGTTGGTGTAAATTAGTATAAAAGATATATGAACTTGCTTTTGGAGCTATTAGGGTGATTCCTTTATCGATTATAAGCTAATATTTATATTAGAAATTAAGGTGGTACCACGACATTTTCGTCCTTATGATGAAAATGTCTTTTTATTTAAGGAGATGAAATAATATGTTTGAATTAGTTTTATTTATTATAATGTTTCTTATAATATACTTTGTCTATTATTTTATATTTGATGATTTACTCAAAAAAGAAAAATATACTAAGATATCTGAACTAGTTATCCTGACTAAGAAATTTAACTTAGATAAAAAGAAAATGAGTTATCGTAAATGTTTAAATGGTATAGCAGCTATTAATGCTTTCATAATATCATTTACCATAACTATTATAGAATTAATTCCTGTAAATATTATTTTTAAACTAGTAATAGCATTTATTATAATCTTAATTCTTATCTTTAGTCTTTACTTCTCATATGGTAAATATCTAAATAAAAAATGGGGTAAAGAAGATGAAAAATAAAATAGCTATTAAATTCTTAACTGATACAAATAAAGAAATAAAAGTTTATACAACAAGACCAGATCTTATTTATGGTGTTACTTTTATCTTAATCCCTAGTAATAAAAATAAATTTACTAATACTTATGCTATTAATCCTTTAAATAATAAAAAAATACCTATATATGAAAGTACTGAAGTAAAAAATAATCACATGGGTGTTCCTTATCATAATCATAAAGATTATTTATTTGCTTTAGAACATAAAATAGAAATGATTCAAGTCATTGAAGAAATAACTGGAACACCAAATAAAGATGAATTTACTAAAAAATCCATAGTTGCAATTGTTTATAATCCTCATAATAAAAAATATCTAACTATCAATTGGCATGATAAAGGTGGTCGTTTATTTATCGGAGGAACAATTAAAGAACAAGAAGAACCTCTTACTTGTGCTTTAAGAGAAATAAAAGAAGAAACCGGCTATTATAATTTAGAATTACTTAGAACTCTTCCTTTAATAAATCATCATTATTATGCTTATAATAAAAATAAATATTTTAATATAGAATGTACAGGTTTTCTTTTCTCTTTAAAAGATGAAACTAAATATGAACAAAACCTAGATGAAGATGAAGTATTTAGTGTTGAATGGGTAAATAAAACAACTGCTTTAAAAGAAATAAAAGATGGTCTCCATCATAAAACATTTACTTATTCTTTAACACAAAAACCAATTACAACTAATGGTATTCATATTAATTCTGATATTTTAAATGGTTTAAATAAAGAAGAAGCTATTCTTAAAATATCTGAATGGTTAAAACATAATAATTAGAAACGGAGATATAAAAATGGAATATAATTTTAATAAAATAGAAAAAAAATGGCAAGATTACTGGGATGAACATCATACTTTTGAAGCTAAAACAGGGGATAAAACTAAAAAACCATATTACATCTTAGTTGAATTTCCTTATCCAAGTGGATCTGGTTTACATGTTGGTCATGTAAGAAGTTATACTGCTCAAGATGCTATTGCTCGTATGAAAAGAATGCAAGGTTTAAATATCTTGTATCCAATGGGTTGGGATGCTTTTGGTGCTCCAGCTGAACAGTATGCTATTAAAAATCATATTCATCCTAAAGATGCTGTTAAAGAAAACATCGTAACTTTTAAAAGTCAAATGAAGAGCTTAGGTTTCTCATTTGATTGGAGTAGAGAATTTTCCACTACTGATCCAGAGTATTATAAATGGACTCAATGGCAATTCTTACAATTCTATAAACATGGTATGGCTTATAAAGACACAATTCCTGTAAACTGGTGTCCTACATGTAAATCAGTATTATCTAATGAAGATGCTGCTGGTGGTGTTTGTGAAAGATGTGGCAGTCCTGTTATCCAAAAAGAAAAAGCTCAATGGATGTTAAGAATGAGTGACTATGCTGAAGACTTACTTAAAGGTTTAGATGATACTAACTTTGCTGAAAAAGTTAAATTAGGTCAAATAAATTGGATTGGTAAATCAACTGGTGTTGAAGTAGATGTTGACATCGTTGGTGGTGGTAAATTTTCAATATTTACTACATGTATCGAAACTATTTTTGGTATTACTTTCTTTGTTATCGCTCCCGATGGTAAATTAATAAAAGAATTAATGCCTCGTGTTGAAAATAAAGATGAAGTACTTGCTTACATCGAAGAAACAAGTAAAAAATCTAATATGGATCGTACTGAACTTAATAAAGGTAAAAGTGGTGTCTTAGTAAAAGGTATTAAAGCTATTAATCCAATTAATGGTGAAGAAGTACCAATTTACTTAGGTGACTTTGTCTTAGGTGATTATGGTACAGGTGCTGTTATGGCTGTTCCTGCTCATGACCAAAGAGACTTTGAGTATGCTAAAGCTCATAAATTAAAAGTTGTTGAAGTAATAACAGGTGGCGATATTAAAAAACAAGCTTATGAAAAATATGATTACTTAGAAAATCCTAATGCTAAATTAATTAACTCAGGTGAATTTAGTGGTATGAGTGTTAAAGAAGCTAAAGAAGCCATTACTAAAATGTTAGAAGAAAAAGGTATTGGTCGTGTAGTTAATAACTACAAAATGCGTGATTGGATCTTCTCAAGACAACGTTTCTGGGGTGAACCAATTCCAATGATTTATTGTGAAAAATGTGGCTGGCAACCAATGGATGAAAAAGATTTACCATTGTTATTGCCAGATGTAGCTGAATACGAACCAACAGAAAATGGTGAAAGTCCACTTGCTAATATCACTGACTGGGTTAATACTAAATGTCCTTGTTGTGGTGGACCAGCTAAAAGAGAAACAGATACAATGCCAAACTGGGCTGGATCAAGCTGGTATTTCTTAAGATTTATGGATGCTCATAACGATAAAGAATTTGCTAGTATGGAAGCTATGAAATACTGGAATAGAGTAGATTGGTATAATGGTGGTATGGAACATACTGCTAGACATTTATTATATGCTAGATTCTGGGTTCAATTCTTATATAACATTGGCTTAGTACCAAATAAAGAAATGATATGGACTCGTGTAAGCCATGGTATGGTCTTAGGTTCTAATAATGAAAAAATGAGTAAATCTAAAGGTAATGTTATTAATCCAGATGATATTGTTAAAGAATATGGTGCTGATACTTTAAGAGTTTATGAAATGTTTATGGGTGATTACGAACAAGATGCTCCTTGGAGTACTGACTCTTTAAGAGGATGTAAACGTTTCATAGATAAAGTAGTTAGATTAAAAGATAAAGTAGTAGATGGTAAAGAATATTCTAAAGACTTAGAAAGCTTAATCCATAAGAGTATTAAAAAAGTAGAATATGATTTAACTCATATGGCTTATAATACAGTTGTTTCAACATTAATGATTTTAACTAATACTTATGATGATAAAGAACATATTACAAAAGAAGATTACCATGTCTTATTAACTTTATTAAATCCATTGGCACCACATATTACCGAAGAATTAAATGAAGCCATTGGTTACAAACCAATTTGTGAAAGTACATGGCCAACATATGATGAAGCTAAAACAATTGATAACGAAAAAACAATTGGTGTTCAAGTAAATGGTAAATTAAGAGCATCAATTACTATAAATATTGATGAAGATGAAGAATCTGTTAAATCAAAAGCTATGGCTGAACCAAATGTTATTAAATTTACTGAAGGTAAAGAAATAGTTAAAGTTATCGTTGTTGCAGGTAAAATAGTTAATATAGTTGTTAAATAATTAATAAAAAGTAGATTTAAAGGAATTAAATCTACTTTTTTGTTATAATAATTAATGAAAAGAGCTGGTCTAATGACTAATAAATATTCTTTAGAAGAAATAAGAAAAATATGTCATATTGAGAAAGAACATCTATCTAATCCCAATATAACATTTGATTATCTTCGTATTGTTTACTTAAATGAAGAATGCGAAAAAAATTCTCAAAATATCTTATTCTTTCCCATCTACTTTACAGAATATGACTATGAAGATGGTTGGATTATTAATCCCATCGATTATCGCCCTAAAATAGCTGAAATAATATCTAAACATCCTAACTATACCTATATAGTAGAAAAAGATATGTTAAACTTATTTGATAATAATAAATATAACTATATTGTTGTTAATAACTTATATGAAGAAATAGATAAACTATATAACTATCAATTAAATAAAATAAAACCTAAAGTAATATCTGTAACAGGTAGTGTAGGTAAAACAACTACCGTGGGTTTAATAGAAAAAGTTCTATCTTCTAAATATAATGTTCATCGTATCTATCATAAAAGAATAACTCCTATCCTTTTAAAAGCTCATATTATAAACTTATTAAAAGAAAATACTGAATATATTACTTTAGAAAATTCCCTTTATTATAAAGATCATGTTAAAGTATTAAGTACCTTACTTAAACCAACTATTGCTTGTTTTATTCACTTAGATTCATCTCATTTACATAAAGATGGTATGCATACTATTAACGACCTAGCTATTTCTAAAGCTGAAATCTTTAGAAATGCCAAAATAGGTTTTTATAACAATCAAGATCCTTATATTCAAAAACTACAATTAAAAAATAACTCTCTATATTATAATAATCATAAATTATTTAATACTAACTTAACTAAATTAATTCCTTTTACTAAAGAACATACTTTCTTTAAAGATGGTTTTATTATCGATAATAATTATATAAAACCATATCTTTTAACAGAACTATCTTATATCCAATATTCACTAGCTTATGAAATAGGTAAATACTTAAAAATAAATGAAAAAGATATAATTAACTCTCTAAATAATTATATTCCTGTTGAAAATAGAATAACTAAAACTAAAATATTCAATAAAGAAATATTCTTTGATGGTGATATAACAACCTATGAAAGATTAAAACAATTAAGTAAAAATAAATATTCTAAAAAAATCTTAATAATTCGTAAATTTGGTTCAGCCGAAAATACTGATCGTTTTGAAAAAGTTCCTGAACTATTTCCTAACTTTGATAAAATATACTTATTTTCAGATATTGAGTATTTATCTATCTTAAAAGATTATAATAATGTTATAATTGTAAATAATCATGATTTTATAAACAACTATGATGGTACTATCTTTTATCATTATAGTGGTTATTTTAGAGATTATAAAGAAATTAAAGAAGATAATTTACTTTCTCTTAAAAATGATACTTATAAAATAATCCCTTATAAGGAGGCCGAATAATGAAAAAATCTATATTATTAATTCATGGTTGGAATTATAAAAACTATACTTCTAAAACTACTGAAACTGACGCTTGGCATAATAGGGAAGAACTAGTTAAACTCTTAGAAAAAAACTATACCGTATATAAATTAAATTTACCTGGTTTTTGTGGTGAAAAAGAACCAGATCACAGCTGGAATCTAAATGACTATGCTAAATATATTAATGATTATATAATTAATAATAATTTAAAAATAGATTATGTCTTAGGTTATAGTTTTGGAGGTAGTGTAGCTATTCGTTATAAAACTAATTATAAAGCTCCTCAAAAACTTATCCTAGTATCTCCTGCTATTATAAGAACAACTAAAAAAAGTCATAAATTTATTAAAACACCACCTATTTTAGATGGCCTACGTCATACCTTAAGAGACTTCTATGTTATTCATATTTTAAAAACAAATGAAATGGTTTATGGTACTAAATTCCTACGTGAATCATATCAATCTATTGTAAGAGAAGACTTAGAAGAAGAAGTTAAAACTATTCCTAAACAAGACTTTATTATTATTTATGGTGATGAAGATGAACAAGTTAATCCCCATAAAGTAATCTCTTACTTAGGTAATGATTATAAAGATAATATTAATCTTATAAAAGGTGGTAAACATAATATAGGATTTACTCATCCTAAAGAAGTAGAAGAGGTTGTTTTAAAATATACTTTAAAATAACTTTTTATTTTTTTTAAAATTAGCACTCTCTATTGACAAGTGCTAATTTTAGAGTATAATGATTGTTGATATGGAGGGATTATTATGAATTATGGATATAATATGCCAAATAATGAAGAAGAGGATGTTTTAGTAAAATATGGTCGTGATATAACAGCAGCAGCTAAAGATAATAAAATAGATCCTGTTATTGGACGTGATGAAGAAATAAGAAGTATAACTAGAATATTATCACGTAAAACTAAAAATAATCCAGTATTAATAGGTGAACCAGGTGTTGGTAAAACAGCCATTGTTGAAGGACTAGCTTTACGTATAGTAAGTGGTGACGTTCCAGATAGTTTAAAAAATAAAACGGTATGGGAACTTGATCTAGCTGCTTTAGTAGCAGGTGCTAAATATCGTGGTGAATTTGAGGAACGTTTAAAAGCCGTTTTAAATAAAATAAAAGAATCTGATGGTAATATTATTTTATTTATCGATGAAATTCATATGATTGTTGGTGCTGATGAAGGCACAATGAATGTTGGTAATATGTTAAAGCCAATGTTAGCTCGTGGTGAAATAAAATGTATTGGAGCAACTACCTTAAATGAATATCGTAAATTTATTGAAAAAGATGGTGCACTTGAAAGACGTTTCCAAAAAATAATTGTTAAAGCACCTAGTGTCTTAGATACTATTGCTATCTTACGTGGTTTAAAAGAACGTTTTGAAGTTCATCATGGTGTTAATATCAAAGATAGAGCTTTAATAGCAGCTGCTACTTTATCAGATCGTTACATAACAGATCGTTATCTACCAGATAAAGCTATTGATTTAATAGATGAAGCTTGTGCTACTATCAAAGTAGAAATGGATAGTGTCCCTGTAAGTTTAGATAAACTAACTCGTAAAATAATGTTATTAGAAATAGAAAGACAATCTTTAAAAAAAGAAAAAGATGATCAAAGCAAAAAACGTTTACAAGAAATAGACGATGAATTATATGAACTTAAATTAAAAGAAACTAAATTAAAAGAAGACTTTAATGAAGAAAAAGAAGTTAATAATAAAATTAGTGAAACTAAGAAAACTTTAGAAACACTACGTCATCGTTTAAAAGAAGCGGAAAATAATTATGACTTAGATACAGCAGCTCGCTTACGTCACGGAGATATTCCTCGTTTAGAACATGAACTAGAAGATTTACAAAAGAATAATAAAAATGTTTTAATAAGTGATACCGTTGATGAAGAAGCTATTGCAACAATAGTATCTAAATGGACGAATGTTCCTGTCTCTAAATTAGTTGAAGGAGAAAAAGAAAAACTTCTTAAACTAGAAGATAGTATGAAAAAACGTGTTATAGGTCAAGATGAAGTTCTAAAGAAAGTTTCTAATGCTATCATAAGAAGTAGAGCAGGTATTAAAGATCCTAATCGCCCAATTGGTTCCTTCCTTTTCTTAGGACCAACTGGTGTCGGTAAAACAGAAGTTGCTCGTACTTTAGCTTATGAATTATTTGATGATGAACGTCATATGATACGTATAGATATGTCTGAATATATGGAAAGCTTTAATGTTTCTCGTTTAATTGGTGCTGCTCCTGGTTATATCGGTTATGATGAAGGAGGCCAACTAACTGAAGCTGTAAGACGTAATCCTTATAGTATAGTTTTATTTGATGAAATAGAAAAAGCTCATCCTGATGTCTTTAATATATTACTTCAAATATTAGATGATGGTCGTATCACTGATAGTCAAGGACGTACTGTAGATTTTAAAAATACGATTATAATTATGACAAGTAACTTAGGTAGTGAATATATCTTAGAAAATCTTCCTAACAAAAATGAACTAATTAACGAAGAATTACATCATACCTTTAAACCAGAATTCTTAAATCGTATCGATGAAATAATTTACTTTAATAGTTTAGGTAAAGATGTTGTTTACCAAATATTAGATAAAATAATTAATGATATTAACAATCGTCTTAAAGATCGTTCTATTACTTTAGAACTAACTAAAGAAGCTAAAGAATATATAATAAATAACTCTTATGATGCTAACTTTGGTGCTAGACCTATTAAAAGATATGTCCAAGATAATGTTGAAACCTTAATAGCAATGAAACTTATAGATGGTTCTATAACAGATAATTCTAAAATAACTATTGCTTTAAATAATAAAAATGAATTATATATCATATAAAAAAGGAAATTAATTTCCTTTTTCTTTTGGTAAATCATTTCCTTCTTCTAAAGTTTCTACCTTATCTTTAACTTCTACCTTAACTTCATCTTGTGCTACAGGTTTCTTCTTATATAAAATATTTCTTACTAAATCCTTAGTATCAACTTCTTCTTCTGTTACTTTAAAATACTTATATAAAAATTCAGATATCTTAACTTCAACAATAATTTGTCTTATTACTAACATAAAAGCAGGTATATAATAATAAATACTTTTAAAGAAATCTTCCGTATAAAAATCTACTTTAAAATAATTAATAACTACTGTATCTAACTCTGTAAATTGACATATTACTAAAACAATTATAATTATAATAGCTAAAACTAAAATACCCAAAGCATAATTAGAAGTATTATAAAACTTAACTGCATTTCTATAATTAGCTTTATCTTCGGAAGTCTTACTATTATTCTTAACTAAATCTAAATTACTACTTATTTTAACTACACAAATTAATATTAAAAAAATTAGTATACCTAGTATCATCACAATCACCTTTATTATGATTAAATTATAACATATTTTACAAAATAGAGAATAGTATATTGACAAGTGTACAAAGTACGCATTATAATTTAATTAGGGTGATGATATGGATACTCGCAATAAATTATATAAAGGTCAAGGTATTCATGTAATAACAGCTTTATTTACTGTTGAACAAGGAATTACTAAAGTTTTACTTATTAAAAGAAAAAATGAACCTTTCTTAGGTGATTGGGTTTTAACAGGTGGAGCTTTATATAATAATGAAGACTTAGAAGCAGGAGCTTTAAGAGAAATAGAAGAAAAAACTGGTATTACAGAAGTTAAAATAAAACAGTTTAAAACTTTTGGTAAAGTTAATCGTTCACCTGTAATGCGTATGGTTGCTGTAGGTTTTATTGGTATCTTAGATAGTAAAAGAGTAAACATTTTACGTGAAACAAAAAATACTTCAAATGCTGATTGGTTCCCAATAGATAAAATTCCTCCTTTAGGTTATGACCATGAAGAAATATTACATGAAGCTATTTTAGAATTACGTAAACAAATAGTAAAAACTAATATCTTAAAAAGTTTATTCCCTGATGGAGTAACATTACCAGAACTTCAAAAAACTTATGAAGCCATTTTAGATGAAAAATTTGATCGTCGTAATTTTAGAAAAAAAATATTAAACTTAGACTTAATTGAAGACACTAATCGTAGTGATAAATTCGAAGGCAACAAACCAGCTAAAGTCTATCGTTTTAAAGATCATATCATTGATAAAGATATATTTTAATTAAAATATGTTTTTATTTTTGACTATAAAATAAAATCCAAAGGAGTTGAAGCAATGATTTATTTAATGAGACATGGTCAAGATGATGAAAAATATATTGGAGGATGGAGTGATGTTGGTTTAATACCTGAAGGTCAAATGGAAGTAATAGATTCAGCCTTATGGATTAAAGATAACTTAAATATTAAAAAAGTTATCGTAAGTGATGTTAAAAGAGCTATAGAAACAGCTATTATAGTTTGTGATATCTTAAAACTTCCATTCTTACCAAGTACTGAACTAAGAGAACAAAATAAAGGTTTACTAAATGGTATGGATCAAAATAAAGCTCATAAAAAATATAAAGATTTATTAGATAATGTAACAGTTGATACTATCTATCCTGAAGGTGAATCTTTAAAAGACTTATATAATAGAATTAAAAAATATTTAGAAAAACTAACTACCTTAGAAGATAATACCTTATTAATCACCCATCGTGGTGTAATTAATATGATTTATTACTTATTAAATAATCAAGAACTAGATATGGATAAAAAACAATTTGGTGTAACTACCGCATCAATACATGAACTAGATATGAAAAAAAGATTAATTAAAAAAATATATTAAAGGGAAGGTTGAGGTATAAATGATTAATCGTATTGTTTTAACTGGAGGACCTAGTAGTGGTAAAACTTCCGTCTTAGAAAAAATTGAACAAGTATATAATTCACAAGGTATAAAAGTAATTGTTATAGATGAAACAGCTACTTACTTAATTAATCATGGTATAAGACCATTTGGTGATGGTAAAGTAGACATGGTTGATTTTCAAGAATTAGTAATGCGTATGCAACTAGCTAAAGAAGAAATCTTTGATCGTGCTGCTAAAATGTTACCTAATGAAGATATACTTATTATATATGATCGAGGAACAATTGATAATCGTGCTTATATTAATGAAGAAGAATTTGAAAATGTTATGACTAGATTAAATCATGTTAAAGATTTATCTGAACTATTTAATAAATATGATTTAGTTATAAACTTAGTAGGTCGTAAAGACTTCTATACAACAGCTAATAATAAAGCTCGTAGTGAAGATGTAGATACAGCTATAAAACTAGGTGAAAAAACTTTAAAAGTTTGGTTAGGACATCCTAAATTAAAAATAGTTCTTCCTAAAGAAAATATGGAAGATAAAATAAAAGAAGTTTTAAATGAAATAAATAAACTATTAGATAAAAAACAAGTTAAAAGACAAGAAAAATACTTAGTTGATTTAACTAAATCTAATCTTACTTATCTTAAAGATAATAGTACTAGTGTTCAAATAGAACAAATCTATTTAGAAAGTCCAAGTAATATAGAAAAACGTATTAGAAAAGTAACTATGGATAATTCATCTACTTACTATATGAGTGTTTACAAAATCTTAGAAGATGGTACTAAAATAATTGTTAGTGAAAAAAGAATTGATGAAAAAATATATAATGCTTTAATGGAATTTAAAGATCCCAAATATAATCCAATACATAAAACAAGATATTATTTTACTTACGAAGGAGAATATTTTTACTTAGATATCTTTGATGATAATAAAGAATTAGGTATCTTAGAAATAAATGTTTCTTTAAATGAACAAGTAACTATTCCTAACTTTATTGAAGTAATAGATATAGTAAGTAATAATAATGCTTATAGCAATAAAAGTATGGCTTTAATAAAGCCATCAGCAAAGAAGGAGTTAAAACATGATTAAAACTTTTACTGGTCCAATGCATAGTGGTAAAACTGCTGCTATGATTGCTACATATAATAAAATATGGAATAAAAAACATGTTAAGTGTTTCAAACCAAATTGTGATACTAGAGATGTTGGTGTTATGAAAAGTAAAGACTTTGGTGAAGGAGTCCCATCTATTGGTATTGATCAATTTGAAGAAATACTTGATTATGTTGATGATAGTGTAAGAACAATCTTCGTTGATGAAGCCCAACTACTAAAAGGCAATGTTAGTGTTTTATCATATTTATCTGTTGTTAATGATATTGATATCTTTGTCGGTGGTCTAAATATGACTTCCGAACAAGAACCATTTTTAATAATGCCTCAAATACTAGCTATTAGTGATGAAGTTGAAGTAATAAAAGCCAGTTGTTACGATTGTGGTCGTGAAGCTTCATATACATATTTTGAAGGTGAAAAAACTGATGCTATCTTAGTAGGTGATGAAGGTTATATACCTTTATGTTCTAGATGTCTTCTAAAAAGAAGAGGTAGTGTTGGTATGAAAAAAATACTTATTAAACCAGAAATAAAAAAATAACTGTGTATCTTATGTGGAACCATCTATTATAATGTGGATTACTCTTACTAATATTTTTTTCTTTCTCTTTATAAAATTATATTATATGATTTTATTTTTTGATATTTTCATATATGAAGGAGATTATAAATAATGAAAAAAATATTATTTGAAGGTTGCGGTACAGCAATCGCTACACCATTTAATGAAGATGGTATAAATTATGAAGAATTTAAAAAATTAATTGAATATCAAATAGAACAAAAAGCTGATGCTATAATTGTATGTGGTACTACAGGTGAATCATCTACTATGAGTTTAGAAGAAAAGAAAGAATGTATTAAATTTACAGTTGATACTGTTAATAAAAGAATACCTGTAATAGCAGGTACTGGTGGTAATAATACGATGTCTGCTATTGAAATGTCTAAGTATGCTGAATCTGTTGGAGTAGATGGCGTCTTAGTAGTAACTCCATATTATAATAAAACTACTCAAGCAGGTTTAATAGCTCATTATAAAGCAATTGCTAATTCTGTAAACATTCCTATTATTTTATATAATGTTCCAAGTCGTACAGGTTTAAATATTAATCCTGAAACAGCTTATGAACTATCTAAAATAGATAATATTGTTGCTATTAAAGAAGCAAGCGGTAATATATCTGCTGTTGCTAAAATAGCTCATCTATGTGGTGATAACTTAACTATTTATTCAGGTAATGATGATCAAATAATACCTATCTTATCTTTAGGAGGTAAAGGAGTAATATCTGTTTTATCTAATATCTATCCTAAGTATACTCATGATATGGTAACTAATTATTTAAATGGTAATCCAAAAAAAGCTTTAGATATGCAATTAACAGCATTACCTTTAATAGAAGCTTTATTTAGTGAAGTAAATCCTATTCCAGTTAAAGAAGCTTTAAATATGAAAGGTTTTAACTTTGGTACTCCAAGATTACCATTAGTTAAAATATCTGAACCAAATAGATTAGTTTTAAAAAATAAAATAAATGAATTTGATACTCAAAACTAATATGCTTTCATAAAGCATATTTTTTTATGGTATAATGTTTATGGTGATAATATGTACAAGATTTTAAAGAATACTTCTATTGGTGATAAAATCTACTTATTAGAAGTCGAAGCTCCTTTAGTAGTAAAGAATGCCTTACCTGGTCAATTTGTTATAGTAATGGCTAAGAATGATAGTGAACGTATACCATTAACTATTTATGATTATGATAAAGAAAAAGGTATCTTAAGATTAATATACCAAGTAGTAGGTTCATCTACATTAGAAATAAGTAAAACAGATTCTTTCTTATTTAGTGTTGTTGGTCCTTTAGGTAAACCTAGTGAAGTAGTTACTAATATTTCTGAATATAAAAATAAAAAAGTAGTTATGATAGGTGGAGGAGTAGGAATAGCTCCGGTTTATCCTCAAGCTAAATATTTTAAAGAACATGGTCTTAATGTAGATATAATTTATGGTGCTAAAAATAAAGACTTATTAATTATCTTAGATGAATTAAAAGAAGTATCTGATAATTTAACTATTGTAACAGATGATGGTTCTTATGGTATGAAAGGTTTAGTAACTGATGCCCTAAAAAATAAACATGATTATGATTTATGTATTGTAATGGGTTCCACAATTATGATGAAATTTGTTTGTCAATTAACTAAAGAATTAAATATAAAAACAATTGCTAGTATGAATCCAATTATGGTTGATGGTACCGGTATGTGTGGTGCTTGCCGCCTAATCGTCGGTGACTCTGTTAAGTTTGCTTGTGTTGATGGACCTGAATTTGATGGTCATCTAGTTGACTTTGATGCTGCTATTAAAAGAATGACTTTATATAAAGATGAAGAAGGCAGAAGATACTTAAAAGACTTAGAAGGGGAAACTCATTCTGGTGGATGTGGAAATTGTGGTGATAAATAATGAATGAAAAAGTAATAATGCGTAATTTAGATCCAAATGAAAGATCTCATACCTTTGAAGAAGTAGCTTTAGGGTACAATGATGAAGAAGCTTTAAAAGAAGCTAATCGTTGTTTACAATGTGTTAATCCTCGTTGTATGAAAGGATGTCCTGTTAATATAGAGATTCCTAAATTTATTAAAGCTATTAAAGAAAAAAATTTAGAAGAAGCTTATAATATAATTTTAAATTCATCTAGTTTACCAGCTATATGTGGTCGCGTTTGCCCTCAAGAAAAACAATGTGAAAGTATGTGTGTTAAAGGTTTAAAAGGCGATGCTATAGCTATTGGTTCCCTAGAAAGATATGTTGCTGATTATGCACGTGAACACAAATTAAATAAAACTAATAGAAAACCTAAAATAGGTAAAAAAGTTGCTATTGTTGGTTCAGGACCAAGTGGTCTTACTTGTGCAGGACAATTACTAAAAGAGGGAATAGATGTAACTATTTATGAATCCCTACATAAAGCTGGAGGAGTTTTAACTTATGGTATTCCTGAATTTCGTTTGCCGAAAAAAATAGTAGAAAGTGAAATAGATAACTTAAAAGCAATGGGTGCTAGAATACTTCTAAATGTTGTAATAGGTAAAACGATAACTTTAAAAGAATTAGAAGATACTTATGATGCTGTCTATATTGCTACAGGAGCAGGTTTACCAAAATTCTTAAATATTCCAAACGAAAATGCTAATGGCGTATTTTCAGCTAATGAAATATTAACTCGTATTAATTTAATGAGTTCCTTCAAAGAAGATGCTAAAACCCCTATTAAAAAAGGTAATAAAGCTTTAGTAATTGGTGGTGGCAATGTCGCTATGGATGCTGCTCGTAGTTTAAAGAGAATAGGTTATGATGTAACAATAACATATCGTCGTACAATGGAAGAATTACCAGCTCGTAAAATGGAAATAGAACATGCTATTGAAGAAGGTATTAAATTTAATCTTCTAAAAAATCCTAAAGAAGTATTAATTGATGAAAACTATAATGTAAAAGGTTTAAAAGTTGCTTTAATGGAACTTACTGATATAGATGAAAGTGGTAGAAGAGGAGTTAAAGAACTTCCAAATGAGTACGAAGAAATACCATGTGATACAATAGTTGTTGCTTTAGGTACAATGCCTAATCCAATTGCGACTGAAAATAGTGATATTAAAACTGATTCTAAAGGTTTAATAATTACTGATGGAAGTCTTACAAATAATAGTCGTGTTTATGCTGGTGGTGACGCTGTTACTGGTTCAGCTACTGTTATTCTAGCTATGGAAGCTGGTTGCGAAGCAGCTTCTAAAATAATTTCTAGTATAAAAGAGCATTAAGCTCTTTTTTCTTGTTGATAAAATATACATTTATCAACAATATTCGGCAATATAAATTGTTATTCTTTTACTGAGGTGATAACTTTGAATGTCAAGTTATTTGATGAAAATCATGAAAAGGACCTAGAAAAGAGTATTAATGAATTTCTTAAAGACAACAATTGTGATATAATTGATATCAAGTATCAAGTGGCAATTGCAATGTTTGGCGAAGAACAAATATATTGCTTTTCTGCGATGATTATATATGAAGAAAAATGAGTGGTTAAAAATGAAAAAAAGTTCATTTGTTGAAGGAACTATTATAGCAACCCTTTCAATTGTAATTACTAAAATATTAGGTATGTTTTATGTAATACCATTTTATGCCATAATTGGTGTTAAAGGTAGTGCCCTATATGCCTATGCTTATATGTTTTACAATATCTTTTTAGATATATCTACAGCTGGTTTACCTATAGCTGTAAGTAAAATAATAAATGAATATAATACCTTGGGTATGATGGATGCTAAAGCAAGAGCTTATAGCTTAGCTAAGAAAATAATGGGCTTTTTAGCTGTATCAATCTTTATTATTATGATTGTTTTTGCTCCTGTCTTAGCTAATACCTTAATCGGTGATTTAAAAGGTGGTAATACGCCAGCTGATGTTACATTTGTTATCCGTTGTGTTGCATTTGCTATCTTAATTGTTCCTTTCCTAAGTGTTGAAAAAGGTTATTTACAAGGACATAAAATAATTAATATATCTAGTGGTAGCCAAGTTCTAGAACAAATAGTTAGAATTGCTATTTTACTAATTGGATCTTATTTAATAATAAATGTTTTTGGTGGTTCAGTTACATTAGCAGTTGGTGTATCTGTTTTTGGTGCCTTTGTAGCTGGTTTTGTTGCTTATGCTTTTGTTAGATATCAAGTCGTCAAAAACAAAAAAGAACTTAATAACGATGGCAACTATGGTCTAGATGATATCAGTAATAAAGAAATAGTTAAAAAAATATTCAGTTATGCCATCCCATTTATCGTTATTAACATTGTTAATAGTTTATATAACTTTACAGATATGACATTAATCTTAAGAACAATGAACTACTTAAAACTAAGTGCTAATGATGTTGAATTCGTAACAAGTGCTATTATTACTTGGGCTCCTAAAATAAACATGATAATTGCTTCTATAGCTATGGGCATGACTACTAGTTTAATCCCTGCTATGGTAGGAGCTTATACCTTAAAAAACTGGGACGATGTTAACAAAAAATTTAACCAAGCTATGCAAATATTATTATATTTATCAATTCCTATGACAGTTGGTATATCTTTACTTAGTCAATCTATATGGAGTATTTTCTATGGTTATAATATAGCAGGTGGGTATATAGTAGCTTTAAGTATCTTTAATGGTTTATGTAATAACATCTTCATGATTACATCAATAGCTTTACAAGGTTTAAATAAATTTAAAACTGTTTATATAACAACTATTACTGGTTTAGCATGTAATGCTCTTTTAGATGTTCCATTAATGCTTTTATATCATAAAATAGGTATACCTCCATACTTAGGAGCAGTTACATCTAGTATTTTAGGATATACTATAAGTATTATAATTACTTTAACTTCTTTAAAAAGAGATTGTAAATTAAAATATAAAGAAACATTTATAGAACTATGTAAAATGGCAATTCCAACTATGTTAATGATTCTAGTTGTAGTTATCTTAAAAAACATTATTCCAATTAATTACTTAAGTAGAATGTCTTGTGTTATCTTTGTTGCTATTAATACAATTTTAGGAGCTATAGTTTACTTTGTTGTCTCTTATAAAATGGGTATTATAGAAAGAGTCTTTGGTAAAGATTATATCCACCATATAATAAAAAAACTTACCTTTGGTAAGATAAGTATTTAAAGCATATACATGTTAGAATAATTATTCTCTGTTATTTCAGGTGTTTGATTATTAGTAAAATTATTTTCTAATTTAGAAAGACGATTATCTAAACGATTAATTTGTCTTTCTATTTTAGCTAAACGATTATCTATTTCATTAGACATTCCAATATCTGGTCCAGCATAAAAATTAGTATTAGTACTTGCTGCTTGATAAGGACCAAAATTATTAGGTATAGTTTGCATATTAGGTATGTAACTTGCTTGTTGGGCATTATAGTTAGTAAAGAAAGTATTACGATCTTTTCTCATTATGAAGTCCTCCTTACTAAAAGTATATGTAATTTATTTTGAAAGGTTCGGTAAAAATGAGACTTAGAAATGTAAAAAATGCTAAAGAAATAGTTAATAATAATTCATATGTTATTAATGATCCTTATAAATATAAAAATAATTATAATAAAGAAATATTTAAAAATAATAATCCTATCCACTTAGAAATAGGAATGGGTAAGGGAAACTTTATTATTGATAAAGCTTTAAAAAATCCTCATATAAATTTTATTGGCTTAGAAAAATATGAAAGTGTCTTATGTCGTGCTTTAGAAAAATTAGATAATTTAGATTTACCTAATCTTCGTCTTATTAGAGAAGATGCTCTTAATCTAGCTGACATCTTTAATCATGAAATAGATACTATTTATCTAAATTTTAGTGATCCTTGGCCTAAGAAAAGACATGCTAAAAGAAGATTAACTTCTTATGTTTTCTTACCAATATATGATCAAATATTTAAAGGCAAAAAAACTATTATTCAAAAAACAGATAATATTCCTTTATTTGAAAGTTCTATAGTTAGTTTAAGTACTTATGGTTATACTATCGAAGAAATATCTTTAGATTTAGAAAGTACTGGTATGGAAAATTCCTTAACTGAATATGAAAGTAAATTTATGTCTGAAGGAATTAAGATAAATTACTTAAAAGCTACTAAAAAATAATATTTAAATTTAATACTATAAATGTTATAATATATACGTAGAAGTAGGAGGTATTATGAAAAAGAAATTTGTCTTACTTTCTGTTTTTATCTGCATTTTCTTATGTGGATGTAAACCTGTCCAAGAAATGTCCATTGATGATATAGTTAAAAATGGTATTGAACGTAATATATCTATCTATAATAAATATCGTCAAGGTTATAAATATAATTTACCTAAAGGTATTGATGTATCTGATAATTCAGAATATAATGAAATACTTTCTAGTAAAGATTATGTCTATTATTTATATATTGATGCTGTTAGTTATTATAACAAAATAATTGAGACATATTCTGAAAATAAAAGTGCTTATTATTCTAAAGCTTTAAACTATGAAGATAAGTATGGTTATATAGAAATTAATGAATTAAAAAATGGTAAGTATTTTATTGAAATTATGTATAATTATGCTAAAATAGAGGTAATGGTAAAAGAAAAGGATATTAATGTAACAATTGCTAATGCTCTAAGTATTTTATCATCAGTACAATTTAATACTAATGTACTAAAAACTATACTAGATGAAGAATCTTCACAATTTAAAGAACTTGATTTTAACATCTTTGAACCTAATATTACAGATGATAGTGAATTCATGCAAACTATCGATGATTATTATGAAGAAGATGACGAAATTCACGATGCAGATTTAATAAATTAAGGCGGTGTTATAGATGGGATTATTTGATAAAATTAAAAATATTTTATTTGAAGAAGACGATGAAGTAGAACAAATGCCAGTCTATACTAAAGAAAACACTATGGAAGAACCAGAAACGGCTCAAGAAAATAATGTATCTTTTGTAGAAGAACCAATAAAATCTACAGATAATTCTCATTTTAATAATGTAAAAAGAGATATTGATTTTAGTTTTGGTGATGACGATGTTTTAGGTGAAGTCCTAAACGGAGGAACTGATGCTTTCAAAGATGAAAACAAAAAAGAAGAAACACCTGTTACTGAAACTGTTGTAACTGTTCAAAAAGAAGAAAAGAAATCAATTTTTCCTTCTTTTGATGAAGCAGAATTTGAAAGATTAAATTCACGTATTAATCGTAATGAAAATAAAATAAAGAGAGAAGCAACTGAAAATCCAACACCACAAGTTGAAGCTCGAAAAGCTAATAACAACTTTTCATCTATTGGTGCTCAAACTAATAAAAATGCTATTGATCCAGATCGTTACAAAATAAAAGAATCAACTACTCGTAAACCATTTACACCATCTCCAGTTATATCACCAGTTTATGGTATATTAGATAAAAACTATCGTAAAGATGAAATAGTTGATAAGAAAAACGGTTTAAAAAGAGAAAAAATAGTTAAATCAGTTGCTGAATATGGTGAAAAAAAAGAAGTAATTGATGTTCAAAAAGAAGATTTACCTAAAGAAGATAATTCTATTGTAGATATTGATTCTGTTAGAAAAAAAGCTTATGGTGAATTAGAAAATATTGAAAAACAAGCAACTATAGAAAAAAATAATAAAAAGAATGAACCACCTAAAGAAGAAATAAAAGAAGAAATAAAACCTTCTAAACCAGAACCAAGTATTGAAGAACAACTAGATGATAAAGAATTTGAAGTAACTAATGTTATTGATGTTAATGAAGAACCTGAAGTTATTGATAAAAAACTAAATAATGCAACTCATACAAAAGAAGAAAAAACAAAACCTCAAGCAATGGATGAAATGGAAAAAACTAGTACTTTACAAATCTTAGATGATATTGAAAAAGAATTAAATTCTATTAAACCAATGACTGAAGAGGAAACTATTAAAGAAGATGAAGAAATCAAAGATCACTTAGAAAGAAGTGATACTCTAGAAAATGATTTATTTAATTTAATAGATTCAATGTATGAAGGAGAGGAGGAAGAAGATGATTAGTTTTCTACAAACATTTTTACCTATAGTAATTTATTTTTTACTAATAATTTTACTTATAGTAGGCATAATATTAGGTGTAAGATCTATTCAAACATTAAATAAAATTGATAAGGTTGTAGATGATGTTAATGATAAAGTTCAAACTTTAAATGGCTTCTTTAACTTAATTGATTTTACAACTGATAAAATTGTTTCAATTACTGATCGTGTAGTTGACGGTGTTAGTGGTCTTATAGGACGTGTCTTTAAACATAGACATAAAAAAAGTGACGAAGAGGAGGAATAAAAATGAGTAAAGAAAAAGAAAAAAGTGGCTTCGGTAAATTCTTAGCTGGTGCTGCTGTTGGTATTGGATTAGGAGTTCTATTTGCTCCAAAATCTGGTAAAGAAACTAGAAAAGAACTTAAAGAAAAATTTGATGAAATGGTTAAAAAAGTCAAAGAAATTGATTTACAGGAAGTAAGAGAATCATTATTAAAGAAAATTGATGATATCAAAAAAGAATTAGCTGATTTAGATAAAGAAAAAGTAATGTCTATTGCTAAAGAAAAAGCTGAAAATATTAAGAAAAAACTTGATGAACTTACTAAAGAAGCTAAAGAAAAAGCTACTCCTGTAGTTCAAAAAGCTGTAGATGACTTAAGAGAAAAAACTATTGAAGTTTTAAAAGATACAGTTAAGAAATTAGAAGGATCAAAAGAACCTAAAAAAGCTTTAAAAAATTAATAAATAGTAAAATAATCCAAAAATTGGATTATTTTTTTGTTTAATTATTTTTTTATTATTGATAAATATTCCCGTAAATGGTATTATTATTATTAGATAAGGATAGATTAATATGACAAAGAAGAGTTTAAAATTTTATATATTGATTATAATACTATTCTTTTTAGGATTAACGTATACTAATGCTGCAACAGCTAGTGCTACAGTAAACAGAGACCTTGTTAAAATAACATATTCTCAAACTGTTTCTGATAACCGTTTATCATTTTATTATGGTACAGATAGTTCTCAAAATAAAAGTACTAATGTCTTAAATACAGGAATGGCTATTAAAACAACAAATACTGCTCAAATAAGTTTAAAAAATGGAAAATATTACTTTTGGGTATTTAATTCTATAGGTGGTTCATATACACCAGCTTATCCACGTCCAGTAGTAGTAGATCAATCTTGTACAAACGAAAAAAGAGAAGGAGTAACAGGTACATTTACAATACAACGTTGTTTTATTCTATCAGATACAAAAGTTGAAGGAGATACCCAAAACTTAACTTCAGATGGTAAATTCTTAACTTGTGCTTCTGGTTATAAAATTCAAAATACTAAAATAACAACAGATACTTGTAATAAGAGTAGTACTCCACTTGGAGCATTTAATAAACGTTACTGTAAGAGAGTATATACAGGAAGTTGTGTAAAAGATGGCTCTTCTAGTGAAAATCCTCCATCCGTACCAGCTCCATCTCTAACATCTTTATCAGTAAGTTCTGGTAAATTATCTCCAACATTTAAAAGTGGAACTAAAAATTATACTGTATCAGTTGCATCTAATGTAACATCTGTTAAAATAAATGCTACTGCTGCTAGTGGTTCATCATTTGTTAAAAACTATGGACCTCGTACAGTTTCCTTAGATATTGGAAGTAATACATATAGTATTAAAGTAAAAAACTCTGCTGGTAAAACAGTAACATATAAAATAACTATTAAAAGAGCTGATAATCGTAGCAATGTTAATACATTATCTAACTTAACAGTTAGTGCTGGTACGCTAAATCCAGCTTTCTCAAGTACTATAACTAATTATACAGTTAATGTTGCTCGTGATGTTGAAAGTCTTACTATTGGAGCAACGCTTACTGACTCAACATCATCATTCGTAAGTGGTTTTGGACCTCGTACAGTAACCTTAACAGAAGGAACAAATAAAGCTTACATAAAAGTAAAAAGTCAAAAAGGTGAAACTAACGTTTATAACTTAACTATTATAAGAGAAAGTACACCATCAAAATGTACAACTGAAACAGCTGGTCTAGCTTTACTAAAAAATATTGAATTAACATCTGATGCTTTAAATGTTCAAATTGATCAAATACCTAACTTTGATAAAAATGTCTTTACATATAGTGATATCAAAGTCGATAACTTAGTAACAGATTTAAAAATTAATGCTTATGTTGAAACTGAAGGTGATACTGTTACTATTGAAGGTAATGAAGAACTAGAAGTAAACGTCAGTCGTGAAATAAAAATTACTGTTACTAGTAAAGAATGTCCTAACTATTCAAATGTTTATACTTTAAATGTTACAAGACAAGAAAAAGTTGAACTAAGTCAAAATGCTGAATTAGGTGACCTTAAAGTATCAGGTAAAAAACCATATGATATTACATTTGAACCTAATATTCGTAACTATGACATAATCTTAAAGAAAGGTGATACAACTTTAACAGTTGAAGCTACTGGTGCTGAACCTAGTACGGAATGTGATGTTAATGGTAACGAAGACTTAAAGAAAGGTTCAGAAATATCAATTGTCTGTGTTGCTGAAGACAAAAAAACAACCGAAAATTATACAATAACCATTAAAGGTGTTGAAAAAGGAACTAATTTATTCCTGATAATAATCGTAGTAATCATTATCATAATCTTATTAATTTACTTAATCTTAAGATTACTAGGATATAAGATATACTTTAATTTCGGTGTTATAGGTGCTTTCTTTAGAGGCATCGGCGAAAAGATAAATGGCATATTTGACAAATAAAAATAAAATGCTATAATTTAGATTAATTAGCGAAGAAAGAATTTACGACTCTGGAGCTAAAACGTTACTCGCGTTAAGAGATAAAGTGTATGATAAAGTTCATAAACTAAGGTGGTACCGCGCAATTGCGTCCTTAGATTTATGAACTTTTTTATTTTAGAAAGAGGGATAATATGAAAAAAATGACATTATATGAAGAACTACAATGGCGTGGTTTAGTTCAAGATATTAGTAATCCAGAACTAATAGATAAATTAAACAAAGGAGGATTAACCTTTTATATAGGAACAGATCCAACTGCTGATTCAATGCACATTGGTCATTATTCATCATTTTTAATTAGTAAACGTCTAGCTAAAGCCGGTCATCATCCAATCCTTTTAGTAGGTGGAGCAACTGGTTTAATAGGAGACCCAAAACCTAATGCTGAAAGACCAATGATTACTAAAGAAGAAGTAGAACATAATATTGCTGGTTTAAAAAAACAAGCTGAAGACATCTTTGGTTTTGAAGTAGTTAATAACTATGAATGGACTAAAGATATAAATGTTTTAGATTTCTTAAGAGACTATGGTAAATTCTTTAACATCAATTACATGCTTGCTAAAGATAAAGTAAAAAGTCGTTTAGAATCAGGTATTACTTATGCCGAATTTAGTTACATGATCTTACAAGCTTTAGACTTCCTATACTTATTTGAACATCGTAATTGTATTTTACAAGTTGCTGGTTCCGATCAATGGGGCAATATAACATCTGGTATAGAATTAATTCGTAAAAAACTAGATAAAGAAGCTTATGGTATGGTAATGCCATTAGTTACTGATTCACAAGGTAAAAAATTTGGTAAAACTGAAGGTAATGCCTTATGGTTAGATAAAAATAAAACATCTAGTTATGAACTATATCAGTACTGTATTGGTTTAGAAGATTCAATGATTATTACATACCTTAAAATGCTTACTTTCTTAACTCCAGAAGAAATAATGAATATTGAAAAAGAACATATGGCTGCTCCAGAAAAACACCTTGCCCAAAAAGCCCTTGCTAAAGAAATTATTACTGATTTACATGGTGCTGAAGAATACAATAAAGCTGAACAAATTAGTAATGCTTTATTTAGTGGTGATATAACTGGTTTATCAGCTAAAGATATAATGTTAGGTATGAAATTAGTTCCATCTATTAACTTAGAAGGACCTATTAAATTACTTGATTTACTAGTTGATAATGGTATTTGTACTTCAAGAAGAGAAGCTCGAGAAATGCTTACTAGTAATGCTATTTCTATTAATAATGAAAAATATACTGATGAAAATGCTCTTATTGATCAAAGTATAGCTATAGATAATAAAGTAATTGTTATTAGAAAAGGTAAGAAAAAACAATTCCTAGGTATCTTTAAATAAGAAAATAACCAACAAAAACTCCTTATCATAAAATATTATGAAAGGAGTTTTATTATGTATTATAACAATTATATAAGAGATGGCCGTATTGCAGGTGGTGGCTTTGTCTTACCATTTATAACTGGTGCTTTAGTAGGTGGAGCAGCCGTAGGAGTAAGTCGTCCAAGACCAATTATATCTACACCTGGACCATATCCATATGGTCCATATAACTATAATCCTTACTATGGACCTAGACCATTCTATTATTAGGATGTAAATTTAAATTAATTGATATACCAATCAAAGCATCCAAAGTAACTAAATAAGAACCACCATAACTTAAAAAAGGTAAAGGAATTCCAATAATAGGTAATAAAGATAAATTCATTAAAATATTATAAAATACCTGAAATAATAACATATTTAATATCATAAAATTAAAAATATTAGATATGTTTTTTTTCTTTGTCATATTACTAATATAATAAATAAATATTCCTAAATAACAACTAAGTATGATAATAAAAACTAATATATTATATTTACTAACTATTGCTGCAAATATAAAATCATTATGATTTTCTGGTATATATAAAAGTTTATGAGCTCCAATAGATATCATAGAATTAACATTTTGAATATTATCTTGTTCTTTAAAAGAAATAATTCTATCTATACGATAAAATAAACTAGTTCCATAAATATCTATTAAAATATCTTGTTTATAAAAATATAAATAAACATTAAAAGAAATAAACAATATTATAAAAATACTACCTATAGTAACTAAAAACTTATTAATCTTAATATACTTTAAACTAGATAAAAAAATAATTAAATATATAATAATAGCTCCTGTATCAGGTTCTAAAAAAGTTAATATAGAAGGTATAATAACAATTAATAATATATAAAAAATATTCTTTTTTTTAACTACTAAATAAGTAATATATATTACTAAACATAATTTAGCTATTTCACTAGGTTGAATAGAAAACTTATATATATGTAACCAAGCTTTAGAACCATTAATCTCTCTTCCTACAAATAAAACTAATAACAAAAGTAAATTAGCTATTATATATAAATATTTACTATACTTATTTAAAAACTTATAATTAACTTTACTTAAGATAATAAGTATTATAAAACTAACTACTATATAACATAATTGTTTATAAAAATATTCAGTACTATATAAATATAATAAACTAATTATATTAAGTATTATAATTGGAATAATTATTATATATTTATTATTTAATATTGTTTTCATATTATTATATTTGTCAAAAACAAGTAATTTATACATATATTAAAGTAGGAGGAATATTATGAAATTGCCAAGTGTTTATGCTAATAAAATAAATAAAAATATCAATAATAATACTGATTATTATCATGGAGAAAGAAGCCCTAAAAAAGACTTAGATACTTTAAAAAAACATTTTGATAAAAATGGTTATACTAATCGCTTAGCAGTTACAATAACTACCAAAGACGGAACTACTAATGAAAAATTAGTCTTATTAAAAACAGATCACTTTATAACTATTAATAATAAAAATATTTATTTTAAAGATATTATTGATTATGAAATAAAGGATAATTAAATACTAAATATAATATATAAAGTGAAAGGAGGACTATATAAAACAATTTTAATATATTTTAAAAAATATAAAATAAACATGTTATTTGACAACCTATATTAAAAATGTTTTATATACAAAAAAGAAGGGCAACCTTCTTTTTATAGTTTTATATTAATATCTTCTTCATCTAAAGGTAAACTACTTTGATAACTATCTGTCTTTGTAAATAGATATTTAATCTTATTTCTTAACTTATTTCTTTCTATTTTAATTCTTTCCATTGGTGTTATTACTGGTACATTAGCTCCTATCTTAAAATCTAATTTATTACTAAGAATCCTCTCATAATAATCTTTACCAGTAATAGGAGAAATATATTCTTTACCAAGACTTTCTTTATCTTTATATTCTTCTTTCTTTTTTAAATAAAAATAATAACTATCAAAATATCTCTTTAAATTTTCACTAGTTACTTCAAAATATCCATATTTAATTATTTCTTCTGCTAAAGAAATCCCACTATTATCTAGTTTCATAAAATAACCTGGATGTGGAGTAGCTCTTCTAACACTATATCTTTCTTCTTCAAAATATCTTTCAAATCTATTTTCTTCTTTTAAACAAAATTGTCTAAAAGTAGGATCTAGAACATAAGCTTTACTAACTATTTGACCATCTACCATCGTTGGTATCCATACCATACATAATTGATGAATATTTTCTGTTCCCATGATATCTCCAACATTAAATAACATTACTTGAAATCCCATCTTAGTTAATAATTCATAATTAATACTAGCAGCCGGGGAACATTTAGTTTTATAATCTGCTGTTAATGGATCTTCTAAAGGATTTAAAACAGAAGACCTTGTATAATATGTTATATAATTTAAAAATAAATTAATATACTTACTAGGTAAATATTTATTCTTTTTATAAAACCCTTCTAACGCAGCTATATCTCTAATATCTATATCTTCATTAAATATCTCTGTATCAAAAATAAACTCTGGTTCTTTATCACTTTTAAACTTACTATCTATTTCTTTATATAACATAATATCACTACCTAAAAACATTATAACATAATCCTTGACTTCATATATTATTTATCATACAATATTAATACATGAACACATATTCATATAAAGGAGCGATATTATGGAACTATTAAATGAAGATAAAGTAATTGATTTATCTGAATTATTTAAAATATTTGGTGATTCAACAAGAGTTAAAATAATTAATGTTTTAATAAATAAAGAATTATGTGTTAATGATATAGCTGAAGAAATAAATGTTTCTCAATCAGCTGTTTCTCATCAACTACGTATCTTAAAACAATCTAAATTAGTTAAATATCGTAAAGATGGTCAAACTATATATTACTCATTAGCTGATAATCATGTTGAAAAAATATTTATGATGGGAGTTGACCATATTAATGAAATATAAGTATAAATTACAAAACTTAGATTGTGCTAATTGTGCTCGTAGAATAGAAGAACATTTACAAAAAGACAATAAATTAAATAATGTCGTAGTTAACTTTTCTAAATTAACTTTATCTTTTACTTCTAATGAAGATAATCTAAAAAACTATGTTATTAAAAAAATAAAAGAAGTAGAACCAGAAGTTACTTTATTAGAAGAAGATAACGAAGTAAAAGAATCAATAACTTTTGATATTCTTAAATTACTCTTAGCTATTATTATAACTATTATAGCTATCCTTATAAAAATACCATCTATCAAAACAATTCTTTTCATCATAGCTTATTTTATTTTGTTATATGAAATAGCTATTAAAGCTTTAAAATTACTTATTAAATCATTTACTATTGATGAAAACTTACTAATTACTATATCTTGTATTGGTGCTTACTTAACAGATAATATCGTTGAAGGTTTAATGGTAGTCATACTATATAATATCGGAGAAATATTAGAAGATATAGCTGTTAATCATTCACGTAAATCAATAGCATCTCTAATGGATATAAAACCTGAATATGCTAATTTAAAAACTAAAGATGAAATAATAAAAACAAGTCCTAATAATATAAAAACAAATGATATAATCATTGTTAAAAAAGGGGAAAGAATACCTTTAGATGGTCTTATTATTAAAGGTCATACTAAACTTAATACAGTTGCTTTAACAGGTGAAACTAAATTACGTGAAGTAACTATAAATGATGAAGTACTAAGTGGTTGTATTAATACCGAAGACCTTATTGAAATAAAAGTAACTAAAAACTATGAAAATAGTACTGTAAGTCGTATTTTAGATTTAGTTGAAAATGCTACTGATCGTAAAGCTAAAACAGAAAACTTTGTTTCTAAAATGGCTAAAATATATACACCCATAGTTATCTTACTAGCACTATTAGTAGCATTAACATTCCCATATCTTTTACATATTACTTATAATGAATCTATCTATCGTGCTTTATCTTTCTTAGTTATTTCTTGCCCTTGTGCCATAGTTATATCTGTTCCTCTAAGTTATTTTACTGGTATTGGAGCTTCATCTAAAGAAGGAATCTTAATAAAAGGTAGTGATTACTTAGATAGTTTAAAAGATGTTAATAAAATAATCTTTGATAAAACAGGAACTCTAACTACTGGTAATATTAATTCCTTTACATTAGAAATACTTAATAATAAATATTCTAAAGAAGAAATAATTAATTATTATCTTCAAGGTGAAACTTATTCTAACCATCCTTTAGCTAAATCAATAATTAACTATTTTAATAAAAAAATAAATTCTAAGGATGTTAAAGATTTTAAAGAAATAACTGGTAAAGGAATATCTTATACTATTAATAATCAAAAAGTCTTAATAGGTAGTTCATCTTTTGTTAAATCATCTTCAATAGATAATTCTATCTATCTTAAAATAGATAATGAAATAATAGCTTACTTAAAAAGAGTAGATACTTTAAAACCTCATATTAAAGAAACTCTAACTACCTTAAATGATATGAATATTGATACTTTAATCTTTACTGGTGATAGTAAAGAAGAATCTATAGCTTTAGCTTCTAAATTAAATATTACTAAAACAGAATATGAACTATTACCAGAAGATAAATATCGTTTATTAGAAAAAGAACTTAAAAATAATCATGGTAAAGTAGCTTTTGTAGGGGATGGTATTAATGATGCTCCATCTCTAGCTCGTAGTGATATTGGTATATCAATGGGTAATATAGGTAGTGCTAGTGCTATTGAAGCATCAGATATCGTTATTATAAATGATGATATATCTAAAATAATAACTGCTATTAAAATATCTAAAAAAACTAATCGTATCATAAAAGAAAACTTAATCTTTGCCATCTTAATTAAAATACTTGTTCTTATCTTAGCATCTTTAGGTCTTTCATCTATGTGGCATGCTGTATTTGCTGATACTGGTGTTACTTTATTAACAATTATTAATACAACCAGAATCTTAAAAAACAAAAAACTTGGTTAAAACCAAGTTTTATTTCTTAAAATTACCTTTAACACTAGCAATATCTTGTAATTCAAATCTCTTCTTTTGTTTAACATTAGGATACTTATCTTTATCTACATCACTTAAAAATTCATCTAACTTCCTAATATATAAACAACAATCTTCATATAATTTACGATAAACAACATACTTAGTAACATTATCTTCACTACTAATAGCAACATCTTCTACCAAGTAATAGTCCCCTTTAAAATGTTTATAAATACCTTTAATTTTTATTTCATCCATAAATAATCCTCCCATAGTTATAATTTGTCTAACTATGTCAATATTATATCATATAAATAAATACTATAGCTTTTGAAACATTGTAAAAACCCACTTTTTATGCTATATTTTACTTAAATAATAGAAGGGATCTTATTATGAAAAAACATAAAAGAAAACTAAAAAAACTTCCAGTATTAATCATATCTTTACTTATAATAATTCTTATTATATGTTTTATCTTCTTTAATAAAAAAGATTCTCTTATTAAAGTTGAATATGATAATAATATAGAAATAGATATAAATAAAGAAGTATATAATACTGACTATATTCATAAAATATCTAATGGTACTTTAAAAACATCTAAACAACAAATAGATACTTCTAAATTAGGACATCAAATAATAGAATTTATTATTATAGATGACAATAATAAAGAACATACTTATTCTTATGAAATTAATATCGTCGATAAAGAAAAACCTATTATAAACTATACTAAGTCTTTAGAAACTAAAGAAGGTACTAAAATAGATTTATTAAAAGATGTTACTGTAACAGATAATTCTAAAGAAGAAATAATACCTACTATAGAAGGTGAATATAATATAAATGTTCCTGGTACTTATACATTAACTTACATAGCTAAAGACTCTAGTAATAATGAAACTAAAGAAGAATTTACTTTAAAAGTAAATCCTATCTCTTCAAATCCTTCTAATCCAGATCAAACATTTACGACATCTAAAGGTTTTAAAGGTGTTATAAAAAATGGTATTACATATATAGATGGTTACTTAGTTGTTAATAAAACATATTCCCTACCTAAAGATTATGCTCCTGGTTTAGATAAAACTACTAAAGAAGCCTTTGATAAAATGAATGCTGCTGCTAAATTAGAAGGTTTAAATATTTGGTTACAAAGTGGTTTCCGTTCTTATGATACTCAAAAAAGAATATATAATAGCTATGTTAGCCAAGATGGACAAAAAAATGCTGATACTTATTCAGCACGTCCTGGTCATTCCGAACATCAATCTGGTTTAGCTTTTGATGTTAACCAAATAAATGATTCCTTTATTGGTACTCCAGAAGCTATTTGGCTAGAAAATAACTGTTATAAATATGGTTTTATCTTAAGATATCCTAAAGGTAAAGAAAATATAACTGGTTATCAATATGAATCATGGCATTTTAGATATGTAGGTAAAGAACTAGCTACTAAACTATATAATAACGGTAATTGGATAACTATGGAAGAATACTTTGGTATAACTAGTGAATACCAATAATTAAGCAAAATTTGACATAAACCTCTCTTCTAATGTAAAATGTTTGACAAGAAGAGGGGTTTTTATAATGACTTATCAAGAAATTAATGAATTTCTAAGTCACTTTAATTCTAATTCATATAATAAAAAACAAATAGGTAATAGTAAAAATACTATCTATAATATATATGAATACTTAAAAAAATTAAATATACCAGAAAATATAGTTACTACTATAATAAATAATATAGCTTATTTAAATAAAGATAATATCAATTTACCTTTATACTTAGAAATACTAACTAAATCATTAGGATACATAAATGATTATGAACTTAAAGAAATAATTCAAATAACTAAAGAAATCCATAACATTTATTATCATGAATCTAAAGAAATATCTTTAGATTCATATATCCATGAAACAAAAGAAAATAGAATTAAAAAGATATTCTTAAATAGAAATAATCATTACTTAAAAAAGGACTTTACTGACTTAGAAAATTATATCGATGAACTTAAATTTGCTGCTGCCCTTACATTAGATAGTAAATGCTATAAAGAATTTATGGGTTATATAGATAACTTTGAAACATTTAAAGATAGTTATTCACCATTAATTAATATTAGAACATATATTAAAATAAGAAAAAATATCAAAGGATTATCTAAACTATTTTGGGATATTGTCTTTGGTAATGAATACCTAGTTGCTTTTAGTAAACATGATCTAAAATTAAATGATATATATAAAGAAAACTTCTTACCAACTAAAGAAGAACACGAATTTGATAATGAAGATACTTTACAACTGGATATCTTTAATTTTGAAGAGTATGAAGAAAGTACTAAATTTACTTTACCAAATGATTTTAAAGAATTTCAAATTGCTACTATATATAATGAAGTTTCTATACCTAACTTTAATACGGAAAAAGATTTATTAGCTTACTATAATAACTTATTAAAGAAAAAAGAAACTATTATATTACCTAAATTAAAAAATAAATCGCAAACAAGTTATATCTTTGAGATTAATTAAGGGAAAGACAATAGTCTTTTCTTTTTATTTGTGATAAAATAACATTAGGATGTGTTAGTATGAATCAAGAATTAATTAATAAACTAATTGATATAGCTAAAGAGATGTCTCAGAAAAATTTTTGCTGTCAACATTCTAAATTTACTGTTGGAACAGCTTTATTAACTGAATCAGGCAATATATATGGTGGCTTTAATATTGAAAATGATGGTATTCAATCTATATGTGGTGAAAGATCAGCTTTTGTTAAAGCATTAACAGCTGGTGAAAAAAAATTTAAAGCCATTGTTGTAGTTGGTAAAAATTTAAGTGATCCAAAGTTTACTAAAACATTACCTTGTGGTTACTGCCGTCAATTTATGAGTGAGTATGCTCATCCTGATTTCATTATCTATGCTTATGACGAAATAGAAAATAAAATATATACATATACTTTAAAAGAACTATTACCAGAAAGTTTTAAATTATAGGAGGTTTATTATGGAAAAAACAGAAACAATGTATCATATTGGTTTAAAAAAAGAAGACTTACAAGGTGCTAAGTATGCTATTTTACCAGGAGATCCTGGACGTGTTCCTAAAATAGCTATGAAACTTAATAATCCTATTAAATTAGGTGTTAATCGTGAATATACTTCTTTTTTAGGAGAAATAGCTAATGAAAAAGTTTTAGTTATCTCTACTGGTATGGGTGGTCCTTCAACAGCTATTTGTGTTGAAGAACTAGCCGAACTTGGTATAAAAAAGTTAATTCGTGTTGGAACAAGTGGGGGAATGCAATTAAATGTTAATGCTGGAGATATTGTAATCGCTCAAGCAGCTATTAGACAAGAAGGAACTAGTAAAGAATATGTTCCTATTGAATATCCGGCTGTAGCTGATTTAGAACTAACTAATGCTTTAGTCGAAGCTTCTAAAGAACTAGGTTATACTTATCATACTGGAGTAGTTCAATGCAAAGATTCCTTTTATGGTCAACATGATCCTGAAAAAATGCCTGTTGGTTATGAACTACTAAATAAATGGGATGCTTGGATTAAAGCTGGTGCTCTATGTAGTGAAATGGAAACAGCTTCCTTATATATTGTTTCAAGTGTTTTAAGATTACAAGCTTCTGCTGTCTTATTAGTAGTATGGAATCAAGAAAAAGAAAAAAGAGGATTATCTAACGATACAAGTTTTGATGTTGATAAAGAAATTAATGTTGCTATTAAAGCAATAGAACTTTTAATAAAAGGTTAATTATGAATAAAATAACTAAACATATAAAAAATAACTTTGCTATATATTTAATAATCATTGCTTGTATTGTTATAGTAGCTATTACTATATATGTAAATCGCCATCCTAAACCTACTAAAGTAGATACTAAATACTATGATGTAGTAGATATAAATAGAGCTTTAACTTTATTTAATGATGATACTCCAAAACTATTAATAATTAGTACTGATGATTGTAGTGCTACTGCTGAATATACTAAAACTTTAAATTATGCTATGATTCAATATGATTTTAAAGTATATTATTTAAGTCTTACTAATATCGATAAATCTTCACCTAAATACCAAGAATTCATTGCTAAACTAGATATGGATTACTATATGAAAGAAGGAGATATTCATCCTTTTAATTACTTTATTGGTGCTACACCAATGAATGTAATTATCAAAAATAAAAAAATGGTTTATGGTTATATAGGTACAATGAGTTTAAGTGCTCTAACTACATTAACTGAAAATTATGGAGTGTCCCATGGCCAAAAGAATTAATGCCCGAGCTATAATCTTAGATCAAGATGATGTTATCTTAATGTTTCGTCGTAAAATAAATAATAATAAAATAAAAGAATATTATGCAATCCCTGGTGGAGGTAAAGAAAAAGATGAAACATTAGAAGAATGCGTTATAAGAGAAATAAAAGAAGAATTTAACTTAGATATAAAACCCATTGAACAACTAGGAATAGTTGAAGATGAAAATAATATTGGTTATATCTATAGTACCGAAATCCTTGGTGGAAACCTACAACTAGGTGGAGAAGAAAAAGAAGGTAATAAAGAAGATAATTACTATGAAATAAGAAAAATAAAAATAAATGATATCGATAAATATGATATTTTAGAAGAAAATAAAAAATTCATTAGATTAGCTAATGAAAAAAGAAAGAAGGAATATAAATGAAAAATGAAATAATATCACAAACATTTACTTGGTTATTTATTGGTTTATTAATTTGTTTTGGTGTATCATATGTAACTAGTATAAATGATGCAATCTTAACTACAGTATATGGTGCTTTTGGAGGATATGGCTACTTAATATATGTTATCTTAGAATTAGTAGTAGCATTTGTCTTAATCCTAAGAGTAAGAAAACTAAATCCTACTACAGCTAAAATACTTTATCTATTATATACAGCCTTAACAGGTTTAAGTTTAACTGGAATATTTATTGTCTATACTGAATCTTCAATAGCATTTGTCTTCTTAGCAACAGCTATTATCTTTGGTATCTTTGCTTTAATAGGTAAAACCACTAAAATGGATTTAACTAAATGGAGTACATACTTATTTGTAGCTTTATTAGCAATAATTATCTTAGAATTAATTAATATCTTTATTGCTAATAATACATTAAATATGGTTTTATGTATTGCATCTATCTTAATCTTCTGTGCTTATACTGCTTATGACATGCAATTAATGACTAATAAAGGTTTCTTATCTGATACAGAAAATAAAAGTATCTATTGTGCTTTTCAATTATTCTTAGACTTTATTAATATCTTCATAAGATTATTAGAATTATTTGGAAAACGTCGTGACTAAAATACTTCTTTATGAAGTATTTTTTAATTGTAAATAATAATAACATATGTTAAAATTACCTATGTAATGGCCTGTTGGTGAAGTGGTTTAACACATAACCCTCTCAAGGTTACATACACGGGTCCGAATCCCGTACAGGTCACCAAATAGTAAATAACTCAAAACTTTTTGAGTATAATAAAGACGACTTGTTAAAAAGTCGTTTTTTATGTTATTAAGAATATGTCAAGAAAACTTGCATAAAATAAAAAAGAGGAACATTCAACATACTAGTGTTGTCAAAAGTTTGGTTTCACCTAATTCAAAGCAGTTGAGTTAGGTGATTTTCCTTTATATTAAAACTAGATAGGTATTATTTCGATATCATAGCTTAGTACAGACTTATAAAGTTAGTACTATTTTTATTAATATGATTAAAATCTAATAAAGATATTTGCTAACTATTGTTAAGTCTAATTGTTACATTATTAAAAAAACACACGGAATGAAAATACAAAATCTCACGGAATGAAAATACAAAATCTCACGGAATGGAATTGCCAAATTACACGGAATAAAATTGACAAAGTGAAATAATATATTATAAAATGAATATAGGTGGTTATATGGAAATCCAAAATTACAAAAGAAGAATAGTTGATAAACAAATAGAACAATATTTAAAACTGTTTGGTGCTGTATGTATAGAAGGACCAAAATATTGTGGTAAAACATGGAGCGGCAGATATCATGCTAATAGTGAAATATTGCTTCATAGTAATACTGGTGAAGGAGCAAATAATGTTGAAATCGCTAAGATTTCACCCAATATCATCTTAGCTGGTGAAAAACCAAAATTAATAGATGAATGGCAAGAAGCAACAAATTTATGGGATGAAATAAGAATTGATGTTGATAAAACAGGGTTAAAAGGTCAATATATATTGACTGGATCATCTACTCCAAACAGAAACGGAATCTCGCATAGTGGAGCAGGTAGATTTGGTAAAATACACCTTAGAACAATGTCTTTGTATGAATCTGGAGATTCATCAGGATTAGTTTCTTTAAAAGACATATGTGATGGAAAAGATATAGCAATAGAAACTGGCGAAGTAGATTTAAAGAAATTAGCAAATTTAATTATAAGAGGTGGATGGCCGGGTAATCTACAATTAACATCACAAGATTCTAAAACAACAATAATTGAATACATTGATAGAATAATAGATGATGATTTACATAGGCTAGATGGGGTAAATAGAGATAAACATAAAGTCCGTTTATTACTGAAATCATTAGCAAGAAATGAAAGTACTACAGTTACAAATGTAACATTAAAAAAAGACATATGTGATATAGATAAAGAAGATATCGATATAGATACTTTAGCTTCATATTTAAATGCATTTGATAAACTATATTTATTAGATAATGATGAACCATTTTCTGTTAATGTAAGATCATCAATAAGAACAAAACAAGCTGAAAAAAGACATTTTGCTGATCCGTCAATTGCATGTGCATTACTTAATTTATCAGAAGATAAATTAATAGCAGATTTAGAAACATTTGGACTTTTATTTGAAGCGTTAGTAGAAAGAGACTTAAAAATATATTCTGATGCATTTAACGCTAAAAATTATCATTATCAAGATTATTCAAACAAAGAGATAGACCATGTTATCGAGTTAGAAGATGGATCGTGGTGTGCTTTTGAAATTAAATTGGGTGCTAATGCAATAGAAAATGCTGCTAAAAACCTTTTAGAATTAAGTAACTCTATAAAAGATAATGGTGGTAACGCTCCAAAAATTTTATGTGTTATTTGTGGTCTAACCAATTATGCTTATAAAAGACCTGATGGAGTATATGTAGTACCAATAACAGCACTTAAAGATTAAATAAAATTTTGATACAAGAACTTCTTAAACAAATATTCACCTTTTTAAAGGTGATTATTTTGCATAAAAAACTTGTCAAATACTTGTCCATAAACTTTAATAAATCATTGAATAGTAGTATATTATTTATATAGGTGATGATATGAAAAAAGAAAAATATTTTTTTATAACTTTAATCTCCTTACTAATAATAGTTTTATTAATAATCTTTATAAAAAACTATTATTCTTATAAACAAATAAATGATTTGGCGATAACTCCCTTTAATAAACTAAGTATCTTAAATACTAAAATAGAACTACAAGATAATAAAAGAATTTATAATATCGAAATAGATTGTACTAACTTAAAAGAACCTAATACCCAAATAGTTAACTATGAACTAAATAAATCTTTTAAAGACTCATTAATTACTATAAATACTAAAATATATAATAATAATGAATTACTGGAAAATAATTATGAACATATAACTAATATTAATACTCTAATAAGTATTACAAATAAAAATAAAGAATATGAACAATTATATTATATTAATTCAATATGTAAGTAAATGAGGTATGAGTATGACACAGAATGTAGAACAAGTATTATCTTTAATTAAAGAAGGTAAAAGTTTAAATGAAATTCAAGAAATACTTAATTATTCTAATCGTCAATTTAGTGCAATACTAAAGACGATTAGATATAATGGTTATAATTATTCTAAGTCATACTTTTCTGATGGAAAAGTATTCATTAAAATAAATAAAACATTAAATTTTAATCCTGAAGGTAGTGCTTTAAGAATTAATGTTAAAGATCGAATACTAAGAGCAGTTTTTATTTCTGATTTACATATAGGTAGTATTTATGAAAGACCAGATTTATTAAGATTAGTTTTTAATTATTTAAAAAAACATGATATTCATACTTTATTTAATGGGGGAGATGTTATTGAAAATATTTATGAAGATCGTGAAAACATTCTTCGTAATCATTCTGTTAAAAGTCAATTAAAAAAAGTTATTAGAATCTATCCAGCTGCTAGTGATATAACAAGTTATAATTTATATGGTAATCATGATTATAAAAGTATTTCTGATAATGGTTTTGATATAGCAAGATACTTAGAAGATCGAAGATATGATTTAGTATCATTAGGATATGGAACAGCTATTATTAAACTTAAAGATGATGCTATTGCTATTACTCATGATTTAAGTAGATCTAGTAAACATCGTGAAATACCTAATAATGTATCAATTATCTTTAAAGGACATAGTCATAAAGCTAAGAATCGTGAAAATAAACTTATTTATATTCCTTCATTATCTGAAGATCCATCAGCAACCTATGAGTATCGCCCTTTAATGGGCTTTCTAGACGTTGAATTTATTTTCTTTGATAAATTAATCTCTAAAGTAAATATTCGTCATTTAGCGATTGTTAATAATGAAATTCGTTTAGCTAATGAAGAATCTATTACAGTAAGACATGATTTAGAAGAAAGAAGATTAGAATCACGTATGACTAAGAAATTTAAACCTAATAAATAAAACGTTTGACAATCTAAAATAAATTTACTATAATGAAACCACAAACGAAGAAAAAGAAGAGTAAATTAAGTTTATATTATAGAGAGTTTCTGTTTGGTGTAAAGAAATATATATCTTAATTGAAGAAACTTTGGAGTTGAATAATGTATACAAGTTATTCCGCTAGAAGCGTTAAAACATTAAGGTGTTAATAACACAAAATAAGGTGGTACCACGAACAATTCGTCCTTTAGGAGAATTGTTCTTTTTATTTAAAGAAAGGATTGATAAAAATGACTACCAAAGAACTAGCTGATTTAATATTCCCAGATATTACTAAAACAATCGAAGACTATGAAAAAATGTATCCAGAAAGGAATTTAGGAGAAGGAGCTAAAGTAACTAGATTTGCTCCATCACCAACAGGTTTTATGCACATAGGTAATTTTATGTCTGTAACTATTGATTACCTTCTAGCTCGTCAAAGTAAAGGAGTATTTTACTTACGTAATGAAGATACTGATAGTGCTCGTGAAATAGAAGGAGCAGTAGAAGCTATAAGACATATTTTAGACCAATATGACTATATACCAGATGAATATGAATATCGTGATATAAATGATGAAAAAGGTTTATATGGACCTTATATACAATCAGAAAGAAAAGAAATATATCATGCTTTTATTAAACACTTAATCGCAGAAGGTAAAGCATACCCATGTTTCTTAACTCAAGAAGAAATGGATTCTATAAGAGAATCACAATCTCGTGATAAAAGAAGAATAGGTATCTATGGTAGATATGCTAAGTATCGTAATTTAACTCCTGATGAAGCAGCAGAACGTATTAAAAATGGAGAAAAATATACTATTAGATTAAAAAGTACTGGTGATTTTAATCGTAAGTTTAAATTTAATGATTTAGCTAATGGCGAAATGGAATTTCCAGAAAATGATATTGATATTCCAATAATGAAATCAAGTAACTTATTACCTACATACCATTTTGCTCACTTAGTAGATGATCACTTAATGCGTACTACTCATGTCGTAAGAGGTCAAGAATGGATTAGTTCTATTCCTGTTCATTATGAACTATTTAAAACCTTTGGTTTTAAAATGCCTAAATACATTCATACCCCATTAATTATAAAAAAAGATGGCGATAAAATAAGAAAAATATCTAAAAGATTAGATCCTGAAGCTCGTATGACATATTATGAAGAAAAAGGATATCCTAAATATGCCTTAACAGAAAGTATAATGACTATTATAAATTCTAACTATGAAGCATGGCGTGAAAATCACCCTGATGCTCCATTTACTGAATTTGAATTTTCTCCTAAGAAAATGTCAGCATCAGGTGCTTTATTTGACTTAGATAAACTAGATAACATATCTAAAAACTATCTAAGTAGATTAAAAGCTACTGAAGTATTTGATATGTTAGATACTTGGTCTAAAATATATGATCCAGAATTTAACAAACTAATAAATAAAGATAAAACATATACAACAAATATCTTAAATATCGAAAGAGAACAAAAGAAACCTCGTAAAGATTATGCTTGTCTTTCTGAAATAAAAAGAGAAATATGGTATATGTTTGATGAACTATTTACTGATGTAACATATGATTTTGCTGAAAACCTAAGTAAAGAAGAAATAAATAAAGTCTTAACTACATACTTTAATGAATACTATGATGAAAAAGATGATAAAGATACTTGGTTTAATAAAATGAAAGAAATGACTGATAAACTAGGTTATTGTTCTAATATGAAAGAATATAAAGAAAATAGTAATAATTATAAAGGAAGTATAGCTGATATATCTAATATAATTAGAGTAGGAGTAACTTCTAAAGCTCAAACTCCAGATTTATATATTATTTTACAATTATTAGGACTAGAAAGAATTAAAGAAAGAATTAATAAAATAAAGTAGCAATAGCTACTTTATTTTTGACTAAAAACTAACTAAGTAATATAATAAAACCTATCAAAAAGGGGGGGAAAAATATGGCTCGTTCAAAAAAGAAATACACACTTATAAAAACTATTACTACTTTTGTAATACTAGGTACTATAAGTACTACTGCTACTGAATATCTTTATTCTAATATCTTAAAAGATTCTATAAATGAAATAAGTAATCCCAAAAATTCTTTTGAACAAGAATTAACTTTAATAGCTAATGAAGATAATATAATCTTTAGTAATCAAGAATTATATAATATTTTATCTTCTAAAGTAGAAGGACCCCTTACTAATGAAAATATAAAAACTATTAAAGAACTAAGTATTCAAAACCCTCTTACTAATCAAGATTTACAAGATTTAAAATATGTTACTAACTTAGAAAAACTAACTATTGAAAATAATACTATTAACTTAAAAGACTTAGAATATAATCAAAACTTAAAAAGTCTTAGTATTAAAAATAGTACTTTCTATAATACTAGTTATTTACCTAATACTATAGAAAGATTCTTTACTGAAGAAAGTACATGTAATGATAATTGTTTAACTATTCCATATAATACTATGTCTTTAATTATATCTATGTCTAATGTCCGTAACTTAGTTCTTAAAAATCCCCATAATTTAATAAGTTTAGTAATATCAGGAGATTCTTATATCGATTTAAATTCTATAATAGAATGTGATAACTTAACATTTATTGACTTATTATATTGTACTAATATATCTAATGCTTCTATCTTAACTAGTCTTCCTTCTTTAAAAGAAATAAAACTAGATGATTATGCTGCTATATGGTTAGATTCTAATACTTTAAATGAGTTGCCTTTACAAGATATACCAGTTAAAAAGAAACTAAATACATCTTTACGTAATATAGATAATATAATTAAAGAATTAAATATTAGTTCTAATGATACTGAAGAACAAATAATTGAAAAAATAATTCTATATTTAATAGAAAACTATGAATATAATGAATCAGTAACTAACCAAATACCTGGTTACTTAAAACTAGTTGAAAACTATAACGATAATCCTATTACAACATCATTTACTAATGATGAAATAATCTGTATAAACTATACTTGTTTATTTAAATCATTAGCTAATCGTCTAAATATTAACTCCTATGTTGAATTTAGTACTACTCATGCTTGGAATGTCGTAAATATAGATGGTAAAGAATATGGTTATGACATAACTAATATAGATAATGGTACTATTATTAAAGAAGGCAATAACTATATAAATATAACTGACTATACACCAGAAGAATTTATCAAAGAAGGCTATGGTAATAAACTATACTTCTATGAATTTAACTTAGATGAACTAAGTAATATGGATCAAACTCCAATTAATAAACCAGAACAAATAAAAAATACTATAATAAACCTAGGTTACATAAAAAAAGACTCTAATATAAAACTAACTATTAATGGTATAACTAAAAATGTCAAATTAACTACTAATATAACTATATTCCTATATCTTAGTTTATTAACACTATTCCTAAAAATAATCTTAAAAAATAATAAAAAAGACCATAAATTAACTTTAAAATAACTTTACACTTCTAAAATAAAAAACTATTCTAAATACCAGATAAATATATTACAATAAGAATATAATATAATAGTTAGTGTAAAGAGTTTTGTGGTAAAAATATAAGAAAAGTTGAATTTATAATAAATTTGACTTTTTTTATTATACA
>CANQOR010000005.1 GCA_947625535.1 uncultured Bacilli bacterium
ACCAATTGGATCATTATATGTTAAAGAATCTGCTACACCATCATCATTAACTCCAGCGATAGGAATAAATGCTCTATTAGTTGTATTAAAAATTATTTCTTCAAAGATATTTTCAATACTATCAGATGAAATATCATAGAAGCCATCATTATAAACAATATTATTTATAACTTCTTCGTTTGTGACTGTAACACCAAATTTAGCATTATATTCATTTTCTTTAGGGATTGGACTTATGTTTATTTTAACCTCAGCTCCATACATATTACCTTTTGCTGTTTTACCAGATACAAAGTCATTCCATGAATTAATCATCCCGTTAAAGACTGTTGATTTTTTTACATAATCACCATATAGTGTTATTTCTGGACCAAATTTTTCAGTATCATCCCACCAGTTAGCGTTTAATACAAGAGGATGATTTTTAGGGTCCATTGTAGGATATAAACGAAATCTTTCATTTTGATTAACGCTATCAGCATTAACAATCATCGTATAGTTGGTAAAAGGAATTTTTGAAACTTCTAAAGCTCCTTTTTTATCCCAACTTTCTTCGTAGTGTTTAGTTACAACATTTTTCATATAGGAAGCGGTTAATAAATATTCTAAAACTGTACCTGAGGTTGCTAATATGTCGTCATTAGTAGAATACAGAATACCAGAATGGTTCCAAGCAGGGCTAGTTGTTAAAGTTCCGTCTTCTCTTTCCATGCCAGAATTATATAATGAAGTTATTTCATTATCATCTTCTATGCCTGGAATATAAACATTGTACCATTCATCACCAACATTATCATTTAAACGGTGAGAAAAGTCGGTTGTATCGAAACCATTAACTCCAGAATCGTCGCTTCTGAAATATGGCCAATCTTGATTCCATTCATTATGATATACCTCTCCATAAGCACCATAATGAAGTTTCCAATCGTCCATTTTATTAAAGCCAAAATTAGTACTACCATCTGATAAAATAATTGCAGCTGGAATACGAGCTAAAATTTCTTTTTTATTGTTAGAAAGGGTTGCTTCGTAAGTAGTTTTTTCTTCTAAAGCTAATTGAGAGTATGCTAGATAGAAGCCACCTTGAGTATTGGTAAAATAACCAACGTAATTATCAGCATATAATTCATTTAGATTTTCATTTTCATTTGTGATTTTTCTTCCTAAAGTTGTATCATTTTGTTCTTCGTAACCTGGGCGTGCTTTAACTTTAGTATTTTTAACATTGTTACTTACTACTTTATGATATATTGGACCAGTAAAGGTTGGATTATCGTTATCATCTTTTTTAGCATTTACTTCAATAGTAAAGCAAGCATCGATATTACGTGTCCATAACCAACCATATGTTTCATCATAAGTTAAATCATCTAATGTATAGATTGTTTCCATACCACCAACGCTTAAATATGGAGTATCTTTATCTACTTTCTCATAGTGAGATAAAGGCATAATAACTGAAGCACCAGCACCATATACAACAATTGAAATACGATTGTTTTTATTTAAAGCCATTAATTGTTCAATAGTAGAATTAACGGCATCGATAGTTTTTTGAATACGTGAATGATTAATTCGATCTTTCATCGTTCTATTTTCTTTAGGAGCATAACTACCATCTGTAGAATCATAAAGACCTGATATAGGATACCTAGTATCTTGAGCCATTGAAGCAGACATATCAAGAGCTATTACTAGGTCGACGGGAGCACTAGAATAACTATTTTGTTGAACACTACTACCTAGGATAGAAAAAGCATGTAAAAAATCACTATTATTTACAATAGTTCCTTCGTAACCATCGTTATCGATACTTAATGATAAATTCTTAGTAAAAACTGACTTATCAGTCCAAATACGACCAGCATATCTTGAACCATTTTTTTCATTAATCAAAACATCTTTGTAAGAATTCATTGTTCCGTTATCAGCTAAATATATACCATTAGTTAACATACTTGATTTAGCTATGGCATACTGCGTGAATAGAGAAACCATTATCGATACACACAAAAAGATAACTGTGACTTTTTTAACTCGATTCACTATAAAAAACTCCTATCCTACTATTAAAATTATACCCCCCCCGTATGTAAATGTCAATATTTATTTTTGTTACTGAAACCAGATTAAAAGACAAAAAAAAGACAAATTTTCATTTGTCTTATATCACATATAGTAAGATGGAAAAAAATTGAAAAATACTTCCACCTAATACAAAGAAATGCCAAATAGAATGCATATATTTTACTTTACTACCGATTAAGTAAATAACTGCTCCTACTGTATAGATAATACCTCCTATTAATAAGAGGATTAATCCTGGTTTAGCTAGATTAGCTATTAATGGCTTTAAAGAGAATAAAGCCATCCAACCCATTATTAAGTATAAAGGAAAAGCTAAGAATTTAAACTTTTCTAAAGCTATACTATTACCTATAATACCAATAATAGCACATAACCACATAATTATTAACATAATAGTTCCTTTAAGACCACCTATTATTAATAATAAGAATGGTGTATAACTACCTGCTATTAAAAGAAAAATACTACAATGATCAAAGATACGAAATACTTTTTTAGCTTTATTTGGTTTAAAACTATGGTATAGGCAACTCATTAAGTATAAAACTATTAAACTTACGCCATAAATACAACTAGATATAATAGCAATTGGATTATGATGAAGGGATGAAAATACTATACATAGAACTAATGCTGCTATGGATAGTAGTGCTCCTATGCCATGAGAAATTGCACTAATTAATTCTTCGCTTAAAGAATATTTAGGAATAGTAATTTTTTCTTTTTTAGTTTTAGTCATATTTTAATCACCTAGTAATATTATACAAGTAATTTAGTTATTATGCCAAGGTATAATATTAATTATTTATTGAATTCCATATTTCATCAAATAATGCAGGACAATTTTTGTATTCAGATTTTTTTAAGTCTTTTATAATTTTTTGAACTAATTCTATACCATTATTTAATTTTGATATAGCTTTAATGTACCTAATAGACTTTTCATAGACTTCTCTTTTTTTACCTTCTCTAAGAGTATTATAAAATTCTTTTATAAAATAATTATATAATTCTTTGTTATATTTATCTTTTAATATTTCAACATTTTCTAATAGTAAATACTGATAATTGCTATTTATTAATAAATTCCATAATTTTTCTTTTTGATTATAAAATTGGTAAAGATTTACAAGTAATAAAACATTCTTTGTTTTATTTTCAATTAAGCTAATTATTTCACTTTCGTTTAAGTAATGTTGTAGGACACGTAAATTTTCGCAATTACCTAAACAAAGATAGCTATATAGAAAGGCGTTGATGTACATATCTTCATTTTCGAAATCATTAACACTACAAAATTTGTATAAAACTTCAGGAATTGATGATTTATTTTTTAAATAGTTTTCATCTACCAATTTTATAAATTCCGAATATAATTCTAAAACATTTTGACTGTTTTCAATTATATAATCAACGTATTCTAAATATTTGGCATTTTTAAATAAAGAAGAAGCTATTTCATTTATTGTAAAGCTATTTAATATGTATATTGATATTAAGATGTTTGATTTTGGTAATGTTGTTCTAATACTATAATGTTTTAAACTATTTAGATAATTGCCTAAATCATTGCAAAACTTTTGAATATCTTCGAAGTTTTTATTTTTTTTATAAAACTTGGCTACCCATTGATAGTCAGAATATACCGCCAATTTTTCGTTTAATAATATTTTATCTATTTGGGGTTGTAATGTTCTATTTTTGTATAATTCTTCTATTTTGGCTTTTTCCTTATTATTTAATATTACTTTATTAAAATCATTATACTCGTAATCGTAAAAAGTAATTAAATCTTTAATTTTTTGATATAGTTTATCTAAAAATATAAATTCATTATTATCTTGTAAATAATTTTTATAGTTCTTTTTTAAATATAATTCATAAGTTCTTTTTTCATTATTTTTTAATTCAGTTAGTAAAATTTTTTTTAATTCTTGAGTATTTAAATCGTTTACATATTTTTCTAATACCACATCAAAGAATAATGGTTTGTTAAAATCTATATCTTCATCATAATTGTAGTAATCATCATAATAATTCTCTTCGTCATAATCATCATAATTATCATAATAATCATAATCATCGTAATCATCATAATCATCATAATCACTATTTAGCCAAGATTCATAATCTTCAGCTTCTTCAGGATACAATTCAAAATATAATGCAACCATATGTTTACAAATAGTGTGACCATTAGCATGAGGGCAATCACAATAAGACTTTTTTGGTTGTTTTATATTTAATTTTACATAATATGGTTTTTTTAAACTTCCATTAACAAATCCTTCAAATTCAATATCAGTTAATTGGTTCACCCCAGTTACATGTTTATCTTTATAATATTTATAACCTCTACTAACAGAAGTACTACTCGCACTAGTAAGAATACTCAAAGTTATCACCTCAAAATTATTATACACTATTATTGAGAAAAATAATTTTAATCTTCAGTATATGTTTTTACAAAATCTTCTAGTTCTTGTTCGTTTGAAAAAATTTTATCAAAGATATTATATAGTGTATCTGTTGCTTCATATTCACCGATAGCATAACAATGTTTACCTAATCCATAAGCAATACCAGCTTCAATATGAGCAGCTTTACCAGCTGGTAGAACAAGAAGAAAGTTCCTAGAAGATTTTTCACCTTCTAAATCATTATTAAATAATTTTAAGACAATATCACTTTTTAAATCTAGAGATTCAAATTCTTGTTGTCTTTCTTCGGGAGTTTGGTTTTTATTGCCGTAGCCCCAATGTTCTTCATTTTTTAAAAAGCAATAATATGATATTTGATATTTATCAAATAAATCACATATTTTTAAAATATTTTCTTTGTTTCTAGCTCGACCAGCTATAAAAAATTCATATTTATTATTCATATTTTATCCTTTCAAATTATTTTAAAAGGCATTTGTTATAAAATGCCTTTATTCCATTTCTTTAATTGCATTAGTAGCAGCAATACTACCATCACTAACTGCTGTAGTTAATTGTCTTAAACTTTTCACGCGAGTATCACCAGCAGCATAAATACCTTTAGTTTTAGTATGTAAGTCATTATCAGTTATAATATAACCATTTGAATCTAAGTTAACAACATTATTAAATATTTGATTTTGTGGTACTTGACCAATAGCTATAAATAAACCTTGAACTTTTATTTTTTCGTTATTAACAGTTATACTTTCTAAAGTATCTTTACCATTTAAAGATGTAATATTTGAATTTAATATTAATTTAACATTAGTTTTATTTTTTAATTCTTCGACATATTTAGCTTCGCCTCTAAATTCATTACGACGATGAATTAGATAAACTTTATTAACTATATTAGATAGATAAAGAGTATCTTCTAAAGCGGTATTACCACCACCTATAATAGCAACATCTTTGTTTTTAAAGAAGTTACCATCACAAGTAGCACAATAAGATATTCCTTTACCTATTAATTCATTTTCATTTGGTAAATTTAATTTTCTTCTTTCCGTGCCAGTAGCAATTATAATAGCTTTAGCTTGATATTCATTTTTATTAGTAATAACTTTTTTATCTTCAGTTATTTTAGTTACTTGTTCAAATTTAAAGATACCATTTAAATTAATAACTTGATTATATAAGTTAGTAGCAAAATCATAACCAGATATATTTTTTATACCGGGATAATTTTCTATGTTATTAGCATTAATTATTTGGCCACCATAGTTTTTAGATTCTAAGACTAAAACTGTTTTATTAGCACGTAAACCATATAAAGCTGCTGTTAAACCAGCTGGACCTGCTCCGATAATTATTAAATCGTACATATATTATTTTATTTCTATTAAATCGTAATCTTTAGTACCAATACCTAGTTTAGCTGCAGCATCAATAGTATGAGTACCGTGTCTTGAATTAATTCTTTCTAGTAAATGGTCACGACCTGGATCATTAGATTCTTTAACTAAGTCAATGCAAGCTTGGTCTATAGCAACAGGATCTAAACTTGCTAAGATACCAATATCTTTCATACAAGGGTCTTCTGCTACATTACAGCAGTCACAATCAACACTCATATTAGCCATAACATTTATATAAACAATATTATCTTTAAAGTAATTAACTACTGATGAAGCAGCATCAGCCATAGCTTCTAAGAAACTATCTTGGTCAGTGTGGAACATATCTTCATATGAACCATTTTCAGCGCCAGCACAGTGAATATATCTTTTACCTTTAGAAGATGATACACCAATAGATAGTTGTTTTAAAGCTCCACCATAACCACCCATTGGATGTCCTTTAAAATGAGATAAAACTAACATAGAATCATAATTTTTAATATGACTACCAACGTAGTTTTTCTTGATAACAGAACCATTTGGAATTTCTAGAGTAATGTCTTCTTCACTATCCATGATATCAACATCAAAAATATCACTCCATTTATGTTCTTTCATTAATTCTAAATGTTTTTCGGTAGTGTCTCTAGCGCCATCGTAAGCAGTATTACATTCTACAACAGTACCATTTACATAATCAACCATTGGTTTTAAAAATTCAGGACGAAGATAATTTTGATTACCGCGTTCACCTGAATGAACTTTAACAGCTACTTTACCATTTAATTTGTGATTTAATGTTTCATACATTTTAACAATATTTTGAGGTGTTAACTCTCTTATAAAATAAACTTTTGCTTTTTCCATAATATCTCTCCTTAATATCTATAACTATAATATATCTATTTTTTTTAAAAATTGCAAATAAATTAAGACACTTAAAAAAGATATTTAAAATATCTTTATAGTTTTATTATTTTAGGTTTATCATCAAATGATGATATAGTTGCTGTAACATTATCTAAATAAAAAGTTTCGACATTAGGATCTTGTGCTTCATACATTTCTTCTAGTTTAGGAAAATCATCTAAGATAGCTTGTTTAGCATTTATATCATCATCTTCATAAGCTGTTGCTGTTACTCTAATCCATTCATCTTTATTATAAGCACATAATTCAACATTAGGATTTTTATGCATTTGTTTAGAAACATTTTTATCTTTAGTAGTTAAGATATATAATTTATCATTATATATTTTTATAGACATAAATGGTCTTACACGTGGCTTTTTACCATCTAATGTTGCTAAATAATAGTTAGAGCAATCTTTTAAAAAATTATATATTTCATTCATACTATTCCTCTTTTCTATTTATAGTATTACCAAAATATATAAATTTATAATTATTTTATTAAGAAAGTATAAATTGAATCTATTAGTACTATAATTAATAAAATACTGGTAATTATTGTTAATGTTTTAGGTTTTAATTTAGTAGTTAATTTTTCAAATAATGGTTGTAATAAGTATAGAAATATTACTCCTCCTAAACCAAATCTTATAGAGGGAGATAAAGCTATACGAGCTTGGAAATTTATTTTATAATCAGCATAAGTTTGCCATGGCCATGAACCCATAAAAAATTCACATATATAAGAAGTAATTAATTCTAAGATAGTAGCAGATAACATACAACCTAAAAAGACTAAAGGAATATAGAATAATTTTTTAGGATATGGTTTATTTTTAATTAAAGGATAAATTAAGAAAATAAAGATTAATGCTCCAAAACCATAGACAGGACAATAAGGACCAAATAAAACACCACGATTAGAAAATCCCCAATGATAGATAAATACTTCTAAGAAGACTTCATAACACCAACCAATTATGGCATATAACCAAAAGTATAAAAAATATTTTTCTATTTTTTGTAACATATTAACACCTACTTTATATTCATTTTTGATCATAAGTATCTAAGAAGCTTTCATATACACTATCTTTTTTAGTACCTAAGACACAATTTAAATTAATATTATCTAAAGCTTTAAATATATTATGATCAACATCTTTATTTATAAGGCGAAGATTTTTAATAAGTTCTTTAACTTCTTTTCTTTTACTATTATTTTCTAAAGCACTCTTTTCAGTAAAACGACAAGCACAATTTAAGAATGTTAGTCTATTATAGTTTTTCCAAGCAATAATAGATGATTCTTTAACTAAGTATAATGGTCTTATTAATTCTAAACCTTCAAAGTTATCACTATGTAATTTAGGCATCATAGTTTTTATTTCAGCACCATATAACATAGATAGTAAAGTTGTTTCGATAACATCATCAAAATGATGACCTAAAGCAATTTTATTGCATCCTAGTTCTTGAGCTTTGGCATATAAGTGACCTCTTCGCATACGAGCACATAAGTAGCATGGAGCTTCACTACTTATTGTATTAACAACAGCAAAGATATCACTTTCAAATATTTCAATAGGAATATTTAGTAATTTAGCATTTTCAACTATTAAATCATAGTTTTTCTTAGTATAACCAGGATTCATTACAACATAGTGAGCTTCAAAATTTATTTGACTATGTCTTTTTAATTCTTGAATGCATTTAGCTAAAAGGAATGAATCTTTACCACCACTAATACATACCATAATATGATCATTTTCATTAATAAGTTGATAATCTTTAATAGCTTTTATAAATTTTGACCAGATATCTTTACGATATGTTTTTATAATACTTTTTTCTATTTCACGATATCTTTCCACATTAAACACCTCCTTATACTTGAAGAAAAGACAAAGGTTATTTGTCTTTCCATGTTTTTAATCTTAAAGAGTTAAAAACAACAGTTAAACTACTTATGGTCATAGCAAGAGAAGCAAACATAGGGTTCATACTTAAGTTAAATGGTTTAAATAAACCAATAGCTAAAGGAATCATTAATATATTATAGAAGAAAGCCCAGAAAAGATTTTGTTTGATGTTACGTAAGGTTTTTTGACTAATAGATAATAAAGTTGGAATTTTTTCTAAGTTATCATTCATTAAGATAATATCAGATGAATCGGCAGCAATATCTGTACCACTATTAATACTAACACCTATATTAGCTGTAGCTAGAGATGGAGCATCGTTAATACCATCACCAACCATCATAACTTTTTTATCATTTCTAATTAATTGTTTAATTATTTTAGTTTTTTCTTGTGGTAGAACATTAGCTATAACATTTTCAATACCTAGAAAGTCCGCTATAATATGAGCTGTCGTTTCATTATCACCTGTTAACATGATAACTTCTTTACCAAGTTTCTTTAATTTAGTTATTGTATATTTAGCATTATCACGAATAATATCATTAACACCTATTAAACCAATTACTTTTTTATCTTCAATTACATAGACAATACTACTACCTTCTTTAGTTAGTTTTTCTTCATCTTGTTCATGAGTATTTTTTATTTTTAATTTAGAAAATAATTTATTGTTACCAATATATATTTTTTTATCATTTAATTTAGCACTAATACCAATACCAGGAATATTTTTAAAAGACGAAATATCGTGTATGGTAATATTGTTTTCTTTAGCATATGTAGTAAAAGCGATGGAAATTGGATGAGTTACTTTTTCTTCTAAACTAGCTATAATACTCATTAATTCACGATCTTGATAATTACTATAATTATTAATATGAGATATTCTTAAATTACCATATGTTAAAGTACCGGTTTTATCAAAGACAATTGTATTTACAGCATGAGCTTGTTCTAAGATAGAACTTGTTTTAATTAAGATACCATTTTTAGCACATAAACCAATACTTACAACAATAGCTAAAGGAGTAGCTAAACCTAAAGCACAAGGACATGCTACAACTAAGACCGTTACAAATGAGATAAGAGCTTCATTAAAGGTATGATGTAATAATAGATAACCGATAAATGTTAGGATAGCTATAATAATTATACTAGGGACAAAGATTAAACTTACTTTATCAGCTATTTTTTGAACATCAGTTTTAGTATTAGTTGCTTCAACTACTAAGTGAACTATTTCAGAGATAGTTGAGTTGGCTCCTATTCTTTCAGCTTTATATTCAATATAACCATCTAAGTTAATACTTCCTGCTACGACTTTATCTTTAATAGTTTTTTTATTAGGAATAGATTCACCAGTAATAAAGGCTTCATCAAAATGAGATTCACCTTCTGTAATAATACCATCTACAGCCACTTTCATACCTGGTTTACATATTAAGATATCACCTTTATGAACTTCATCAATAGTTACTTCTTTTTCACCATCTTTAGTTTTTATTAAAGCACTATTAGGGGTGATTTGAACTAATTCTTTTAAAGCTTCTTTAGTTTTTTCTTTACTATGTGAATCTATAAAACGTCCTAATTTTATAAAGAAAATAATAGTTACGCAAGATTCAAAATATAAGTTATGAATAAAATTATGATGACCATTTATTAACATTATAAAATTATATAAACTATATAGAAAACTAGCTGTTACTCCTAAGGATACTAAAGTATCCATATTAGGAGATTTATGAAAAAGATTTTTAAGACCACTTTTAAAGATATCAATACCATATAATATAAATAAAAGAGATAAGATAAGTAATGAAGTACCATAATTTATTGGTTTTTTATTAATATCTAAGAAAGGAATAGATGGTAAATGTAACATATGAGACATAGATATATACATAGTAATAATTGTTAAGATACCAAAAATAATTAAAAAGATTAAATTACGAGAATCTTTATTTTCTTCTTTTTTAGGATCATATATACCTAGGCTTTCAAAACCAGCTTCTTTAACAAAACGATTTAAATCTTTAAGAGTTAATGTTTCATCATAAGTAATATTAGCTTGAGCTAAAACAAGATTAACACTAGCTTCTTTAACTCCTTCTTGCTTATTTAAATATTTTTCTAAACCGGAGGAACAAGCACTACAACTCATTCCTTTGATACTTAATATAACTTTTTTCATAATGACTCCTTAATTAATATAATTTTTTAAATAAATCCATTATTTCATCTACTGATTCTATTTTATCATTTTTTATATCTTCTATAACACAAGTTGATAAATGATTTTTTAAAATATTTTCACCTAAGCTTTGAAGACCTTTATTAATAGCAGATAATTGAATTAAGATATCACTACAATAACGATCTTGTTCTATCATATCTTTAATACCACGAACTTGACCTTCTATAATATTTAATCTTTTCTTTAAATAATTCTTTTCTTCAAGACTACGTTTTTTTAATTTATTTGTATTCATATATATACTCCTTGATTTGATTATAATACCCCTACCTGGTATAGTCAATGAAAAAGAATTAAGGAAATTAATTTTTATGATAAAATGGATATAGAAGAAAATGAGTTGGTAATAATGAAAAAGAAGACTATCTTAATTATTATTTTAGTAATTGCTATTATAATAGCTATTTATTCAGGAATAAGAGTTATTAAATGGCAAGTAGATAATAAAAATATTAAAGATATGACAAAGAAAATTGAAGATGTAGTTAATATTAAGGAAGTTAATGATAATGATAAAACAGAAATAATAGAACAAAGTAAAGATATGGAAGTTACAGATCCTTATTGGGATTATATAAAGATTCCTTTAATAGATGTTAATTTAGATGAATTAAAAAAGATTAATAATGAAACTAAAGGATGGATTTTAGTTAATGGAACTAATATTAACTACCCTTTTGTTCAAACTAAGAATAATAAGTATTATTTATCACATACTTTTGATAAATCACGTAATAGTGCAGGATGGGTTTTTTTAGATTATCGAAATAAATTGGATGATTTAAATCGTAATACTATTTTATATGCTCATGGAAGATTAGATAAAACAATGTTTGGTTCTTTAAATAATGTTTTAACTAAAGAATGGTTAAGTAATAAAGATAATTTTATTGTAAAGGTATCTACTACTTATGATAATACTTTATGGCAAGTATTTAGTGTTTATAAAATTAAGACAACTAATGATTATATTCAAATAGATTTTAATAGTGATGAAGATTTTAATAAGTTTATAAAAATGTTAATTAATAGAAGTATTTATAATTTTAATACTGATGTATCAGAAAATGATAAAATATTAACATTATCTACTTGTTATAATAGTAGAGAAAAAGTTGTCTTACATGCGAAGTTAATTAAAAAGGAAACAAAATAATAATTTGTTTCCTTTTATAGATACCATAATTTTTTTTCGTTTTTACGGACTTCTTTAATAATACCTCCACCTAAGCATTCATCGCCTTTATAAAAGACACAAGCTTGACCAGGAGTTACTCTTTTAACACCTTCGGGGTATCTAACTATTACTTCGTTTTCTAACCATTCTAGTTTAACTGGTATATCTTCTTGACGATATCTAAATTTAGCATTACATTCAGTTACTTTTTCTTCACCTAAGTAATTAATTGTATCAACAACACATGAATCACTTACTAAGTAATCATTATCTTCACCAATACAGATATATAAAACATTTTTAGAAAGGTCTTTACCAACAACAAACATACGATCTTCAGTACCACCAATATTTAAACCTCTTCTTTGACCAATAGTATAATTCATTAAACCAATATGACGACCTATTACTTCGTTAGTATCTATGTTAATAACATCACCGGCTTGGTTAGGAAGATAGTTTTTTAGAAAATTAGTAAAGTTTCTTTCACCGATAAAACAGATACCTGTTGAATCTTTTTTATTAGCAGTTATTAAATCATATTCTTGAGCTATTTTACGAACATCTGGTTTTAACATATCACCAATAGGAAATAAGACATTTTTTAATTGTTCTTTACTTACTTGAGATAAGAAGTAAGTTTGATCTTTATTTAAATCAACAGCTTTTAATAGTTTACCATCTTTAATACGAGCATAGTGACCGGTAGCGATATAATCAGCACCTAGTTTTTGGGCTTCTTTAGCAAACATATCAAATTTAATATATTTATTACACATAATATCAGGGTTTGGTGTACGACCTTTTTTTAGTTCATCTAAAAAGTAAGTAAATACATAGTCCCAATATTCTTTAATAAAATCTTTACGATACAGAGGAATACCTAGTTTATCACAAACTTTTTTAGCATCATTATAATCAACTTCTTGTGGACATATTCCTTCTTTAGTAGTTGGAGCTCCATCCATTTCACCATCAGCAAATGAATCCCAATTACGCATGAATAAACCAATTACGTCGTAGCCTTGTTTTTGTAAAACAATAGCAGCTACAGAAGAATCAACTCCTCCACTCATACCGATAACGACTGTTTTTTTAGCCATTAGATATCACTTCCCTTTTTAATAAAAATATTATACTACAATTTATTTTATTTTAAATTCTTTTTGCATCATTTCAAAAATAGCTTTTTTTTCTTCTTTAGTAAAAATATCTTTTTGAGCTTTAAATTTAGATAATGACCATTTCCACATATTATAGCCAAAATGACGATCTTGATATGTTTTATTGAAAAGTTTTAAAGAATCCTTATATCTGGGAATAAAGTGAAAATGGACATGAGGTTTTTCATTATCACGATAGGCATTATTCATTAGACAGGCAAAATTAAACATGGTAGCATTAAATAATTTCTTGCATACTCTTTCTAATTCTTTTTCAATTAAACCTAGTTCTATCCATTCATCTTCATTTAAATTACTTAAAGATTCTTTGTCATTAGATATTATACACTCTCCAGGAAATTCTTGACACCAATCTGTAAAAACAACTTCCCAGTATTTGCCTTGATATAATGTCATATTATCAACTCCATATATAATATTATATCATAAGCAATTAGTTTATGTTTTAAGCAATAAATAGATTTGGAATAAATCTTTATCTTTCATACCATGTTACTAAAGATCATATGTAATAATAGATACCAATTAAAAAAAGACTATCAATTTACTTGATAATCTTACTCATACAAATATTATCTATTATCACAAGTGCCACCAATACTTATAATATAATCTTCCATTGCAGTAAGTAAATCAATTGCACTGTCATAATCTTCTACATTAATATTACTACTTTCCATTAATTCTTTTTCTTGCTCTTTAGTTTTGTTATCTATAATATTAAAGGCAATTGGTTTTTTATTATAATTAGAAGTACAATTTGGAACTTCATACCATTTTTTATATTCGTAATTACAATCTTGCTCTATTATAGCATTTAATCTTAATTTCTTACCATTGTAATTACATTTATTCATAGTAATTGCTTTTGGGGGATTATCTTTATCAATATTATTAATTTCCAAATAATAATCTATTGTTTCATATATTTTTAGAACAACAATTAAAGTAATTAAAGCTATAATAATAACAATAAGAACAACAATAATTTTTTTTAATACTTTATTATTTTTTATTTTTTTATTAATATCTTTTATCATTTCTTTATCACCTTTTAATAAAATGTCTAGAGAAACATTAAATTTATCACTAATTTTAATTAGTGTTTCAATATCTGGATAATTATTTCCATTTTCCCAATTGGAAACTGTTTGCCTTGTTACATTTAAAATTTCAGCAAATTGTTCCTGTGACATTTTATTCTCTTTTCTTATTTTTAAAATTTTATTACCCAGATTCATAAAACTTCCTCCTTTCATAGGAACATAATAAAAGATATTTTGAAATTATTATATCAAACTTATTTGACATTACTAGCAAGAATTTCTTGCATATTAAAAAACAGCATTAAAAAACTAGATATACAATCTAGTAATTATAATTAATAGGACACTGGATTTGTATCTTTTTATTTTTTAGGATAATTCCAGATACCTAGTTGACCTTTAGCTTTAATGGGTTTTATTATTTCAATATTATTTAAAACCCAAGCATAACGACCTATTTCATAATGACCAGCAATAAAATTATTTAGATTTTCTTCTTTGGCCTTTTTAATGTATTCTTCGGTCATATATATGCAATCAACTAAATCACATTTACAAATTATATAGCCATAGCTAAGTTCTGATTCATTATATAGTTTTGATAAACCGGGTCTTTCTTTAACTTCTTTACTTATTTTAGAAAGTCCAGCATGAATATATATTTCACCACGATAATTGGTTTTCCAACTACGTGTTTCAATATATTTAACTTTATTTTTTATTAAAGTAGCAAATGGTTCTTTAATAGTTAAGACTTTCATTTAAATCACCAATTTTATTGTAACATAAAAAATAAAACTTATTATAAAATAAAAAATCCCTTTAAAGGGATTTTAAATTCTATTGGTAGCGCCGGTGTGATTCGAACACACGACCTGCCGGGTATGAACCGGATGCTCTAGCCAACTGAGCTACAGCGCCATAAAAGTAAGCAAATTAAATATAACATAACCTAATTAATTTGACAATACTTTTTTTTATTTTTTTTGCAAAAATTAATGTAAATTGAGATATTTTAGAGAATCTAAGTAAGGATTAATAGTATCATAACTAGATAAAGATAAATTATAATATTTGATTAAATCTTTAATACTTTGTTCACCTGCTATTATATGACGAATAAAAGTAAGTAAAGTTTTAGGATCATCTAAATAAGATAGAAATAAACGATTAGCATAAATATCACTAATTATATAACCGTATGTTTTATGATCATCAAATTCTATATATTTTTTAGCTATTATAATATCTGGAGTAGTTATTTTTACTTTATTTAATGCTATTCTTAAGTTATTTACTTCATTACTTTCTAAGGTCATTAAGTGGTTACCTGCTACTCTATTTATTTTATGTTTAGTAGGTAAATCTTCTTCTTGTAGTAAGTCTTTTAAGATAGAACAAGTTATATATTCAACTAAGATACTTAGAAATTCTTTATAGTGAATATTAGATAAAACATTATTAAAATTATGAATAGTATATTTAGATAGTAAACCATGAATATATTCATGAGCGGTACTTATTACTTCAATACTAGATAGTTTATTACTTATATGGTATTTTAGAGGAACCCACATACCATTTTGATATGTTGTTTCTAAAGTAGCATCAAAAGGATTAGGTATGTCTTCTAAAGATAACATATTATTATATTTTTTTATTTCATCTTGATAAGTTGATCCTAATAATTGAAGTAAAATTGTTTCTAAGTATTGTTTTAATTCTTCATAAGTGAGACTTTGATATTGTAAAGATTTTATATTAGGTAGTTTTATGGTTGATAAGGTTTTAAAGATACGGTCATAGTTTCTTTTACCACGACTAAAAGATAGTTCATCAAAGGTATGGTTATAACCATATTCATTCATATCATTGATATAATCAATTGCTTCTTGTAAACCAGCTATATTTTCCATAGATAATCCTTAATATCTTCTTAAAATACTTAGTTTTTGTTGAACACGATCATATACTTGACCATTATTAGCATTAATATCAAAGTAATCTAATAGCTCTTTTAATGTTTTATCACCAACGAGTGTTTGTCTTACAGCTGTTTCTGTTATTTTAGGATCCATTATATAATATCTTAGTAATGATTCAGCATATAGGTAACCTAAACCATAACTAGCTCGTAAATTTTCTTTATATTGTAAAACAGTTTTAATGCGAGATGGGGATTTTATCCATGGTAAATTATTTTCAACAATACCCATATATTTACGGAATTCAGGATCTTTAGAATGTCTTTTGGCTTCATTGTATGATTCGATAGCAAAAGCTAACTCAGATGGGTGAACTTTATAATGCCATACAATACTTTCTAATCTAGTTTCTTCTATTTTACGTAAGAATTCAGGACTTCTTTGTAAATTACTAATTACTGAGGCAGCCATTTTTTCAGCATAGATTGATAATATTTCTTCGTAATAAGTCTTTTTATTAAAATCCATATTCATTTTATGACAATGAAAATGAATAAATTCATGAATAATAGTAACAATACTACTTATTTTACTAACATTAGGTATTTCAGTTATTCTAGTTATTTTATTTTTATCATCTTTAATAGTTAAGGCGATACCATTAAGGATTTCTGGTGAGTTAGAACAATGAATTGTATTAAAAAATTCTATTAATTCAGCTTTTATGTCTATATTACCAAATATTTTTTCAATTATTTGAATAGTTAGATTAATAAAGTCTTCGTATTTAATATCATCAAAATCAGATGTTTGATATTCACGTGGTTTAAAAGCAGCTATAGAATCAATATAACTATTATATTTTCTTTGAGTTTCTTTAGAAGATAAATCAGTTATTTCTGGTTTAATAAGTCCTTTTTGGACATCATAACCAAAACTTTTTATTAATTCATTTTCCTCCATTGCATATAATTCCATCTTTTTTCCCCCTTTATTCATTGGTAATATTAACATACTTTGCCAAATTTAACAAATTTTGCTATAAAAAAAGGAATATTTTTTTAATATTCCTATAAAATAAACCTGATTATATCATGAATTGTAATATAAATCATTAATAGAATTAATAAAGCAAAGAAGATAGCTGTTGTATAAGCTTCTACTCTTTCATTTACTTTTTTACGAGTAATTAATTCAATAATTAAGAATAAAACATGGCCACCATCTAAAGCTGGAATTGGTAAAATATTCATTAATCCTAAATTAATACTTAAAATAGCTACTAAGTAAATGACATTTTCGATACCAGCACTTCTTGTTTCACCGACAACAGAGTAAATACCAACAGGTCCTGATAAGGCATTTATAGATATTTTACCTGTAAATAAGTTAACAACTGTTAACCACATTTGTTCTAAAGTACTAGCAAATTTTTGAAATGAGTATTTGAAAGCAGGAACGAAACCTTTTTCTATTTCACTTTTCATTTCAATACCGAAGATTCGTACTTCTTCACCATCTTCTTCAGTAATTTCTGGTTTGACATAGTATGAAGCAGTTTCTCCATTTTGATGTCTAACAGTAAATTTATATGTATCGTCTTTATCTTTTAATAACAATAGGAGTTGAGCTTTATCCCAAGTTTTAACTTTCTCATCATTAATAGCTGTAATAACATCGCCAGCTTCAATACCAACTGTAGCAGCAGGTTTTCCTTCAGTAACATTATAAATTACAGGTTTTAGTGAAGGTGCTCCCCAAATTAATGCTATTACAAATAAAAGGATAATAGCCAAAAGGAAGTTATTAAAAACACCAGCTACAAGAATTATTAATCTTTGATACCATGGTCGATTACACATGAATTTTTCTTTAGGTACTGTGTTGGTGTTATCATCTTCATAGATTTCACCAGCCATTTGAACATAACCACCTATTGGTAAAGCACGGATAGAATAATTAATACCATCTTTGCCTTTAATTGTTTTAATTAAAGGGCCCATACCAATAGAAAATTCATGGATATAAACACCACTTTTTTTAGCAGTTAAGAAATGACCAAGTTCATGAACAAAGACTAATACTCCTAATATTAAAATAAATAAGACAATATTAATAATTGTATTCATTTAATCACCTTTTTTATATAAATAATTTTACGATATTAATAATAATTATATAACCATAAACTATGAAAGATAAACTATCTAAACGATCTAAGATACCACCATGTCCTGGCATTATATTAGAAAAGTCTTTAATATCATTTTCTCTTTTTATCTTACTAAAGAATAAATCGCCTAGTTGACCTAAAATAGATAAGAAAAGAGTCATTACTATTAAAGCGAAGATATTTATGTTACTAGTTATAATATTATAATAATATAATGAAGCAACAATAGTTCCTACTAAAGAACCAGCTATACTACCTTCTACTGATTTTTTAGGAGATACTTTAGGTATTAATTTATGTTTACCGATTAAGCAACCAATTATCATAGCAAAAGTATCAGTTAAGATAGCTATTAATATTAAATATAATAATAGCCATTTATCTGCTCTACATAATAAAATTAATAAATTAAAGAATAATCCTATTACAGTTATTGTTCCTAGTAAATTAAAAGCTTCTTTGGTTGTATATTTACCTTTTTCATCGAAGATAGCTGGTATTATTAATAGTAAAATACAAATACCTATAATACCATATGATACTCCAGTATAAATATATGATACTTTAAGACCATTAAATACTAGTAATTCATAAGCTATAAAACCGATTATTTTAGTAAATAAGTTATAAGAATTATGACTTTCTTTTAATTCTACTATTTCTTTATATGCTAAAGCTGAAACCATTCCTACACCTACAGCAAAGGGAATTCCTCCTAAAAGGAATAAAGGAATGACAATAGCTAAAGCGACGATTGCACTTATAACACGTGTTTTCATTTAGTGTTGCCTCCAAAACGGCGATCACGTTGATTAAATAAGTCAATTGCATGTTCAAATTCTTCTTTATTAAAGTCAGGGAAATATATTTTAGGAAAATACATTTCAGCATAACTTAATTCATAAATCATGAAGTTACTTATTCTTTCTTCTCCACTAGTTCTAATTAGTAAATCAATTGGTGGTAATTCGTTATACATATATTTATATAGTAATTTTTCATCGATATCGTTAACTGTTAATTTACCATCTATAACATCTTGACATACCTTTTTAGTAGCATCAGCTATTTCTTGTTGACCACCATAATTTAAACATATGTTAAAGATTCCTTTAGTATTATTTTTAGTTTTTTCAGTAATAGTAGCCATAGCTTTTTTAACATCTTCTCTTAGATTGTCTTTACGACCTGAAAAGACTATTTTAATGTTTTCTTCATGTATTTTGTTACATTCATTATTAAACCAATTAACAAAGATATCCATTAAGTATTTTACTTCTTCTTCACTACGTTTAAAGTTTTCGGTAGAAAAAGCAAAGACACTTAGGACTTTAACTCCTTTATTAATTATATATGGGGCTAAGTCACGAATATTTTCGAATCCTTTTTGATGCCCTTTTAATTGAGGTAAACCTCTTTCTTTTGCCCATCTTCTGTTACCATCTAAAATAATAGCAACATGTTCTGGATAATATTTTTCCATATTCAATCCATCCTTCTTATTTGATTATACTATTATCAAAGGTTAAAGGCAAGAAACAATCAAGGTTATTTGATAGATAAATTTAGTATTTTTAAGTATTTATGGTATAATTTTAATCTATTAAGGAGGGATATGATGAAATATAGTGAATTAGTAATAAATATTTTAGATTATTTAGATAGTCATATTTATGAAGATATTAGTATTGATTTACTTAGTCAAATATTTTGTTATGATAAAACCTACTTAATGAAGAAGTTTAAGAGTGAACTTGGAATATCTATTATAAATTATGTTAATAGAATGAAAATTTATAATAGTTTAGAATTATTGTATAGTGATGAATTATTACTTAAGATTGCTTTAAATACAGGGTTTAATTCTTTAGAATATTATTCTGAATCATTTAGAAAAGTTATGGGAGTTAATCCTTCTAGTTTAAGAAGATATTTTAAGGGAACTATTACTAAAGAAGAATTATTAAAAGTAAAAGAAGCTTTAGAAGAAATGATGAATTTTAAGAATTTTATTTTACAATATAGATTACATCTTACAGAAGGCAATTTACTTACTTTAAAAAATAAAAGATATGCTGCATAGCATATCTTTTTGATTCTTAGAATGAATCAATATTTATTTTAACTTTCTTTAAACCTAGAATATAAGCATGAGCTTGGACTAAAGTACGAATAGCATTAGCCATTTTACCATTACGACCAATAACAGCTCCCATATCGCTTTCATGAACAATAATTTCTAGAATAGTTGAATCTTCTTCGCCACCAAATTGTTGAACACTAACCATATCTGGTTCTTTAGCGATACTTTTTACTAAATATTCAGCAAATTCTTTTAATTCCATAATTACTTACCTTCTTTTTTAGATTCAGTATATTTTTTAATTATGCCTTTTTTGCTTAGTAGATTTTTAACAGTATCAGTTGGTTCTGCACCATTATTTAACCAGTATAATGCTTTTTCTTCATCGATAGTTAATTCATATTCAGCTGGAATAGGATTATAGATACCTAATGAATCAATAAAACGACCATCTCTAGGACTACGAGAATCAGCTGCAACTATTTTATAGAAAGGTCTTTGTTTTGAACCGCCTCTTTTTAATCTTAATTTAACTGCCATATATTTCCCTCCTTTGTTTAGCGATAATAATATATCAAAAAAAATACATTGTGTCAACCATTATTAGTTGACACGATGTATTTCTATTTTTCATCTTTCACATAGTCTTCTTTAACATCATCAATAGATTCTTCTTCATATAAATCATCCCATGGTAATTCATCTTCTTCAATAGCTATTTTAACCATTCCTTCCCCTATTATTTCGACTCCTAATTCTTTTTCAACTTTTAAAGTAACTTCATTACCTTTTATTTTAACATCTTGGACAGTTGGTTGTTTTAAACTACGAACAATAATTTCATTATCATTATTTAAAGAATCCATATCTTTAACACGTAAACGCATTATATCTTGATAAGTAAAATTTCTTGTTGTAACAGCTGTTTTAGAATCATTATCATATGAATACCAAACATTAATATCAAAAGAACCATTTATATTAACTTCATTTTGTTTATTAGTACCACTAAAATTATGATTAATTACCCAACAACCTAAAACTGTATTAGGGGTGTTTTCAGGAGTTAAGGAATAATTATCTACAGAAGTTTTACGTCCTTTACCAACGATAGTTTTAGTTACTATTTCTTTATAATTAGACATTTTATTCACCTCTAATTTAATGTATGCATAAAAGAGGCAAATATTGATTAAAAGATTATTTTAAGTATTCTTTAATTTTCTTTTTAGCTCTTAAAGTTATTACATAATTAAGCCATGTTTTATGAGGATGAGCTTTTTTACTAGGTATTAACATAATACGATCTTTATTATTTAATTTATGATATAGTTTTACTTCTTTACCATTTAAGTAAGCTTTAGATAGGTGGTTACCTATTTCACTATGGATTTTATAAGCAAAATCAATAATACATGAACCTTTAGGTAATTCAATAATATCTCCTGTTACAGTATAAACATAAATATTATTAGTAAATATTTCTTCTTTAAGACGAGCTATGAAATCAGAATCACTTGTTATACCATCATTTAATTCACGAATAGTATTAAAGAATTGATAGTTAACTTTAAGTTCTGTTTGCATTTTTGTTTTACCTTTTTCCTTTAAGGTTTGCCAGTAAGCAGCTAAGCCAAAGGTATTAAGATCATCCATAGTTTTAGTTTTGATTTGAAATTGAATTAAATGATTATCTGGAGCGAAGACAGTTGTATGTAAGGAACGATACATATTAGTTTTAGGACAAGCTATATAGTCTTTAAATTTATTATTCATTGGGGTATATAATTTATGAATAAGTCCTAGAACATGGTATGGATCTTCATTATCTTCTAAGATTATTTTATAATTTACTAAATCATGAATATCATTTAATTTATAACCTTTATTTAGTTTTTGATATATATGATAAATATTTAAGATTTTTAAACGATATGTATATTTAATATTATTTTCTTTTAAGATTTTAGATACTTCTTTAATAGCGTCTTTACAACATTTTTTATAATCTAATAAAATAGATTTTTGTTTTTCTTCGATAGTTTTATATGATTCAGGATCTAAGTAATAAAGGCAGAGATCTTCTAAATCACATTTAAGACGAAAAGCACCAATAAAGTAAGCTAAAGGGACAAAGATATATAGGGTTTCTTCAGCACATCTAATTTGTTTTTCTTTAACTTTAAAGTTTAAGGTACGCATGTTATGAAGACGATCACATAATTTAATAATTATTATTCTTACATCATCATTTAAACTGTTTATTAATCTTCTAATATTAGCGTTTGCTTCATCATTTTTATTATTAAAGTGCATATTACTTAATTTAGTAACACCTTCTACTAAGAAAGCAACATCATCACCAAATTCTTTTTGAATGTCTTTTAAAGTAACGTCGGTATCTTCAACAACATCATGTAATAAGCCAGCGCAAAGTGATGCACCATCAGCTTTAAACTCTGTTAAATTTAAGCAAACATGTAAAGGGTGAATTATATAAGGTTCACCACTTTCTCTTTTTTGATTACGATGGGCATAAGAAGCTAGTTCATAAGCTTTTTTTACTTTGTCTACTTCTTCGGGATTATAATCAGAGACAATTTTGATAATATCATCTATACAAATACTACTCATATCCTACACATCCTATTCAGTATGTAACAATAATAGCACATTAAAATTAAAAAAAACATTAATATAATGGTTCATTTTGACTTTTTGAGCCTTTTTTCTTTTTTATTACATTAAGTAATAAAAGAATAACAATTATAATAACTATAACACCTATAATTAAAGGAAGATTATTTTTAAAGAATGCTGTTAATGGTTCACTTTCAGGAAGTAAATCTTCAGTAGTTATAATATAGTGTGTATCTCCATTAGTAGTAAATTTAACATAGCCATTATCAACTTTAATACCATCAGTTATTAAGTTATATTGACCTTCGGTAGTATATGAATAAAGTCTAACATTAACACCATCTAAGTATCTTTCATTTAAGTATAATAAGATATCTACATCTTTAGGTAGTTTAGTTTCATAAGTAAGTAAATTTTTATTATCTATTTGATTTAAAGAGACATCTAAGTCTTCATTAGAGGAGATATTATTTAATGTAACTTGATATTCTAAACCATTATAGATATTAACTACTTCATAATATAATTTATAATTATTATCTTTTAAGGTATCTAAGATATCTTTAGAGATAATATGAGATGTATCTATGGTTGTTTCATATATTATATTAGAAGTTATATTAGTATTTAATTCAGTTACTAATTTAGCATTATTAGGTTGTTTAAATGCAACTATTAAGTAGTTTCTAACTTGTTGTTTTTCATCTTCGATACTTTTTTCAGTTACTTTAACAGTTATAAGATTTATACCTTCTTGTAAATTGTTATTACCTAGTATTTCAACAGTAGCTGTTTTACTTTCAGGAATAGCTTCAATATTTAAGATATTTATATTATTAGGAATACTTATTGTATAATAATTTTTTTCATCATCTAAGGTAAATCCTAGATTGTTAATATTTAAGCTTTTTAGTTTATTACTTTGTTTTATATCTTCAATTACTTCATTAGAACGATTTATTATAATTGTATAAGTTGCTTCGTTACCACCAGATGATGTTACATGTAATTTAAAGGTATTAGAACCGATATTTAGTTGTTGTTTACCTGTACCAGTCATTGTGGCATTAGGATCATTAGTAATAGCTGTTATTAAGATACTATCAACAGTTTTACTTACAGTAGCTTCATAAGTTGTTTTATTTTTATCATAAGTAATATTAGTATTAGAGACAGTTAAACTTTTAAGGGTGGTATCCCCTGTTCGATCATCTTTACGATTAATAACTATTAAATATGTTCTAGATGAACCATCTTGAGCAGAGACGACTACACGGACACGGTTAGCACCATAATCTAGTTTTTTAATACCTGTTCCAGTTATAGTTTGATTTTTCTCTCCTTGTTTAGCAACTATGTTTACTGATGTAACATCAGCAGGAACATTTAGGGAATATTCATATTTAGTTTTACTAAAAGTTGGACTTAGATTATATCCTTCAACATATAAAGAACCAATGAATGTATTAGTACTAGGTTTAACAGCATTTATAGTTACGTTAGCAAAAGATTGAGCTACGGGGTCCCCATTAGCATAGTAAGATTCAACTACTTGGCCATTTTCATCAACAGCATCTATTTCAACTTTAGATACGCCTTCTTTTAAAACGGTAAATTTAAATTGCATTTGGTTACCAGATGTCCAATTACGACTATCAGGAGATTTTTTAATATATAAGTAACCATCTTTAGTAGTAACAGTTCCTTTACCTTGAATCCAGAAAGTTCTATCATATCTTAGATAAGCTGGATCATATTTAATACGAACATTAACTTCTTTTATTTCTAAATCACCATACATAGCATTTAGTAAGACATAAACATCTGAACCAACAACCGGTCTTTGTGTAGAAGCTTCTAGGAAAGTAGCAGCTTTTACAATATATGGAAATAGGATAAAAGTTAATAAAATTGTTATAGTAAATAATTTAATCTTTTTCATACTTACTCCCTAGTCTTTCTATCATACTAATTATATTATATATTTTACAATATTTCAATTACATAGCATTTACCTTAATGCTTTTTTTTGATAACATATTAATGAGGTGATGAGATGGACGATTGTATATTTTGTAAAATAATTAAGGGAGAAATTCCTTCTAAAAAGATTTATGAAGATGATAAAGTTGTCGTTATAATGGATGCTAATCCCCAAGTAGATGGACATGTTTTAGTAATTCCAAAGGAACATATAACTGATTATACAGGGTTAGATGATACTCAACTTAGTCATATTAATATGGTAGCTAGAAAGATAGCACCTACTTTAATGGAAAAGTTAGGTTCTAAAGCAATGACTTTTGTAGTTAATTATGGAGCTAGTCAAGTTGTAAAACATTTTCATCTTCATTTAATACCAGATTACTTGGTTAAAGAAAAAAGTGATAAATCACTTGATGAAGTTTATGACATAATAAAATAGATACTAATTGAAGTATCTATTTTCATTTGTTAAACTTCTTGAACAACAGCAATTATCATAGGTTTGCATTCTGTTTCATGATATAAGTATTTACCTAGTTCTTCTCTTATTTCATTTTTTATTTTATTATATTCAACATAGGTATCAGTAATATTTCGTTCAATGATATTTAAAGATATTCTTTTTATTTCGTTAATCATTTCACCAGAATCTTTAACATAGATAAAACCTCTTGTTGTAACTTCTGGTCCAACTAGTAAAACTTTTTCTTTTTTACTAACAGTGGCACTTATTAAAACAATACCATTTTCACTTAACATTTCACGATCTTTAATAACTAGTTCACCAACATCTTCAGTACTATTACCATCTATTAAAATATCATTTACTTTGATATGGTCGAAGTTTTCTTCATTTAGTTTACCATCAATAAATTCGATAACATCACCATTTTGTTTTAAGATTATATTTTCTTTAGGCATTTTAAGTTCAGAAGCAATATTAGCATTATTAACCATATAACGATATTCACCTTTAACAGGAATATAGTATTTAGGTTTTAATAAATCGATCATAATCATTAAGTCTTCAGATGAAGCATGATGTAAGATTGTTTTGTCTTTAGGAATCGTTACGATATCGCAGCCATTAGTAGCTAGATCATTTTGAACTTTAACTAAAGTTTTTTCACTACTATCGTATTTTGGTTCAGCAAAAACAACGGTATCAGTTTTCTTTAATTTAATAAATTTATCATAACCATTAATTATTTTACTAATTGAAGCATATGGGTTATCTTTACTATCTTGAATTAAGAGGATAGAATCTTTATCATCAATATTAGATAAATCACCTAGGACACTATCTGGGAAGTTTAAGTAACCTTCTTTTTTAGAAAAATTAATGATATTTTGTAAATTTTTACCCATTATAACAACTTTACGATGAGTATTTAAAACAGCATCAAATATTTCTTGAATAGTATAAATATGGGTTGGTAAGACAGCAAATAACATTCTATTTTCATGATGTTTAATAGAATCTTTAAAGAATGAAGTTAAACGATGTGATGGAGATGTGTGTCCAATACGTTCAGAAAAAACTGATTCACACATTAAAGCTAAAACACCTTGTTTACCTATATAAGCTATTTTACCTAAATCCATAGAGTATTTATCCATCATCTTAGAATCGATTATAAAGTCGCCGGTGTAGACAATAGCACCATCTTTAGTATTTATTACATACATAACAGAATCAGGTGCTGAATGATTTACATTAATTGGGAAAATACTTATGGAACCAAAATTAATCTTTTTATGAGGTTTAATTTCAATAATTCTTTTTTCATCAACACCATCATTAGTTAAAATAAATTTAGTAAATCTTGTAGCATAGACTTTTATATTAGGTAGTTCTTTAAGTAAATCTTCTGTAGCACCCATATTTTCATAATGACCATGAGTTAAGAATAAACCTTTAATACGATTTTGATTTTTAACTAAGTAGTCAAAATCAGGAATGATATAATCAATACCATATAAATTTTCATTAGCATATTTTAAACCACAATCAAAAACATATATATCATTATCTATATCAACGATATAACAATTCTTGCCCATTTCATCTAGTCCACCTAGACTAAATATTTTTATATTACACATTAATAACAACTCTTTTCTATTTTTATTTATATAAAGGCTTGCGACTTAGTAATTATAACAAATATATGTAAAATATGCAATCTTTCAAAGGATGTTTACATCTAGTTTATTCTTTAATTAATACTGATAATGGAACTATTTCTAAATCTTGATAATTAATTTGATTAAGTAATATTTCTAATTCACTTAAAGATAAAGATTTTTGAATTAAGATAATCTCCCCATTCTGTATTTTATTAATATTACTACTTAAATTAGAATGATTTATGATAAGAGATGGTTTAAATAAGTATTTATTAAGACATAGTTTTTTTAAATTATTTTTTATATAACATAAATTTTTATTTATTTTTTTCTTATTTAAGTATTTATCAATATTATGATAGGTTATTTCATTATTAGAATTATTAATCATTTCATATGATAAATCATATTTTTCTTCTGTAAGTAGTAAATTAGTTTTATAACCTAGAGAAGACATATAAATAGATAAATGATTTATTTCTTCAAAGATAATAGATATTTTATTTTTATATTGATTGCCTCTTATAATAATTTTATCTTTATTATCTTCAATACTTATTTGAGGTTTTACGATATTGTAAACTAATAAAGATTCATTAAATGTTTTATATTTTTGCATATTAGATAAGGAAGCATTAATATTAACTTCTTTACCACTTAAACCTGGTATTATATAATCATTATCGATAATACTATCTATATATGAAACAGTTTTACTATCTTTAATATTATTAATATTTTGATAATAGGGATTTTCTTCTTTAACATATAAAGCTACTTTATGAGTATAATAAAAGCTACTTAAACATAAACATATTAAAGCGAGATATTTAAAATACTTAGTCATTTTATCACCTATTTAAATATATGTTTTACTTTATTTTATATCTATTTTTTTATATAATAAATTTTACTTGAGGTGGTTTTGATGAATGTTAATAATTTTTTATTTGATATTTTATTTGATATGTATGAAAAGTATTTAGAGTTTCAAGGAGTCAATGAAGAAGAATTTGATAGTTTGTTTTTTGACGATGAAGGCAACGAGATAAGTGAAGAAGATTATTTAAAGATGAAGAAAACAGAAGTAATATGTGAAGAAGTTATAGATGCTGTTTATTGTGCTATTAAAGAAGATGGACTACCTACAGAATTAGATAATAATTATTTTATTAATTTAGTATTTAGTAAATATTATTTATATAATTATGATAAAGATAATTCAGTAATACGTTTTTTTAATCAAACTAGTATTAAGGATATAGAAAGATTATTTTTAGAAAATTATGATTTTGGAATGGATGTATTAAGATCTTACTACTATAGTTTAGTTGAAAATGAAAGATGTGAATTTAATAGAAAAAAGATTTATGAAGATGAGAATGAAGAAAATCTATTAAAGTTTGAAAGAGAATTAAGTAAGACAGAAGTAATTTTATTAAATGATTTATTAAGAGGAGTTATATGTAATTTATATAATTTCTTTATTAGTAATGGTTGTGATGACAAGGTTGCTTTAAATAATGTTTGGGCTTATTTTATAAATAATTTTGATCCGGTTGGAGAGTTAGCTAAAATGGGAATGGATGAAAATGAGATAAGTAAATATAAAGTAATGATGTTAGGTCTTATATATGCTGATGTATATGAGGATGCTTGTAATAAATCAATTATTGTTAGTGAAAATGAAAGCGATAGATTAGCAGATGTTGTACCAGTAGTTAGTGTTTCTTTAGGTTGTATTGGTTTACCTAGAGAAGAAAATGTAAGGAATAGAATATTAAAACATTTTATTTTATTACAAGATGAAAAGAATAAGAAAAAAGATAATCGTAAAAAGACTTATGAAGATGGAAGAATTGAACTATTAAAAAAAGTTAATCCAACTTATAAATTAGATGAATTAACTTTTTAAAATAAAAGTAAATTAGGGGTATGATTTATTATTTTTCTTCTTTCTTACTAGACAAGAAAGTTACTTTTTCAGCAATGACTTCAGTAGAAGTCTTTTTATTTCCATCTTTGTCTTCATAGGTTGTTACTTGAAGACGGCCTTTGATACCAACAATATCTCCCTTATGACAATATTCACTAGTACTAGATGCTATAGCATTCCATAAAGTACATTTTATAAAATCTGTTTCATATATGCCATCACTATTTTTAAAAGTACGTTGAACAGCTAAAATAAGGGAAGTTACTTTTTTACCTTTTTCAACAGTTGATACTTCAATATCATCTGTTAAACGACCTACTAGTACTACTTGATTTAACATAGTATTCCTCCTTTCGAAAAAGGATATTAACAAGTTTTAAAAATAGTTGCAAATAGCTATTTTAAGATATTAAGTTAATTTTAAGAATTAAAAAAGTGTTTCTTTTAGATGAAACACTTTTTTTTAAGATTAATTATTATTAAAAAGATTATTTTTATATTAGTTTCAATTATTTTAAGTATTTTATTCTTTTAGTAAACGATTAAGTTCAACAGCATATTCCATAGGTAGTTCTTTTTTAAAATCACTAATAAAACCCATGATAAGTAATTCTTTAGCACTATTTTCACTTAAACCTTTACTAGTTAGATAAAACATTTTTTCAGCACTTACTTTAGAAATAGTTGCTTCATGTTCTAAGCTACTAGTATTATTACCGACGATATTAGTAGGAAAAGTATCACTTCGAGATTTATCATCTAAAATAATAGTATCACATTTTATAGTAGCTTTACTATGATGAGCATTTTTAGATATTTTAGTTAAACCACGATAATTACTTACTCCCCCATTTTCAGATATAGATTTACTTACAATATTACTTTTAGTATGAGGAGCAAGATGAATCATCTTAGCACCAGCATCAAGAACTTGACCTTCTTTAGCATAAGCAATAGATATTGAATTACCAGTAGCTCCTTCACCTTTTAAAATACATGATGGATATTTCATAGTTATTTTACTACCGATGTTACCATCTACCCATTCCATCGTACCATAATCATCAACAATAGCTCTTTTAGTAACTAAATTATAAACGTCTGTTGACCAATTTTGAATAGTTGAATAACGACAATGAGCATTTTTCTTAATAAATATTTCAACAACACCAGCATGTAAGGAAGTAACACTATATTCTTTAGCTGTACAACCTTCTATATAACTTAAATCTGCTCCTTCATCAACGATGATAATAGTTCTTTCAAATTGACCTAGGCTTTCTGTTTCTATACGGAAATAACTTTGAAGAGGACGATCAACTTTAACTCCTTTAGGGATATAAATAAATGAACCTCCTGACCAAACAGCACCATTTAAAGCAGTATATTTATTTTCAGAATAATTAACTAAGTGATTAAAATATTGTTTAAATAATTCAGGATATTTTTGTAAAGCATCATCTGTTGAGGTAAAGATAATACCTTTATCTTCTAAAGATTGATTATGATAAACAACTTCACTTTCAAATTGGTTAGTTACACCACCTAAGTATTTCTTTTCAGCATCAATAACACCTAATTTATCAAAACTATTTCTAATGCTACAATTAACTCTTTTCCAATCATTAGTTAATTTTTCAGCAGTTCCTTTATAATAAGTTATATTATCAAAATCTAAATCTAGTTTAGGACCAAAGTTAGGATTATCTAGTTCTTTAAATTTAGCATAAGACTTTAAACGAAATTCTAACATCCATTCTGGTTCATTCTTTTTCTTTGATAAATCAATAATAAATTGTTCATTTAGTTCTTTTTTCATAATAATCACACCGATATTATACAACATTAATAAATATTTGAAAACTAACAAAATAAATGGTACTATTATAATAGGTGGTAATATGGATATACTTGAAATAAATTTAAATACCCTAGCTAATTTATTTGAACAGTTTCCAGAAAGCTTTAGTGGTTTATCTATTAATGGTAATAATTTAGTATGTAATGGGGAAATGGTTGATATAAGTGATTTTAATATTAATTATTTATTAAGTGAAGATACTTCTTTTGCTACAATGTTAGGTACTTTAAAAGCTCAAGATATTTTTAATATAATAAGACTTCATGTTTTAACTTTAGAAAGTAAGAAGAAATATTTAATGAAGGAAGTTGATGCTAAACAAAAACCTACTTTAATTACTTTTGAAGATTTTAGTAATTTAATTAATTCAAATAATCCATTATCTGATAATGAAAAGCATCAATTAAATTCTTTTTATAATTATTTAGAGACTTTATCAAGATATGAAGAATGTACTTATCCAGAGCTTAGAAGTACATTAATGAAGTTTAATGCATTGGTTTATGATTTAGAATACGGGGGACATGAAACTTTAAATGAAAAGCAACAAGAAGCAATTAATAGAGCTCATGGCATTATGGCAAGGAAGAATGAAACAGCTATTGGTTCTGGAAGTAGTAAAGAAAAAGAAGAAGATAAAAAATTAGAATTAAAACCTAGTAATGCTGGTAGTGTTTCTATATTTCAAGTATTAGCTATTGTTTTAGTAATTATTCTTTTATTAACAATAGTAACTTTAAGTGTTATAAATTAAAAATATTGCTAATTTAGCAATATTTTTTTATTTATTAATCTTTATTAGCTACTTGAACTGAGGTAATAGCTACAACCCCTACTATATCAGAAATAGAGCAACCACGAGATAGATCGTTTATTGGTTTTTTAATACCTTGAGTTATAGGACCATAACTTTCAGCTTTAGCAAGTCTTTGAACTAGTTTGTAACCAATATTACCAGCATCTAAATCAGGGAATATTAGAACATTAGCATGACCAGCTATTTTAGAGTTAGGGGCTTTAGTAGCAGCTATTTCAGGAACGATGGCAGCATCTAATTGAAGTTCACCATCAATTTTATATTCAGGATATTTAGTTTGAGCTATTTTAGTTGCTTCAATAACTTTATCAACATCGGGGTGTTTAGCACTACCCTTTGTAGAATGAGATAGTAAAGCAACAATTGGTTCTTTATTAGTTAAAGTTTTAAATGACTTAGCAGAAGCATGAGCTATATCAGCGAGTTTTTCAGGAGTTGGATTTTGTTCTAGACCAGCATCACTAAAGATGAAAACACCATTCTCGCCATATTCACAGTTGGGAACAACCATTAAAAAGAATGCTGATACTAAAGAGGCATCTGGAGCAGTCTTAATGATTTGAAGAGCTGGTCTTAAGGTATTAGCAGTAGAATGGCAAGCACCTGATACTACACCATCAGCAATATCAAAATGAACTAACATACAAGCATAGTACATATAATCTTCCATAATAAGTTTTTGAGCTTCTTCTTTAGTTAATCCTTTAGCTTTACGTAATTCATATAATTCATTGATTAGTTTTTCAGTTAAAGATGAAGTATAAGGATTAATTATTTTAATACCATTTAAATCAATATTATTCTTTTTGGCTAATTCATATATTTTAGTTTCTTCACCGATTAAAGTAATATCTGCAATATGTTCTTTATGACAAATACTAGCTGCTGCTAAGACTCTTTCATCCATTGTTTCAGGAAGAATTATTCTTTTAATATTACTTTTTGCTCTTTGTTTTATTTCGTCAATAAAATTCATTTTAACACCTCATTTAATGTATTCTATATAAAAGTTAGTAATTATATTATATAGTAAACTTACTATTTCTTTTTGTCTATTTAAAGATGGTAAATATTTATTATAAGTATCATTTTGATAATCTTCATTAGTATCAATAAATTCGTTATTCTTAGAATCATAAATAGTATATCTTACTAAGTCTTTTTTAAAGATATCTGATATTTTAGTAATTGGTTCATCTATTAAGATAGGCTTTACTACTATTATATTTAAAGGATCATTTTCATTATAAATATTAATACTATAATTAGAAGGTAATTCTAAGTAATTAGTTATTTTATCTTCTTTATTAGAATATAAAGTTAATTCTATATGAACTTCTTTATCACCATTCATATTTAAAACAGTTCTATTTACTTCAATATAAGGAGTTGTATCTAAGTATTTATCTTGTTTAGAAGATATAACAAAGTATGAAGTATTTAAAGGACATATTGTTTCATAGTAAATATCTTGGTTAGATAGTTCTACTCTATTTAAGGTATTTTCATAAGTAATATTTAGATTCTCTGGATTTAGTTCTAAGTAGAAGTCACCAATATTTATTTGATGAATGTTTTCATTCATACATTCTCTAAGTAAAAGATAAATGTTTTTTTGAATAGTTGTTTTATCTAGTTCTTCTTTAGTATTAAGTTTAAATAGTTCTTGTAATTGTGTAATTATTTCTTCTTTTGTCATTTTTATATCACCCTTTGTTTTATAATTATATCATATTAAAGCAAATAAAAAGAAGCTATTTAGCTTCGATTATTAGTTTAATAGCAGTTTTTTCTTTACCATCGATTTCGATATCAGTGAAGGCTGGAATACAAACGAGATTAATGCCACTTGGGGAGATATAACCGCGAGCGATAGATACGGCTTTGACAGCTTGGTTTAAAGCACCAGCTCCAACGGTTTGAAGTTCAACTCCACCCTTTTCTCTAAAAATATTAGCAATTGCTCCAGCTACTTTACTAGGATTAGACTTGCTTGATACTTTTAATATTTCCATGATTAATCCTCTCTTTCTATATTAAAATATATGAGAAGATTAAATTATTAGAACATTATATCTTTTTATTCATTAATTATTTGATATTTAGTTTTAGCTGTTTCAGAAATGGTATTTAACATTTCTTCTATTATTTGATTTTCCGCATCAGTATCGACTTTAGATAAATTACCATCTTCATAGATTGAAGAATAAACTTTGATAATATTATTTTCATCTTTAGTAAAATCAGTATAAGCTATATATGTTTTACCTGTATTATCAGATTCAAACGAAAATAAGATATCATATTCTTTTTCTATTCCTTGATCATTTTTTATTTTTAATTTATTATTCATAATTTACCTCCCAAACATTGCAACTGATGCATTATCTTTACCAGCAGGAACACGAGCTCCTAAACCGACAGCATCAGCATTTATAGCACGATCTACTAAAGCTTTAGTTAGTTCTTGACGTGGTGTATTTTGAGCAATTATTCTAATATCACTTTGAGATAGTAAATCAGTTACACCATCACTAAATAGTAATAAAGTATCATATGAAAAATTAGGTACTGTTATTCTTTGGGTAACATATAATCTTTCTTGACCAATACATTTAGTTATAACATTATTACGGGTATTAAATCTTAAGTTATCTAGTTCTTGTTCAGTAATATGGTCTTGACCTACACGACCAGCCATTTCACGCCATACAACTGATTCATCTTGGGTAAGTAATGATAAGTTATTACCACTCATACTATAAGCTCTAGAATCACCTACACTAACAACAAATGTATTATCTCTAGTTACAATAGCACCAGTAAAAGTAGAACCTGCTTTACCTTGGTATTTAGCATATAAATCAGCACTTATACGTTCAAGTTCATGAGCAAAAGAAGACATTAAACCATCAGTAAAGTAGTAAGCATCAGCAGGAATAGTTTTAAACCATTTACTTATTTCACTAACTACATAATTACTTGCTTCTTCGCCAGCACTTAAACCACCCATTCCATCAGCAACAGCTAAGAATTTAAATTCAGAGTTTTCAGGATGAGTCATAATAAGAACTGAGTCTTCTTGATTTTGACGTTTTCTTCCAACATCTTGAGTTGCATATAAAGTTCCATCTAATGCATACTCATTACGATTGTATTTAACTTGAGCTCCCGTAGCTATTTCTCTTAAACATTGGTTAACACTATCATAGTTAACATTCATTTTACGAACTGGTTTAACTATTTGAACATCATGATCTATTTTAGCTAGTATTTCTTTACTTTTTTCAGCACCTAAACTATCTATTTGATTTCTAAATTCATCACCTAAATATGAATTTCTAGAATCATAAGTACCATTTATTTTATAATATTTAGAATTAAATCTAGTATGACCAACAGCTTCTGCTAAAGCAAATAAAGCGTTAGGATTACTTTTATAATATAAAATAGAATTAATACGAGGATTAGATACGATAGGCATTGCTTCTTCAATAGCAGCAAAGTTAGGGAATGAATCATTTGGTACTCTTTGACCATTAGTTATTAATTCATTTCTAGCAAAGTAAATTATAATAGCATTTCTAACAATATATTCAATAAAATCATTAGAATCAGATGTTTTAACTCTCGTTCGAGCCATATTATTGTTTGTAAAATTACGAGTATTAACTGGTCTTGTAGCATTGTCATACAATAAAGAAGATATATAATCACTATAATCTGGATGTTTTCTTAATGTTTCAACAAATGCTATATCAATATCTTTTGTCTTTGACATATTATCACCTATTTTAATTATAACATATTTATCTAGAAATAAAAAAAGATATTTACATATCTTTTTCCCATCTTGCGTAAATACCACATGGTAAGATTAATTTACTATTTTGCATAGGTAGTCCTAATTCATCACTACTTATATAGCCAGGATGTTTTTGATTAACAGTTAAGTTTAGGACATTTTCTAATACAGTCATAGAAAGACCTGTTGTATAAGAATTGATTAAGAAAAGAATTGGATCATCTGATAAGATTTCGGTACATAATTCTACTAAAGGGAAAAGGTCTTTTTCGATGTCCCATACTTCCCCATTAGAACCACGACCAAATGATGGAGGGTCCATTAAGATAATATCGTATTTATTACCTCTTCTAATTTCACGTTTAACAAATTTAACAACATCATCAACTAAAAATCTAATTGGACGATCTTCTAAATGACTTGATTTAACATTTTCTTTAGCCCAATCGACCATTCCACGAGATGAATCAACATGAACAACTTCAGCACCAGCACTTAAAGCTGCTATGGAAGCAGCACCAGTGTAAGCAAATAAGTTAAGAACTTTAACTGGGCGATTAGCATTTTTTATTTTTTCTTTTATTAAATTCCAATTATAAGCTTGTTCTGGAAATAAACCTGTATGTTTAAAACCCATTAATTTTAAATTAAAAGTTAAGTCTTGATAATGAATTTGCCATGATGAAGGAAGATTTTTGTTTTTAATGTCCCATGATCCTCCACCTTTATTACTACGATTATAAATAGCATCAATATTATTCCAACTATTAGGATTTGTCTTAGTATGCCATATTATTTGAGGATCAGGACGTAATAAAATTTTATTGTGCCAGTTTTCTAATTTCATACCATCTGCCATATCAATTATTTGATATTCAATAAAATCTGTTACTAATTTCATATAAATCACCAATGACATTATATCATAACAAAGAAAAAAGCACATTAACTATGTGCTATTAAAGTTTTAACTAATGGATCAAATAGTTCTAAAATACCATGTATTAACATAAAGAAACCAATTACTAGAACTTGAACTTCACTACTATAAGCTAGATTAATACTAGTTAAGATACCACTTAAAATAAAGAAGGATAAGTTAAAGACTCTGATTTTCCACATACGATCATTACGATCATGATAGTAATCTATCTTCTTTAATTTAGCTAAAGACATAAATGATATCCAACCCATTAAGATTAAAGATAAAATACGTGGTGATTCAGCAATATCAAAGATAATAGTTAAGATTAAAGTAATAAAAGATATAATAGCACTATATAAACCTTCATAGTCTTTACTCTTTCTTGTTAAGATAAATTGAAGACAATTTAAGATAGTATAAGCACTAAAAACAAATAACATAAGATGATAAATATTATGCAAACCTAGGATTGGAAGAATAAGTAATATTACACCAATAAATATTAAACATAGAGCAATAACCATATCTACTTTTTGTTTTTGTTTCATAAAAATCTCTCCTTTTATATTCTTCTTAATTCTATTTTAATCTTTTAAGCATAATTTTTCTAGTATTTTTGCAGTTCCATCTTCTGTTACATCAGAAGTTATATAAGTTGAACATTCTTTTAATAAAGGAATAGCATTTAAAACAGCAACTGAAGTACCTACAACATCAGTCATACATATATCATCATAACCATTGCCAATAGCAATAGCTTTTTCACTATCTATTTTTAAATAATCTAATAATTCTACAATACCTGTACTTTTAGAAGTATGTTCTAAAACTATATCATGATAATATTCTTTATTTTTTTCTCTTTTTTCTTCAATTAAAGCTTTTGATGAATGAATTACTTTTAAAGAAGGAAATTTTTCTTTAAATAATTTAGGTAATACTAACATACGATCATAATTAGAACTTAGAATTATTAATTGATTGATAGAATTTTCTTCTAGTAATTTATTTATATCATCAAAGTATATAGCTGGTTCATTATTATAATGGTATTCTAAAGTATTAATAAATCTTTTTTCTAAAGAATTTAAGATTAATGTTAAGTTATGAGTTTTACAATAATCATAAATACCTATAATATCTTCATTAGCTATAGATGAAGAAAAGATTACTTTTTTATTAAGATAGTCGTATACTTCAGAGCCATTAGAACTTATAGTATATTCACTTAAGTTGGCTTCTTTACTTTTAGATATAGCATAAGAAGCACTACGACCTGTATTAGTTACAACTATTATACCTTTTTCTTTTAATTTAGTCATAACTTCTTTGGTGTACTCTGAGACATTGGAATTAGTTGGATTTAATGTATCATCGATATCAACAAAGACAATATCATATTTATTCACAATATCACCTTTTCTTACATTATTATTATGACACACTATCGGAACTGGAGTATAGATATTATTAATATCTTGACGTAAATTAAAAGATGTTTATAAAACACCTTTAAATTTTTCTTTTAGATTCTAAGTAACATACTATTATAAAGATTATTAAACCTATTAAACTTAAATAGATAGAAACTATTTTACCTGGAGCTTTATATTCTATATCAATATGATGGGTACCTTTACCTATTTTAAATCCTATAAAGCCATCATCAACTTTTTCGTAATTAGTTTTACTATTATCTACTTTAATATTAAAACCTTTATCATACGGAATAGTAGCTATAAAATAGCCATTATTTTTTACTTCAATATCTCCGATTAATTTATCACCTTTAGATTTAGTTTTATCTATTATTAAAGGACTAATATTATCATTTATTTTTTCTAAGTAAGCATAATCTAGGTAGTAAGTTTCAAAGTTAGAAATATTATATTCTCCTTCAGAGAAAGAGATAGTTAATTTAGTTAAGTCATTAAATGGTAGAACATAATCAAAAATAGTATTATCATTATAATATTTCCAACTACTAGTAGTTAATTTATTTTTAATAGTATTAATAGTAATAGATAAGTCTTTGTAAGGATCTACTCTATTCATTTTGAATCTTATAAATAATATTTTATTTTGATATTTTTTAGGTAGTTCATAAGTTAATTTTAAACTATCTTTTACTTTAATAGTATATGAACCATTATCTTCTTTAGTAATATTTTCATTATTAAATATTTCATCTAAATCTAAAGTCATTTCTTTGGTATTAGAGACAAAGTTGTTATCTGTTTTAGTATCAGCTACTATAACATTTAATAAAGCTTCTTGTTTATAGATATCATTTAATTTATTAAAGTCTTCATAACTCATTACGTTTGATGAAGAGTATGCTAATGGTAAAGTATTATCTGTCTTATAGATACTAACACCATCTATAGTATCTATTAATTCATAACCAACAGGAGCTTTACCATTAGTTATATAGTATTTATTATTACTAAATAATAGATACATAATATTAGCATTAGATACAGTTAATGCTCGATTACGAGATGGAATATTATTCATAGAAGTATCAAAGTAAAATTTATTATATGTTTGATTAGATATTGAAGAATAAATATTAGAATTATAGTAGTTTATATTATTAAATATTTTATTTGGATATTCAGTACGATTAAAGTTAATAGCTGTACGATAGATAGAATCATTTTCATTAATATTTTTAAGTAATGAAGTTATTATTCTTTCATTGTTCTTAGTATTTAATTTTAATTCTAATTCATCATCAATATTTACAATATAAGCATTACCTATGGTAATGAGAATCATTGGGATGATAAAGAGTAATTTTTTATTAAACTTATAATAAGCTATTATTAAAATAGTAACAATAGTTATTTCGATGAAGTAAGGTAGTAAATATTTTTTAGTTATGATAACAAAGATAGATGTTATTATAAGCATTATAGTTAATGGAACGTAGTTTATTTTATGCTCAAAGATATCAGTTACAAATTCAGATATTACCATAATATATAATGGTAAGAAAGGAATTAATGATTTAGCATCAATATACATAGTACCATTTAAGATATAGTTAAAGATATTAAAGATAATTAAACATATTAAAATAGTACCATATATTTTATGAGTTTTATCTTTAGTTAAGAAATGTAATAAAGATGGTATAACTAGTATACTTAGACCTAATCCATAAGAGTTAAAAATAAGATTTTTTAAATTTAAATTAGGTAGAAGTAAATCTTTTAAACTTATAGTAATATTTGATGGAGCACGATTATTTATTAAAGTAGCAAATGTTGGTAAGGTAATTATGGAAGAACATAGAATAGCTATTATAATAGGACATAAGATTTTTATTAAGGTTTTAAATAAGTCTTTAAATGATATTTTATTCATTTTATTTAAGTAACAATATAAGGCATACAAAAATAAACAAGCAATACCACTTACACTAAAATAATAGTTAGTCATAATCATTAAGAAAGTTGATATAGTTAGTAACCAACTACGATTTTCATTAAATATTTTATCTATACCAAATAAACCTAAGATTAAGAATGGCATGTAACTTATAAACATTATATGACGATGGGAATGTAAGGAAATTGATGAAGATAAAATAAAGAAGATACATGATATAAAACATACTTCACTACTATAGTTTTTATTTTTTAAGAAAATATATAATAAGATAGTACTAATAATAACGATAATAATAGTAGCTGTTATTAAATAAGTCATCATTTTAACATGAGGGAATAAGTAAGATATTAAAATAATAGGACTTAATAAACCATAGTAAGATAAATTATAAATATTTTGACCACTACCAATATTAAAAGCAAAATCTGGTAATAAGTCATGAGTACTATAAAATAAAGTTCTAAAATATTCAGGAATAGAGATATGTTGAGCATACCAATCTAAAGTAGAACCATATATATAAGTAGTTTTAGATAAGATAAATATTAAGCCTAAGAATATTAAAGATATAATCCATAAATAAATTAAGTCTTTTTTAGTTAGTTTCTTCATGTAAGTCGCCCCATTCTTTGTATGTTAACCAATTTTCATATGGATTCATATGATCAAAAGATGTTTGAATAAATTCTTGAGATCGATATAAACCTATTATATGTTTTTTTTGTTTTAATAAATGATCTTCGATAGGAGTCATTTCTTCGATATAATTTGGTAAATTCTTTTTACTATGGTAAATACCAAAGTAATATAGTTTATCTTTATTTTGGACTAAGTCAGTTGTAATACTACTAGTCATTTTATGATGAATATGACCATATTCGCCATCGGGATTATGAGTAACGATTAAATCCCAATCTTTTAAAGCAATAATATCATTAATATCTTTAATAATATCTTCTTTTACATTATCCCAATTATCGCGCTCGCCATTCGTTTTATCTGGGTAACCTAACATAATATATTCATCATGAGTAGCATGCATAACATTAACAAACTCTCTAACTCTAGTTTTAACTGGGCCACAAGTAACACATACAACTAAATAATTATCTTTTATTAAGTGAGCTCCACCCCATAATAGTTCATCATCTGGATGAGCTACAATCATTAACTTATTAACATTATCTAAGTTTAATTTAGAATAATCTTTATTTACTTGGTATAAATCTTTATAATAAAAATATAATCCTGTACTAATAATCCCTATACATAATATAATTAATAAAATATATAACCAATATTTTTTTAAGAAATTTTTCATTTTTAGACCTTCTTAGTAGAATAATTGATATCTAAGTAAATAATAAACTATTAATATTTAGATGTCAATTAACTTTATTATTTAATGTCAAATAATTAGATAAATTGTTGCTATTTTAAAAGTTTAATGATAAATTAAGTAATACTTTTGTATAATAAATTTAATAAAAGGAGTGATATTATGGAAAAAGAATTAATTTATGAAAAATTAAGTAGTTTATTAGAAGAAAGGAACTATACGGAAGTTAAAAATCTTTTAGTAGATATGAATGAATATGATATCGCCTCCTTTATAGAGGATTTACCTAGTGATGAATTAGTTAAAGTATTTAGATTACTTAAAAAAGATCAAGCTATTGATGTTTTTGTTAATTTAGATGATGAAGTACAACAAAATTTAATTGCTTCTTTATCAAAGAAAGAAACTAAAGAAATTATTGAAAATATGTTTACTGATGATGCTGCTGATTTATTTGATGAAATGCCAGCAATGCTAGTTACTTCTCTACTTAGTAATGTTGATAAAGATACAAGAAATGATATTAATAAATTACTTAATTATCCAGAAAATAGTGCTGGTTCTTTAATGGCTATTGAATATATTCATTTAAAGAAAGGTTTAACTATTAAAGAGTCAATTGCTAGAATAAGAAAACAAGCTGAAGATTTTGTTTCATATGATTCTTGTTTTGTAACAGATGATAAAAGAATATTACTAGGTCGTGTTTCAATAAAAGATTTATTAATTAACGATCCTGACACTTTAATTGATGAAGTTATGGAAGAATGTGAACATAAGATAAATACTTTAATGGATCAAGAAGAAGTTGTTAAGATATTCCAAGATTATGATTATAGTACTTTACCAGTTGTAGATTCAGAAGATAGATTAGTAGGAATTATAACTATTGATGATGTTGTAGATATTATGGAAGAAGAAGCTACGGAAGATATTGAAAAGATGGCTGCTATTGTACCTACAGAGAAAGCTTATGATAAAACAAGTGTATGGGAGACATTTAAAGCACGTATACCTTGGTTATTATTATTAATGATTTCAGCTACTTTTACAGGTAAAATAATTCAAAGTTTTGAAAGTCAGTTAGCAACTTGTGCAATATTAACAGCTTTTATACCGATGTTAATGGATACAGGTGGTAATGCTGGTGGACAAGCTAGTGTTAGTATAATAAGAGCTTTATCATTAAATGATATAGAGTTTAAAGATATATTTAAAGTTGTTTTTAAAGAATCAGGAGTTGCTATATTATGTGCTGTAGTACTAGGTATATGTAATTTTATTAAGATATTATTAATAGATAAAGTTAGTGTTATGGTAGCTTTATGTGTATGTATTACATTAGTTTTAACTGTTTTAATTGCTAAAATAATTGGTTGTACTTTACCAATGTTAGCTAAGAAAATTGGGTTTGATCCTGCAGTTATGGCAAGTCCTTTTATTACTACTTTAGTAGATGCTTGTTCATTACTTATTTATTTTAAAGTAGCAACATTAATTTTAGGAATATAAAAAAATCTTTGGGAAAAAGATTTTTTTATTTGATTAAAGAATCACCTTTAAATTCAACAGGAATTGGTAGATTTAGTAAACTTAAGCAAGTTGGAGCGATATCTGATAGTTTACCATTATCTTTTAAATTTAAACCTTTTTTAGTAATAATAAAAGGAACTCTATTAGTAGTATGGGTTGTACATGGTGTTCCATCTTCATTAATCATTACATCACAGTTACCATGATCAGCTGTTATAATTAAGATACCTTGTTTTTCTTCGACTTTATCATATAATCTTTTTAAACAAGTATCTAAGAATTCAACAGCTGTTTTAGCAGCTTCATAAACACCAGTATGACCGACCATATCACCATTAGCATAGTTTAAGATAACGACATCTAAGTAATCTTTATCTAATTCAGCTAGTAATTTATCAGTTACTTCTTCAGCACTCATTTCTGGTTTTAAATCATAAGTAGCTACTTTAGGTGAATTAACTAATATACGATTTGAATGTTTTAGTTCTATTTCTTTACCACCATCAAAGAAATAAGTTACATGAGCATACTTCTCTGTTTCAGCAATACGTAATTGATTTAAACCTAAAGAATCTATATAAGCTCCAAAGGGATTATCAAGGTTTTGATAAGCAAATGCTGTTAAACCATGAACTGATTCATTAATAGACATCATGGAAACTAATTTAATATTATTAAATTTAGTAACAGGCATTTCTTTAAAATCAGGATTAGTTAAAGCTGTACACATTTCTCTTAAACGATCAGGACGATAATTAAAGACGATAATACCATCATTTTCTTCAATGCATCCTTTATTTAAAACACTAGGTTTAATAAATTCATCAGTTATACCTTCATTATAAGACTTAGTAAATAGTTCTTCTGGATTATTATATTTTTCCCCTATTCCATAAACAATGGCGTCATAAGCTATTTTTAAACGATCATAGTTATTATCACGATCCATACCATAATAACGACCACCTATTGTAACTATTTTACCTATATTATCTTTTTTTATTTTATCTTCTAATTTTTTTACATAATCTTTACCACTATGAATATCAGTATCTCTACCATCTGTAAATAAATGGAAATATAATTCTTTAATACCATTTTCTTTACACATATCAATAACAGCATTTAAGTGTTTAGTATGAGAGTGAATGCCTCCATCACTTATTAAACCCATAATATGTAGTTTAGATTTATTTTCTTTAGTATGATTAATAACTTTTAAGATATTTTCATTACTAAAGAATTCTTTAGTATCAATAGCATTATTTATTAATTCTAATGGTTGATAAACTATACGACCTGCGCCAATATTCATATGACCTACTTCAGAGTTACCCATTTGACCTTCTGGTAAACCAACTAGTTTACCTGAAGCTTCTAAAGTAGTATGGGGATAATTCTGCCATAAGTAATCAAATGTTTCTTTATGAGCATTTTTGAAGGCGTTGCCTTTACTTTCTTCTCTTAGACCACAACCATCTAAGATACATAGTACTAATGGTTTTTTCATAATTCCTCCTATAATTCATCTAGTTCTTTTGATATTTCTTCTTTGGAAATACCTTGACCAATAAAGACTATTTTAACCATACGATCACCATAGAAAGGATCCCAGTCTTTTTCAATATCTGGATTAGCACTAAGGATTTCTTTTTGAACTTTTGGTGATTCAGCAGCTAACCATGGACCAGCTTCATAGATATTCTTTAAGGAACCAGCTTGTTCAAACATATATGACATATTTTTATCATCATCAAAGTAAGTAATACCTTTTACTCTAATTATTTTCTTAGGCCATGGTTTACTTATATATTCATAGAATTTTTTTCTATCCATTGGTTCACGACGATAGTAAACAAAAGTATTAATACCATATTCTTCAGTTTCACCGTGGTCATGATCATGATGATGTTCTTCTTCATCTTTTTCTAATTCATTATACCAACCTGATGAAGTAGCAGCTTTTTCAAAATCAAATTGATGAGTTTCTAAGATATCTTTTAAATCTACTTTAGAATAGTTTGTTTCAATTATGTTAGCAGTAGGTTGTAAAGCTTTGATAACATTTTTTACATTAGTTAGTTCTTTTTTAGATACTTCATCTATTTTATTTAAAATAATTGTATTACAGAATTCTATTTGTTGAATTACTAAGTTTTCAATATCTTCTTCATCTATTTTATCATTTAGTAAATCTTTACCAGAATTAAATTCATCACTTAAACGTTTAGCATCAACAACAGATATAATAGAATCTAAGTAACATAGTTTAGGCATTTTATATTCTGTATAAGCATCTTCTAAAGCACAAATAGTTTGAGCTATAGGGATTGGTTCACATATACCACTTGCTTCTATAATGATATAATCAAATTTTTTAGTAGCAACGATATCTTGTAATTGATTTAGTAAATCAGTATTTAAAGTACAACATATACAACCATTTTGTAAAGCAACTAAAGAATCATCTTTACCACTTACTATACCTCCTTTTTCTATTAAGGAAGCATCGATATTTACTTCACCAATATCATTAACAATAACAGCTATTTTATAGCCTTCTTGATTATTTAAAATATGATTTAAAAGGGTTGTTTTACCACTTCCTAAGTAACCAGTTAATAATGTTATAGGTATACTTTTTTGCATAATATCACTCTTTTCTTTCCTTCAATATTATAGTATTATTTTAACATTTTGTCAGTAAAAAAAGATTCTTTAGGAATCTTCTTTAGTTAATTTTTTCTACTTTGTTAAAGATATAATCTTTAATATCTTTATTATAAGTAAAAGTTATTTTATATTTAGTAAATTCTTGGTAGTTATCTTTATTTAAAGTAAAGTCTTGAGTATTTTTTATTTCGTTATTTTTTTCATAATCAGTATATATTTTACCTTCATTATCTAATATGGCTATACTAGTATAAACATAAGCATGATTATTATCTTTAGTATATTGATAATTATAAGTATATAAGTAGTCTTCACCACCATTACCACAAGTAGTTATTACTAAGTATTTATTTTCATCTTGTTTATATTGATATTTTGGACAACCAACATTATTATCATAATTAGTAATATTACTATTATATAAGTTTTTATATATATCATTAATTGTATTACCATCTATTGTATAAAAAGTAGTCATATGTTCTTCTAGGAGTGAATCAGAGACATTATCTCCAAACCAGTTATTAAGATATTTTTTATACATATCTATTGTAACTGGTGAATGTGGTATTTCTTTAGGATTCATACTAGCATAGATTAAGATAGATGTTAATTTATCAATATCTTTTATATCATTTAAAGTATTATTTTTACTGATAAAGGTACCTAGACCTCCTCCATCTATTTTACCTATATTAAATAAGATAGTAGTTTTTTTAGATAAGTTATTAATTAATTCTTCATCAGTAATAGTTATTTCTTTATCAATATTAGTATTTTCTTCTTTCTTTTTACAAGATGAAATAGTAAATAAAGAAATTAGCAATATTATAAATAAAATTATTTTCTTTGACATATAAACCTCTTTTTAAGAATCTTGACAACGACTATTTAATTCTTCTTCTAAAGTACGATTTGTATCTTTTAGATTTTCTTTAAGTAGACGTTCTATTTCTTTAGATAGTTTTTTATTATATTTTTCTAAGTCATCTGTTTCTACTTTGATTGGTTTACCATACCTAATCATTAAATTTTTACTACGAAATTTATAATCACCTGTTACAGCACATGGAACAATTAAAGCATTAGTTTTATGAGCCATAGATACAGTACCAAATTTAAAATCTAGTAATAGTGTATCATTAGTTTTGTTTCTTGTTCCTTCAGGGAATATACCAATAACACCACCATTATTTAAAACATCTAAAGCAGCGTTTTTAGCATTTTCATCATGGATTTGACGATTAACAGGAATACAACCAACCATTTTAAAGAACCAAGCCATTTTACCATCAAAGTATTCTTTTTTGGCCATGTAATGGATTACTCTTTTAGTAGCCATAATTGTTAGACATTGATCAAATAAGTGTTTATGATTACTAGCAATAAGTAAAGCTCCTTCTTTAGGGATTAAATCTTTATTAACTATTTTAGGATTATAATAAATTCTAAATAGGAAACGCATTAGAGGAGTTAATATTTTGTAACCAATTTCACCTTTAAACTTCTTTTTTGGCATTTTTCTCCTCCGCTCTTTTTTCTATATTTTCTTGTTGTAGTTTTCTAAAATCTACTTTACCTATCATTGTTTTAGGTAAACTTTTTCTAAATTCAAATTCTTTAGGTATTGAGTAAGCTGCAAGATTCTTTTTACATAGTTCTAAGATTTCAGCACGTAATTTAGGTGTATCTTTATAGCCTTGTTTTAAAGCTATATAAGCTTTAGCTACTTCAACTTTATATGGATGAGGGATACCTATTACTGAGGAATCCATAACAGCTTCATGACGTTCTATTACTTCTTCTATTTGAGATGGATAAACGTTATAACCAGATGTAACTATCATTCTCTTTAGACGAGTTACATAAGATACAAAGCCATCTTTATCCATTTTACCTATATCACCACTATGTAACCAAACATTGCCATCTTTATGGATGTGTAGGGCTTCGTTAGTTTCTTTTTCATTGTTATAGTAACCTAACATAACAGTAGGTCCACAGATACATATTTCGCCTTCTTCACCAACACCTACTTCTTCATCAGTTCCTGGTTTAGTAATAGCAACATATGTTCCTGGCCATGGAATACCAACTGTTCCAGGACGAGATGCAAATTTCAAATCAAAGGTAATGGCAGCAACTGCTTCGGTCATACCATAACCTTGGGTTAAATTAGTTTTAGCACCATGTTCATGTAAAAAATCATTTATTTTATTAACACGTTTAGCATTTAAAGTATCTCCACCAGCAATAACATATTTTAAGTTAGATAGATTTACTTTATTCATACGTTCATTAGTAGTTAAAGCTTCAAATAAAGTTGGTACACCAACTAAGACACTAGGATTATATTTAGTTAATAGTTTATCAAATTCTTTGGCTTTAAAAGTAGGTATTAAAATTACTTTAGCTCCGACAGCAAAAGCATCAGTGATACTTACTGATAAACCAAAGCCATGGAAGATAGGCATTATAGCTAAGATAACATCTTGTTTATTTAAATCTGGTAAAGCACGTTCAGCTTGCATAGTAGCAGCATTAAAATTACCATTAGATAAAACTATACCTTTAGGTATACCAGTAGTTCCCCCACTATGTAAGATAACAGCTGGAGTATCTCTTTTAGTATTTTCAGCAACCTTATCTTTAGAATAATGTTCACCATATTTAATAAAGTCTTTCCAATAGACATAGTCTTCACTTTTTTTAGGTTTTTCGACTTTATAACCTTGAGTTACTTCGTAACCTATTTTCATTAATGTAGACATTGAATCACGAGCAGATATAATAATTGTTTTATATACTTCAGTATCTTTAAGAATATTTTTTATTTTACTATATGTAATATCCATTGCTACTAACATAACCGTTGAATAACGTTCTAAGGCTTCCTTTATTTCATTTTCTGATGATAAAGGGTGAATCATATTAGCAACAGCACCTATTTTATTTAGAGCATAAAAAGAAATAACGGCTTCGGGAATATTAGCTGATAAAATAGTAACAACGTCTCCTCTTCTAATACCTTGACTTAAAAAAGAACGAGCTACTTTATCTATAGTACGATAAAATTCTTGATAAGTCATTTTAGTACCAAAATATTCTATAGCTATATTATCTTTATAATTGCCTTGTAAAGATTTATTTTTTAAATATTCATATATAGAAATATTTGGGACATCAAAATTCATTTGTTTTTTATCATAGAATTTTTTCCATAAAGCTTTAGGTTTTTTCTTAAAACCTATTAAGCTAAAGAATTTCATATCTAATATACCCATATTAGTTCCTCTTTTCTATTAGTTTTTTACTAATTATATTCATTAATTTTTCATTTTCTTTAGTTAGATTATCTGATTTTATTTTATAGGGTTTTAAAAATTCTATAGTTAAGTTATTTTTAAATAGTTTATAATTACCTGTTATAGTAAAAGGTACTAGTAATGTATTTGTTTCATATGTCATTTTAACAGCTCCTATTTTAAAAGGCATTACTATATCATCTGTTCTATTTATTGTACCTTCAGGGAATATTCCTATTACTTTATTATCTTTTAAGGCATTTATAGCATTATTTAAAGCATTTTTATCATGGATAGAACGATTAACAGGTATAATACCCATATTCTTAAATATAAGCTTTTTAAAGCCTTTCATTAAGGAATCTTTAGCTAAGAAATGAATAACATTCTTAGTAGAACTTATTAATAATAGACAATCAAAATTATTAGTATGATTACCTGCTAAAACATATGGTCCATTTTTAGGAATATTATCTAAACCTATATACTTAGGTCGAAAGACTAATTTAAATAATAATTTTATTATAGGACGGACGATGCGATAAAATAAGGGATCTTTCATATTCTTCTCCTTTTATATAAGTAATATTTCAACTTACATATCTATTTTATCATATTATGAATTAAATTAACATAAATTAAAAAAGTAGATATTTTAATATCTACTAAAAGTATATTTTAAATCTAAGGTTTTATTATAACCTAAAGCAGTTTGTTCATTTTTAATAATGAGTAAGAACCACCATGTTTCATTATCATTTAAATCATTATTAGTAAAGTCTTTACCATTTTTAATAGATTTAGTTGGAAATAAGTTTATAGAATAAACATTATCTATTTTAACATCTTCTCCAAAGGTTTTATAAAATTCATCTTCGGTATAACCCATTTCTTTTAAAGCTTCTAAACCATTTTTATAGTTATATGTTCCAGTATAATAGTTGTCATTTAGTTTTAAATAAGAATCATACCAATAGAAGATATTATCTTCACCAAAGATAAAGAGATTATTTTTTTCTGATTGCCAACTACCTAAGGAACTAACATTAAATTTTTCATGTTCATTGTTAATAGTTGGTATTGGTTCTTCATTTTGAAATTGGTTAATAATATTTAAAACTAAAATTAAATTTATTAAGATTAAAGATACTATTAAGAATAAATTAAAGGTAGATGGATATTGTAAATTAGTTTGTTCTTTTGCTCTTTTTTTAACTACTTTTTTAGTTTTCTTTATTTCTTTAGCTTCTTTAACTGGTTTAACTTTTAAAGGTATTGGTTTTACTTGAATATCTTTATTAAAGTTTTTATGAGATATTAATTTATGACAATAAGGACATTTAGTAGTATTTTTAGATATTCTTTTACCACATTTTGGACATTTTGCCATAAATTCACCTTCTTACTCTCTATTATTAATATTACCAAATATTTTAATAAAAAACTACTTTTATAATTCTTTTAATTCTAATTTATGATTTAAATTTATATCAATAAATTTTATACGATATTGTAATTTTTTTATTTTATTTCTTATTTTTGATTCAATTGATAGTAGTTTATAAACACGTATATTTTGTAGAACATAGACATCTAGTTCTAAGGTATAATAACTACCATTTCTTACTAATTCCATATTTTTAAAATCTACTTCAGGAAATTCATTTAAGATAGATTTAATATGGGTTTCTATTTCATAGTTATTTTCTACTTGTCCTAGTAATGATAAGATATTATCTTTATATAAACCTAATGAAGTTTTAATAATTAGGAAACCTAAGATAACACCGCCGATTGGATCGGCATACTTAAGGATAGAAAACTGATTACTAAATTGGGAAATTATTATTATAATAACAACTCCTAATGATGTAACCATATCATCAGCTGATTCTTTACTAGATGTTATTAAGATAGGACTATTGTATTTTAAACCACGAGACATTAAGTAACGAGAGTTAATTAATTTTAAGATAATAGTAAATATTATTACAACAACCCATATTATATTAATACCTTGAGGTTCTTTAGTTAAACTATTATAGATAGTAAATACTCCTAAACCTAAGATAACTGTAGCAATAAAGATATCTGTTATATATTCAATACGACCATATCCTTCAGGATATTTTTTATTAGGTCTTTTTTTACTTATTTGCATACCAAATAAAGCTACTATATCAGTTATAAAATCACTTAGGGAGTGAAAACCATCAGCTATCATAGATTTACTTTGACAAAATAAACCAACAACAACTTTCATAGATGATACAAAGAAATTAATAATCATACTAAAAATTAATGCTTTACCTTGACCTGTCATATTATCAACTACTTTCTTTTTTATTTTAACATAATATTTAAAAAATAGACATAAATAAAGATACTAATAGTTAGTATCTTCATTTAAATAATTAATATCATTATTTAAAACAGCTTCTAATTCATCAGCTTCAACTGGGACATCATTATCAGCTTTCCAAATAACTATTTCAGATATTAAAGCTTCTTTAGTTAATGTTTTATAATTTTTAATAGGATAGTTATGAGAACCTACTTCTTTATAAATATCTTGTAAATCCATAGATTCTAAATCTTCTTTAATAGCTAATAAAGTATTAGCATTCATATGACCATATTGATCTTCTAAGTATTTTAAATTTTGATTATATTCCATAAACACCATCCCTTTAAAGTATTATAACATATTTATTCAACACTTTTTAAACTTTCAATCATATCAATACGTTTTAAAGTAAAATGGGTAACTATATTAACAATTATTGTAAAGATAATAGATATAATAGCAGCATAGAAATAACTATTAATACTTATATCATATATAAAACGAGCCATATCCATTTCAACTGTTTTAATAACTGATTCAGTTAGGAAGTAACCACCAAATAAACCTAAAGATAAACCTATTATAGTTAGAATTATATTTTCACTAGTTATGTAATTATCTACCTCTTTATTATAGAAACCTAAAACTTTTAAAGTAGCTATTTCTCTTTGACGTTCATTTATATTAATATTAGATAAATTATATAAAACAACAAAAGATAATAAAGCAGCTAGGATGATTAATATAACAACTACTTTATCTAAAGATTTTAACATGTTATCAACACTTTCCATTAAATCTTGTTTATATGTTATATTTCTTATTTCTTCGTTTTGCAATAGTTCTTCTTTTAATTTATCTTTTTCTTTAGTAGTTAATTCTATTGTATTAGTATAAATTATATTAGGAGAATAGTTATTATTAAATTCATTATATAAAGATTTAGATAAATAGATATAATGACCGATATAGTTATTTACAATACCTGATACTTTTAATTCATAAGAATTATTATCTATATCTATTACTTTAATAGTATCCCCTACTTTAATATTTTCTAATTCTGATAGTTTATCAGAAATAATTACTTCATCTTCAGGAAGAGTAATTATTTCTTTAGTTTGATAATCTACTAAGTTTACCACATTAGATAAATCTTTATTAGATTCAGTAATAAACATATTAACACTAGTATTATTTATGTTAGCATTTAATAACATAACAGGTGTTTTTAAAGTAATATCTTTATTATCTAAGATAGAATTTATTTTATCTTCATTATAATCAGTTACATAGATCATATTATCGAATTTAAATGTTTGACCATATTGCATTTCATTTATATCAACAATAGCATCTTTAATACCAAAACCACATAATACTAAAGCAGTACATCCTGCTATACCAAAGATAGTTACTAAGACACGTTTTTTATATCTAAAGATATTACGAATAATAACTTTCTTAGAAAATTTAAGATGATTCCAAATAAATTTAATATTTTCTAAGAAGACTCTTTTACCATTCTTAGGGGGTTTTGGACGCATTAATTCAGAAGGTTTTTCTTTTAAAATAAGATGAGTTGTTATAATAGTAGCACCACATATACATATAGATGTTATTAAGAAACTTAGGATATTTATTTTTAAATTTAAACCTATTATTAAAGATGGTAAATCAAATAACATACCATATATATTAAAGATTATCGTAGGAATAAAAATACTTCCACCTATTGAACCTAAGATACTTCCTATAATAGTAGCTAGAAAAGCAAATAAAGAGTATTTATGCATTATTTCTAAGTTACTAAAACCTAAAGATTTTAATGTACCTATTTCACTACGATCATCTTCAACCATACGATTCATAGATATTAAACTTACTAAGACAGCAACAGCAAAGAAAACAATAGGAAATAATAAAGCAAGATTAGTAATACTTTCAGTATCATTTATATAATCAGTATATGTTTGATATGATTTACGATCATTAATGTACCAAGTTGGTTTTTTTATTTCTTTTAATTTTTCACGAGCTTCAGCTATTTCATTTAAAGCTTTAGTTTTATTACTATTATATTCTTTTTTAGCTTTATTTAATTCAGAAACATTACTATTATATGTTTTTAAATTCTTATTATATGTCGTTAATGAATTATTATATTTAGTTAAATTTGTTTGATAAGTTTTTTCATTAGTAGTTAATGTTTGTTTAGTTTTAATTAACAATTCTATTTGGGATTTATTAGTTTTTAATTCATTTAATTTAGTTAGTAATTCTTCATTATCAGGATATATATTAAGTAAGTTTTCTAATTCAGTAATAGAATTATTTAGAGTAGTTAGAGAATCTTGTAAAGTAGATTCTTTTAAATTATAAGTTTGTAATGTTTTATTATAATTATTTTTAGCTTCCGTAATTTGTTTAGAAGCTTTATCTAATTCTTTTTTAAAAGTATTTAAATCTTTTTTAGCTTTATCTAAAGTCTTTTTAGCATTATTTAATTTAGTTTGATTAGAATTAATTTCTTTTAAAGCTTTATTTAATTCATTATTTACTTTAGTTTCTTCTTTAGCTATTTCTTCTTTAGCTTTATTATATATTTCATTATAACGATATAGTTCTTGTTCTTCTTTTATATCATTTATTTTATTAGTTATATTATCGATTAATTCATTATATTCTTTAGAATTGGTTTCTAAAGGAAGAGTATCATTTAAAGTAAGATAAAGATTAGAGTAATATTCATCTTTAAAGTTAGAAGGTAAAACATAAGCATAGTAGTTAATAGTACCAGAACCTATACTAGTACTACCTCTATTTTGATTAATACGTGTATTAGTATAATATAAAGTAGATGTTATAGTACCTACAATAGTTACTTCTTTTGTATTAAATGAATCATCTAATAATAGTTTATCACCTATTTTTTTATTATTTTTAGATAGAAAGTTTGGTTCAACTACTATTTCATTATTAGATAAAGGAAGATGTCCTTCTATTAGTTTTAAAGTATTAATTTTAGTAGGTAATGAAGATATATTAAAGATAGTTTCTTCTTCAGAATTTATTTTAATTAGTAAATCTTTAGTATAAGAGGGTTCAACATCTAAGATACCATTAATATTTTTTAAAGCATTAATATCATTATCAGTTAAACCTAAAGTAGAAATTATTTTTATATCATAGGTATTTTGACTATCTAAGTATGAATCTAGAGTATGCATCATATCTGGGGCTGTAGAACGAAGTCCAGAGAAGACAAATACACCTAGGAAACTAATAACAATTAGAGAGATAAAACGTGGGAAAGACTTTTTTATTTCACGAAAGCTATTAGTTGAAATACGATTTTTCTTTTTCATATTACCACTCTATTTTTTCTATATCCTTAGGATGTTTATTATTTGTAATACTTTCTACTTCTCCATTTTTAAAACGAATTACTTTATCAGCCATATCAGCAATAGCACTATTATGAGTTATTATAATAACAGTCATATTTTCATTTCGAGATGTATCTTGTAATAGTTTTAATATTTGTTTGCCTGTTTTATAATCCAGTGCTCCTGTTGGTTCATCACATAATAGAATTTTAGGGTTCTTAGCAATGGCTCTTGCGATAGCTACTCTTTGTTGTTCACCACCAGATAACTGGGATGGGAAATTATTTTTACGATCTTTTAAACCAACTTTATTTAATATAGTACTAGGATTTAAATGATCCTTACATAATTGAACTGCTAATTCAACATTTTCTAAAGCTGTTAAATTATTAATTAAATTATAAAATTGAAAAACAAAACCTATATCATGACGACGATAAGTAATTAATTCTTTATCTTTTAATTTAGTGATATCTATTCCATCAATAATAGCTGTACCAGATGTAGCACTATCCATACCACCTAAGATATTTAAACATGTTGTTTTACCAGCTCCTGAAGGACCTAAAATAACAACTAATTCACCTTTTTCAATAGTAAAACTAGTTTTATTTAAAGCTTTTATTTTTACTTCACCCATTTGATATATTTTACTAATATTATTAAATTTTATATATGACATGAAACCACCTTCGTTTAAGTATTATACTATTTTTTATTAAAATAACCAAATAAAAGATATAACTAACAAGTTATATCTTTACCAAGTTTTACCATCATAATAAGTAAAACCATTATTATCATATTCACGATAACTATCTAAATCATCATTACGTTCTAATTGCGATTGTTTTTCAACTTCTTTTAACTTTTCTTCAACTGATTTAGATTCATTATTATTATTCTCTTCATTATTAGAATTATTGTTATTATTAGATTCTTCTTTTTTATCTTGTAATTCTTGTTCTTTCTTTTCAATATCTTCTTTTAACTGTTGGGCATTAGGACTTATACCATCATCATCTATAGTAGCACAATTATCTTTAAGTAAAACATCTTTAGCACTATTTAAGATATCTAAAGTTTCTTCAATATTTTGTTCATCTATGGTTGCAAGATATGATAAAGCAAGATTAATACGAATATTACATACTCTATCTTTAGGAGGATTATGTAATAAAGCTTCATTATATTTAGCAATAGCTAAATCATAAGATTTATTTTGATATAATAAATTACCATGATTATAATAAACAATATATGGTTCTGTAATATTTAAAAAATATAAGTAATTAATTAAATTTGTATCATATTCTTTATCTTCATATGAATTAATTATTACTTCATTAACTATATAAGTAGATGAAAATTTAAGAAGGATTAAAGATAAAATAATTATTATAATAATTAATATTTTTTTCATAATGTCCTCCTTTTATATTCTATATATACTAAGAATAATAATATAAATAAAGGAATTATAAGATAATAGTAAGTATCTTTATAAGAGGTTCTATCAATATTAGATGTTTTAGATTTAGAAGATGTTAATATTTCTTTTATTTTAGAATCAATATCTGTTTGTTTATTCATCTTAATATAATCAATATCAATATCTTTAGCAATCTTTTTTAAATTACTTTCATCTATTTTAGATACAGCTTTTTTATAAGGCCATGTGCTATTATCTTCAAGATATGTTTCTTCACCAGTAAAATCATCAATTGTTTTAATATTACCACCTTTAGTTGTTCCATATCCTAAAACAGCACCATCATCTATATATTCTTTAATAGATGAGAAAGATTCTAACTTAGAATCATCTGTTATTTCACCATCACTTATAAAGAAAATAATTTTTTTACGATTTTCTTCGTCATTAAAAGTACGTTTTAAAAAGTCAGTAGTATCTTTTAAAGGGGTATTTAGAGATGAACCACGGGCATAGTACTCTTTTAATGGTTGAAGGACTTCAATAGATTCTTTAGTAATATCTGAATCATAAGTATATGGTAGTGCTAACTTAGAAGTATTATTAAAAGTTATTAAAGAATATCTAGCTCCATTTAATTTTCTTATTATATAACTACAATCTTCTTTAACAGCATCCATACGACTTTTAGTATATGAATCATAATCTACAGCATACATACTTAAAGTATTATCAACAACAAATAAAACATCAACATCATTAGTTAAAACATCAGCATTTTTAATTGGAATAGATATTCTAAGATTCATAATAAAGATGATAATAATAAGACCTATTTCATATAAAGTTAAACGAGTCTTTTTAGAACTTAATATTCTATCTAATAAGATAATACTTATTATACTTATTAACCATATAGGTATTATAGAAAATAGTTTCATAGTTTCACTCTCCTATCTATTATAATTAAACTAAATATAGAAATAGCTAATATAATAAAAGGAATAGTTGGAACATCTCTTTGTAAAGTAACACTTTCTTTTTTATGAAGAGATTTACTATTTTTTTCAATATCTCTAACTATTGAAGTAACTGTTGAAGATCTAATATCATAGTAATTACCTTTAGTTAATTTAACAGCTTTTTCAAAGGTTTCTTTATCTGTACGACCTATTGTTACAGGAGCAATACCATAAACAATGACATTCTTTTCTTTACTTAAATTAGCTGCTTCTTCTAAAGTTAGAAAAGGACTTCCAGCTAAAGAGTTATCAGTTGTAAAAATAATTATTCTAGTACGATCTTCTTTATTAGGAAAGTTATAAACACAGGATGCTAAACCATCACCTATTAGAGATGAACCTCTTTCATAACTACCTGTTGTAGTTCCACTATAAAGATAACCAACATTATAAAAATAATCATCAGAATTAGTATAACTACGATCAGGATCTATATAATATTCAATAGATTTTTTTAATTGTGTTAAAACATTATTAACATATTCATAATCACTTGTTAAAGGAACTAAAGTAACTGATGAAGTATTAAAAATAGATATACCAAAACGATCTCCTTTTAAAGAAGAAACTGTTTCTTTTAATTCATCAACTAATTCTAAATTTAAATTATTTACTGAACCTGATACATCCATGCATAAAAAGATATCGCGATTATACTCTTCGTCACTTATAACATCTGTTACATAAGGACGAGCTAATAAAAAACTAGATACTATAATAGATATAAGACATAATACTTTAACTAAGAAAAGTAATGAATTATATAATTTAATTTTATTTTGATAATAAGATAATTGTTTAACAAAATTAGTATTAGCTATTTTATGACCATTACTATAAGAAGGTTTCTTTATTTTATAAAATAAACATATAATAACTAAGATAAAACCAATAACAATAAATACAGGATATTTTAATGCCATTTTATAATAACCTCCTTTGTCTTATTTAAAGAAGATATAATATCACCTAAAGATTCTTTAGCAAATTCAGGATGATAGTATTCTCTTACTAAAGAAGTTAAAATTGGTAGATTAACTTTTTCTATATCACTTAAAGTATAGTTTTGAACTTTAATACCTGTTACTTCATAAATAAAATTTCTAATTAATTTACTTAATGTTTGATAAGCATGACGATTAGATACTTTATTTTCATTTATCCATAACAAAAGATTATCTAATTCTTTTAGATATTTATTTTTTATATCATTTAAATTATTAGGTTTGATAATAACTATTTCTTTATTCTTAGTTTTATTTAAGAAAGTTAAACATAAGATAATAGTAGTTATTAATAAACAAAGAATTAATATTAAGATAGGAATAAAAGAATAAGAAAACATATCTTGTAATTTAACTGAAGTTGGCATACTTATGACTTTCTAATAATTCAATTATTTTATTATTTATTTCTTTTAAATTACTAATAGAAATAAGACATATTTTATTTTTTCTTAATCTTTCTTTATTATCATTATATATTTTTTCTTTAGTTTCTTTTTCCATATTAACTAACTTTTCATCATTTAATAAAATGTTAGGTAGATATTCATTACTGTCTAAATCATAAAGATTATCACCAAACATATAAGCATCATTAATATTTATAAATAAGACATCGTGCATTAAACTTAATTCTTTTAATATTTTAGTACTTATAGAATTTAAACCTTTTAAGTCTGTTATAACAAAAATAATCATTTTCTTTTTACTATTACGCGATAAATAAGTTAAAGTTTTTTCTAAACCTTCATTATTATTTAAACAAGCATTTTTATCATATTCAGTTAAATACTCTTCTAAATTATAAAGATTATATCTTAATTTCTTAGTAATAATTAAATCATTTTTATTATAAGTCATACCTACATAATCATTATTTTTTATAGCTAGATAACCTATAGTACCTGCTGTATATAAAGCAACATCTTTTTTTATTTCGTTTGAGTCTGTATCAGCACTCATCTTAAGACCAGTATCCATTACTAACATAATATTATGTTTTTTTTCAGCAATAAATTGTTTAACTAATAAAGAACGATGACGAGCTGATGATTTCCAATCAATATCTTTAATATCATCGTTTATAACATATTCACGTAAGTTTTCAAAATTCATACTTTTACCACGATAGATTGATTTATAAGTACCATCTAATATATTATTAGTTTTCTTACTAGAAAAAATAGATATATTAGCTTTTATTTTATTAATATATTTTAAATTCATGGTGTAGGAATAGCTCCTATTATAGAATCAATTACTTGTTCAACAGTTATATTATCAGCCATTGCTGAAAAGTTAAGAGAGATACGATGTCTTAATATACTATAACGTAGAGCTTTAACATCATCTGGAGTAACAAAAGTACGACCATTTATTAAAGCTAGAGCTTTAGAACATTCCATAAAAGCAATGGTTCCTCGTGGACTAGAACCTAATTCAATATAATCAGCCATATTCTTAGGAATATAATTAGCTGGATAACGAGTTGCTTCGATAATTTGAGCAATATATCTTTTAATAGAATTATCTATATAAACTTTTTTAGTTATATTTTGTAAATAAACTAAGTCTTCTAAAGATAAAATAGGTTTACCTTTAATAAAAGCATTATTTTCAATACGATTTAAGACTTCTATTTCTTCATCAAATTTTGGATACTCAATTTTTTCTTTCATTAAAAAACGATCTAATTGAGCTTCTGCTAAAGTATAAGTTCCTTCTTGTTCAATAGGATTTTGCGTAGCTATAACAATAAATATTTCTGGTAATTTATATCTTTTATTATCAATAGTTATTTGTCTTTCTTGCATAGCTTCTAAAGTAGCACTTTGAGTTTTAGCACTAGATCTATTTATTTCATCTAATAAAACAAAATTAGCATAGATAGGACCTATTTTAGTTTCAAACGAATTAGTTGAATAGTTAAATATTTGCGTACCTATAATATCACTAGGTAATAAATCTGGAGTACATTGAATACGAGAGAATTTACCATTTACAGCTTCAGTCATTACTTTAGCTGCAGTTGTTTTAGCTAAACCAGGGACTGATTCTAATAAGATATGTCCGTTAGCCATTAAAGCTAATAATAAAGAATTTTGTAAGTTAACTTGACCTACTATTCTTTCTTTATAATAATTAAATATCTTGGATATAATATCTTTACTTTTATCTAGTTCTTCTTGTGATATATTAACATTTATATTATTATCCATATTTACACCCTACTTCTTTATTCTTATAATCTATATTTATTATATAAAAGATTAAACTTTAATACAATTAAAAAAGTTAAAATTAATATTTAACTTTATTTTAAAAAATGGCGTCCCCGGGCAGAGTCGAACTGCCGATCTTTCGCTTAGGAGGCGATTGCTCTATCCTACTGAGCTACGAGGACATAAAAAACATATCTACATATTATTGTAAGATATGTTATTTTTTAATGCAATTCTTTTTTTATAACTTCAATTATTTCATCACATATTTTAGTAATAGATTTTATATCTTTACCTTCTAACATTACTCTTATTAAGTTTTCAGTACCACTAGCTCTTACTAAAATACGTCCTTCGCCATTAAGGGAAGATTCACATTGCTTTATAAAGTTATTAATAGTTTCATTATCTTTATATGTATCTTTAAATTCTTTAGTTACATCAAGATTTTTTAAGACTTGAGGATAAGTATCCATAATACTAGCAAGTTTACTTAATTTAACTTTCTTAGTAGCTAAAATACTTAGAACTTGAATAGCTGTTAATTCACCATCACCAGTTGTCGCAAACTGTTTAAAGATAACATGACCACTTTGTTCACCACCAAGAATATAATTATTTTTAAGCATTTCTTCTAAGACGTAACGATCACCTACTTTAGTAGCAATAAAGTTAATATCGTTCTTTTCACAGAATTTAACAAAACCTAAGTTAGACATAACTGTTCCGACGATAGTGTTATTAGTTAACTCATTACGTTCTTTTAAATCTAAACCACATATAGCTAAGATTTTATCACCATCAACAACATGACCTTGTTCATCAACAAATAAACAACGATCAGCATCACCATCAAAAGCAATACCACAATCTAGTTTATTTTTAACAACAAATTCTTGTAAGCCTTCTAAATGAGTAGAACCAGCATTATCATTTATATTAAAACCATCTGGTTTATTATTAATAATTTGATATTTAACATTTAATTTATCAAATAACATTTGAGCAGTAATTGATGCTGCTCCATTAGCAGTATCAAGACCTATTTTTAAATTAGAAAGGTCATTTTTAATAGTAGATGCTAAATAATTTACATAATCTTCTTTAGCATTTTCTTTAAATTCATAAGTACCAACATTATTTACTTCATTATTTAGTTTAAAATCATTAAAGATAATATCTTCTATTTTATTTTCTAATTCATCTGCTAATTTATAACCTTCACTATTAAAGACTTTAATACCATTATATTTACTTGGATTATGACTAGCAGATATAACAAAACCACCAGCTGCTTTATATTTTTTTATAAGATAAGCAACAGCAGGAGTTGAAATAACTCCTAAATCAATAACATTTACGCCTTCACTTAAAACACCACTTGCTAAAGCAAATCTTAAAGCATCTTTAGATATTCTTGTATCACTACCTACTAATAAAGTAGTTTTTTTCTTTTTATCTTTTAAAATACGAGCAGCAGAGGCACCAATTTTCATAGCTATTTCAATAGTTAACTCTGGTCCTACTATTCCACGAGCACCATCAGTACCAAATAATTTACCCATTATTTTGTCTCCTTTGTAACGATATTATTCATACTTTTAACGATTGAATTAGAGGGAATAGTTCCTCTAACACTTGTTAAAGGGTAAATGTTGGTATTAGGTAAAATAATAGTTCCAGGATTTAATATAGAACCACAACCTACTTCAACATTATCACCTAAGAAAGCACCTATTTTACGTAAGCCCGTTTCAATTTGTTCATTATTATATTTAATAATAATATTGGTTTTATCACTTTTTAAATTACTAATAATAGAACTAGCTCCCATATGAGAATGAGAACCTAATATAGAATCTCCTACATAACTAAAATGAGGTACTTGGACATTATCAAATAAAATAGCATTTTTAATTTCACATGAATTACCAAAGACAGTATTTTTACCAATAATAGCATTACCTCTTATATAAGCATTACATCTTATTTCAGCATTATCATCGATGATACATGGTCCAGTTATATCAGCACTTTTACTTACTTTGGCATTCTTATGAATCCAAACATGTTCTTTTACTTCTTTATAATCTTCATTTAATTTACTACCTATTTCTAAGATAATATCTTTGATATGAGGTAGTACTTCAAAAGGATAAGTATAGCTTTGTATATAATCATAAGCAATACTTTCTTTGTTTATAAACAAATCTTTATTTTTCATATTTTTCTCCTTTGATACACGGGGTATCGCTTTAATTATATCAAATATAAAAGTAAAGATAAAATAAAAAGAATTACTTCTTTAGTAATTCATTTTGATCATCTACAATACTTGCTAATTTACAAGCACAATAGATAAAACTTAAGATAAATAAGATAATAAAAATTAATAGAGATATTATGATTAATTTCATAAGAAACACCTATTAATATTTTTAACGAATATTATTTAGTCATACCTTTATTCCTAATATTACCAATAATAGTCAATAAAGTTGTAGCACAAATAGCTCCTAACGAATCAATTAAGACATCAATAAAGCTACAAGCACGACCACTAATGAACGCTTGATGTAATTCATCAGTACAAGCATAAATAAAAGCAAATATAATAGTATAAATAAATGTTTTAGGACTTATAGAATATATTTTACGAGCTAGATTAAAAGATAATAAAGCTAGAATAAAATATATACTAAAATGAGCTCCTTTTCGAACAATAAATGAATATTTGTTTATAAGTTCCTCTTCTTTAGCAGGGGTAATTTCTTCTTTACTAATTATATTAGCAACTTTAATGATTAAAGTACTAGATAAACTACCAGAAAATTCACCTGTTTGATTAGAAAAAGAAAAAATAACACCCATCCATATAATTATTAATAAGATATCTATAAGATATTTTTTCATAGTAATCATCCTTTACTTATTTATACTAGCAATTTTTAAAGACTAGTTCAAGAAATTTAAATTCTCTTTTAATATTTTTATTATCTTATTTATCTTTATTTGACATATCATATAAATTCTCCCTTCATTTATATTATTATAGTTAGATATTTAATTTCCTTTTAGTAAATAAAAAAAGACTTATTAAGCCTTGTTTTCTAAAGTAATTAATTTTAAGAATGTGGAATTTTCTTTAGTAATTAAAGTAAATTCAATTTCTTGATTTTCTTCAATATGATAATTTTGTCTATCTTTTTGTTCTATGTGAGCAAAGATGTTTTGATTATCATTATATTCGATAAATCCATATCCTTTTTCATTACTCCACCATTTTACTCTACCTTTCATAATTTTCTACCCTTTCCATAATATAATTATATCATACATTTGTTTGTATAACAATATATTTTTTTAGATATTTTATTATATTTAGTAAAGGTTTAAAATATGCCGACTGATAGGCTTTTTTTGGTGGTCCCCCCTCCAAAAGTGACACAAAAAAAAAGAGATTGGCGACTACCTATCTTAGCGGGAGCTATTGTCGGCGTATAAGTGCTTAACTACTCTGT
>CANQOR010000006.1 GCA_947625535.1 uncultured Bacilli bacterium
GGTATGGTTTGTATATGTCTAGAAGTCCTATTCCATTTCCTAAAGGAAGATCTGATTATGAACTTAAAAAGTTTGTAGGAGTTCAATGTTTTACTAAGAAAGCTTTAGAGTTTTGTGCTAAAACCAAAAGAGGATATTTAGAAAGTATTGAAGATATACCAGATTCATTAATTGAATCTGGAGGTTTAAAGATATTTACTTCACTTAATATGGAAGCACAAGCTTTAATGGAAAAGAATATTTTAGAAGAAATGAAGAATGATAGTAAGATGCAAGTAGCTAGTATTATAGTAAATCCTAAGACAGGAGGAGTTATGGCTTTAACAGGAGGTATAGATTATGCTAAGAGTCAATATAATAGAGCTATAAGTAGTAAAAGACAAGTTGGTTCGGCTATAAAACCTCTTTTATATTACGCAGCTTTAGAAAATGGGATGGTTTCTTCTTCAACTTTTTTAAGTGAACCAACGACTTTTGTATTTTCAACTAATCAAAATTATTCACCTTCTAATTATAATGAAAAATATGGTAATCAAAATATTACTATGGCTGCGGCGATTGCTTATTCAGATAATATTTATGCTGTTAAAACTCATTTATTTTTAGGAGAAGATGTTTTAGTTAATACAGCTAAAAGAATGGGTATTAAAAGTAATTTACAACCTGTACCTTCTTTAGCTTTAGGGACATGTGAATTAAGTATGTTAGATTTTGCTAGAGCTTATACTACTTTAGCTAGTAGTGGTTATAAAAAAGATTTAACTTTTATTAATCGTATTGAAGATATGGAAGGAAATGTTTTATATGAAAAAAGCGATAATAAGGATCAAGTATTAAATGAATCTTATACTTATATATTAAATGAAATGATGACTTCTACTTATAATAAAGCTTTTGTTGATTATAATACACCAACTGTTTTAAGTATTGCTAGTAAGATAACAAGTAAATACGCTATTAAAACAGGATCATCAGGAACTGATTGTTGGATAGTTGGATATAATCCTAATGTATTAATGATGGTATGGAATGGATATGATGATAATAGTGAACTTAAGACAAGTGATAATAGAGCTCCTAAAAATATATGGGCGAATACAGTAGAAAATTTAAATATAGATAAATCTTGGTATAAAATGCCTAGTAATGTAGTAGGTGTGGCTTTAGATGCTATTACTGGTAAAGAAACTAAGGATGCTAGTAAGACAACTATTTTTTATTATGTTAATGGTAGTGAATATAGAAATGATGATACAGAGACTGTTTTTAAAGAGCTTCAAAGTAATTAAAAAAGACAACTAATTAGTTGTCTTTATGTATTTGCATAGTAATTTGATAATTTGTTTCAAAATCAATTTCTTCTACATTAATGAAGAATCCTTGATCACCTAATCCTTCAATGCATGAACGAATTGTAGCGATAGCATCTTTTAATTCCATTTTTTGTGGACCATGTTGTACTGGTTTATTTTCAGCTGTTAGTTTATCAACAGCAGCCATAGGATCTACTTCAGCATCTTCTGGATTATTTAACATTACATCAGGTGTATTTTCGGTAACTGGTGTAAAGAATTTATTATTAGGATTACGATCAAAATCGGTATTTAAAGCACCTGTTAATGGTGAAATTGGACTATTCATTGGTGTTGCAAAAGATGGTGCTTGATTTTGTTCTGTAACCGGTCTTTGAGTTTGTTCTGACATTCCTGATTGAGTTGTTTGGTCAACAAATGAATTTTGCATTGTTGGAGCATCAAAGACTTCAAATGTATTATTAGATGGTTGCATAGAAGTCATATTACCATAATTGTTAGGCATTTGATAATTAGCTTGAGGATTATAGTTATTTGGAACTTCATTAGGAGTAGGTCCAGATATATTAAAGAATCTACTTGGTTCATTATTAGCAACTATATTTTCTTCAGGAACGAATGTACTTACAGAATTTGGGGTAGCGATATTAAATTCAGGGATTGTTGTTGCTTCTTTGTAAGTATTAGGTTCACTAACTGGTTCATTATCTAATGTTTCTAAAGTTTCTACTGGTTGTTCATCTAACGTTTCTAATACTTCAGGAGATTCTTTTGGAGGTTCTTTTTGAAGACGATTAGCCATACCAATATCCATAGCATTTGCTTTAATATCTTCAATACTTGGAATTCCTGATACTAGTGGAACTTCACCTGTTCCTTCATCTTCATCACCAGCACCAACTAAGTTATTATTTTCTTTTAATTTCTTTAATTCTAAATCTAATTGACGAACAGTTAAACGTTCATTAATAATACGATGTAACCATTCTCTTTGAGCATTCTTATCTTCAATAGTTAGTAAAGTACGAGCATGTCTTTCAGATATTTTTTCTTCTAATAAAGCTTGTTGAACTTCTTCATCTAAGTTTAATAAACGTAATTTATTAGCGATAGCAGGTTGGGATAAACCCATACGTTTTGCTAGTTGATCTTGAGTTAGGTAACCTTTATCTAATAAACTCTTATATGAACGAGCTTCTTCAATAGCAGTTAAATCTCTTCTTTGAACGTTTTCAACTAATGCTACTTCAGCAGATTTATTATCATCTATATTAGCAATTACTGCTGGTACTGTTTGTAAGCCAGCCATTTGAGCAGCTTTGTAACGACGTTCACCAGCAATTATTTCAAATTTATCTCCTAGTTTTCTTAAGACAAGAGGTTGAATAATACCATGTTCTTTTATTGAATCTGATAATTCTTTTAATCCTTGTTCATCAAATGATAGCCTAGGTTGAAACCTGTTAGGTATTATGTCTTCAATATGTACTTGAAGTACTTGTGATTCTAAATTCATTAAATCAGCCCCTTTTTTATAGTCTATCCTATTATTAATAATACCTTATTTCCCACTTTATTTCAATGGGTACTTAATTATTTTTTCATATCGTCTTGGATATATTGACGGTGTATTTTTTATTTTTTTAATTTTTATAATATTTCTTTTACTATCTTCATATGGTAATGAAAATTTTATTATTTCCTCTACTTTACCACCTAATTTATTAATAGCATTATATGAAGATATTATCTCTTCTTCATTAGAACCTTTTAAAGGAATAAAATAACCATTTATTTTAGTTAAAGGAAGACATAATTCAGATAAAGTAGTTAAATTACTTACAGCACGAGCTGTTACAATATCAAATGATTCACGATATTCTTTAGAATACTCCTCTGCTCTTCCGTGATAAAAATTAATATTTGTTAATTGTAATTTTTGAGATAATTCTTGTAAGAAAGTTATTTTTTTATTATTAGAATCTAATAATGTAACTTCGATGTTGGGAAATAAAATTTTTATTACCATACCAGGAAATCCTGCTCCTGTTCCAACATCAATTAAGTTGTTTATTTTAGTTAAATCAATTGCTTTTACGATAGTTAGTGAATCATAGAAATGTTTTAAATAGATATCTTCAATATTAGTTATAGCTGTTAAGTTAGTATGTTTATTATATTCAATTAAGAAGTTAGCATAGATATCTAATTTATTTAGTTCTTCTTCTGTAAGAGATATATTTAATTTAGATAATTCTTTTATAAAACTTTCTTTATTCATCTTTACCATATTCCTTTTTTAAATAGATTGATAATATTGATATATCAGCTGGATTTACTCCACTAATACGAATAGCTTGAGCTATAGTAGTTGGTCTTACTTCTTTTAGTTTTTGACGAGCTTCAGATGCTATATTTTTTATTTTGTCATAATCAATATCTTTAGGTATTTCTTTTTTCTCTAATTTGAGCATTTTTTCAGCTTCTTTGTAAGCTTTATTAATATATCCTTCATATTTCAAATTTATTTCTATTTGTTCTTGGATATCTAAGGGATATGGAATTTCAATTAATTTATTTAAGAAAGACATAGTTATTTCAGGTCTTTTTATTAATTGTTCTAAAGATAAACTAGCTGTTGGAATTTGATAATTATTTAATTCAAATTCTTTTTTTATTTCTGGAGTTAGTTTTAATTTAGTATTAGACATGTAATCTAATAAAGAAGATATTAATTTTTGTTTTTCGTGTAATTTAGTTATTTGTTCTTCGTTAATTAAACCTACTTCATAGCCATATTCTCTTAATCTTAAATCTGCGTTATCACTTCTTAATAATAAACGGAATTCTGCTCTTGAAGTTAATAAACGATATGGATCTCTAATTCCTTTAGTTATTAAATCATCTATTAAAACGCCAATATATGCATCTGATCTTTTTAAAATTAATGGGTCTTTACCTTCTATTTTTAGGGAAGCATTAATTCCAGCCATTAAACCTTGGCAAGCAGCTTCTTCATATCCACTAGTACCATTTATTTGACCAGCAGTATATAAGTTAGTTATGACTTTAGTTTCTAAAGAAGCATTCAATTGAGTTGGATAAATAGCATCATATTCTATAGCATAACCATATTTTAGAATTTTAGCATTTTCTAAACCTGGTAAACTATGAACCATTTGTTCTTGAATTTCTGGAGGCATCGAAGTAGAAAAGCCTTGTAAGTAGATGTCATCATAGTAACGACTTTCTGGTTCTAGGAATAATTGATGTCTTTCTTTATTAGAGAATCTTACAACCTTATCTTCAATAGATGGACAATAACGAGGACCTATTCCTTTGATATCATCTAAAGCACCATACATACTTGATTTATTTAAATTATCACGAATTATTTGATGAGTTTTTTCGTTTGTGTATGTTAAATAACATGGTTCTTGATCTTCGATTTTATATGATGGTTCTAAATCAAAGCTAAAGGTATGATAAACGTTATCTCCTGGTTCTAGTTTAGTTTTAGAAAAATCGATGGTTTTACGATCTATTCTTTGGGGAGTACCTGTTTTTAGTCTTATGATATTAAAACCGTATTCTTTTAATTTATCACTTAAGTAATTAGATGGTTTTTCACCATGAGGTCCTTTTCTAGTACGAGTATTTCCCACTAGAATATCAGCCTTTAAATAAGTTCCTGTTGTTAAAATTACAGCTTGGGAAATAATTTTTGTACCATCTTCTAATATTATTCCTTTAACGGTATTATTTTCAATTATTAAATCTTCAACCATGCCTTCTTTAATATCTAGGTATTCTAGATTGTTTAAGATATTAAGCATTTCTTTAGGATAAGCTATTTTATCACCTTGAGCACGTAGTGATTGTACGGCTGGACCTTTAGCACTATTAAGCATTTTTATTTGTAAATGGGTTTTATCAGCAACTTTACCCATAATGCCACCTAATGCATCTATTTCTCTTACTACAATTCCTTTAGCACTACCACCTATATGAGGATTACAAGGCATGTCAGCTATATTTTTTAAGTTACTAGTTATCAACAGTGTTTTATGTTTTTTAGTAGCTGATGCATAAGCTGCTTCACAACCGGCGTGTCCACCACCTACAACTATTATTTCATACATATTTTTCACCTCAATTTTATTTCCCGGGAAATAATTTTTATTTTCCTAAACAAAATCTACTAAACATTTCATCTAGTAATTCATCTTCATAGGTAGTACCATTTATCATACCTAATTGTTCCCAGATATTTTTAATATCTAATTCTATCATATCTATAGGTTGATTTTCTTTCAAACCTTTTTCTATTTCTTCAATAGAATCTAAGCATTTTCTTAAGATACTTATACTTCTACTATTACTTAGATATGTAGGATCTTGACTTTCTAATTTATTTAAATTAAACATTTCTATTATTTTATTTTTTAATTCATCTATACCAGTATTATTTTTAATACTTGTGTGAATAATTTTATCTTTATCAACAAACAATTCATTTATATTTAATTTAGTTGGTAAATCACTTTTATTTATCAATATTAAATATTCTTTATTTTTATCTTTTATTTTAGTTAATAAATCAGTTATGTCTTTAGTTAATTCTTCATTATTATTTAATATAAATAAAACTAAATCTGCTTCATCAATAGTTTTTAAACTTTTTTCAACACCAATTGATTCAACTAAATCATCAGTTTTTCTAATACCTGCTGTATCTATTATATTGAGTAGTATGCCATTAATACTTATTTCACCTTCAACAATATCTCTCGTTGTACCAGCAATATCTGTTACTATAGCTTTATCTTCTTCTAATAAAGTATTTAATAAACTACTTTTTCCGACATTTGGTCGACCTATTATAGTAGTTTTTATTCCTTCTTTTATAATACGACCATTTTTACTTTCTTTTAAGATATTTATTATTTTAGCTTTTAAACTAGTTATTTTAGGAATTAATAATTCATTAGTTATTATATCAACATCATCATATTCCGGATAATCTATGTTAACATTGATATTAGATATTATTTGAACTAAATCATCACGTAAATTATTTATTAAATCAGAGACTTTTCCTGTTACTTGGTTAGCTGCTAAATCTCTTTGAGCATCAGTCTTAGCATTGATTAAGTCCATTACTCCTTCAGCTTCTATTAAATCAATACGACCATTTAAAAAAGCTCTTTTAGTGAATTCTCCTGGTTCAGCTAAACGACAACCATAAGTAAGTAGTAATTCTAGAACTTTATTAGTAGATGCTATACCACCATGAGTATTTATTTCAACGACATTTTCTCTTGTAAATGTTTTAGGAGCTATCATAATGGATACTAAGACTTCATCTATTATTTTATTATCTTTAGGATCGATTATTTTTCCATAGTTTATAGTATGGGAATTTACTTTAGATAAGTCTTTGCCTTTAAAGATTTTATTTACTATATTAATTGCTTCATCACCACTAACTCTTATAATAGCAATTGCCCCTACTCCTTGACTTGTTGCTATTGCACATATTGTATCATTCATAGAATTCACCCTTTTCGCGTGGTATTATAGCACATTTTATTACTTTGGGAAATGATTTTATTATATTAATATTATATCAAAATTATTTCCCGGGAAATAAAAAAGAAGAGTTGGTTTACTCTTCTTCGTCATTTTCTGTTTCAATATATCTAATAACTATGTGACGATGTGGTTCTTCACCTTCACTAGCAGTTGATAGATTTTTATATTTAGTTAATGCATTATGAACGATTCTTCTTTCGTAAGAATTCATATCATCTAATGTTACATCAACTTTAGTTTTTAATACTTCACGAGCAATACGTTTAGCATTTCTTTCTAGATTAGATATTTTCTTTTCTTTGTAATTTTCTACATCTAATAATATATAAGGATATACATCTACTTCGTTATGAACTATTTGTCTTAGAATTGTTTGAATAGCCATTAATGTTTGTCCATTCTTACCAATTAAGATATTATTTTTATCTGAGTACATTTTAATGTTTATTTGTTCATCTCTTACACTTGTTTCAAATTGACATTCTATACCCATATTATTTAATAATTCAGATAATTTTTCTTTTAAGAAATTTGCTACATCTCCGATTTTAACAACCTTACATATATAAGTTGTTCCTTTGAATAATTTACCCTTTTTTTCTTCTTCTTTGATAAATACTTCATTTTCACTAACATTTAATTCACTAAGTGCTAGTTCTTTGGCTTCTTCTTTTGTTTTTCCTTCAAATACTTCAAACTTCATTTTTAAATCCTCTTTTCCATTAATTTCTTAATTATAATATTTTGTATTACCGCAAAACCATTAGTTACGATCCAATATAAAGCAATTGCTGTTGGTAAACTTAAAGATGCGATTGATACCATAAATATCATAAATACAAACATAAAATTAGTTTGTTGACCTATTTCTGAGTTTTTATCTTGACCAGACATAGATATTTTAAATGATAAGTATGTAGTTAATATTATTAATATTATTAATGCGACGTATAAGTAATTATGTTGCATAAAACCAGATACAGGAGTCATTCCTAAGTTCATAGTTAAGAATTCTCCTTCAAATATTGCTGGTACTCTGTTGATTGCTTCTAAGAAAGCAAAGAATAACGGCAACTGAATAAAGGCCATTAAACAACTACTTACTGGATTTATTTCATATTTTTTATATAACATCATTGTTTCTTGGCTTTTAGCCATTAATGACTCATTATCTGTTTTATTTTGATATTTTCTTTCAATTCGAGCCATTTCTGGTTGAATCTTTTTCATATTTTCTGATTGTTTAATTGTTTTTACTTGTATTGGCATCATTATTAATCTTATTAATAAACCTATTACCATTACTGAAATACCCATGTTATTAACTATATAACCAAATTTTAAAATAATGAAAGCTAATGGTTTAACAAATAGAGATTCCCATAAATTTTGGTATTTTACTTTATTAGGAGTAAAACTTTTACATGTTGGTAAATCTTCTAATTTAACTTTTAATTTATCATTATAATCTTGATATTTATTTAATAAATCTTCTTCAGTAGGTTTACATAATATATTAGATGTAAGAGTTTGACCAGTTTTTTCATTAGTTACAACATCCTTACCATCTTTTAATGTTTGTGTACAACCTGTCATAATAATTAATAACAGAACTATTATAAATATTTTTGTTTTTTTCTTCACTATATCACCTTATCTTGTTAATAATTCTATTAAAGATTGTTCTAAAACTTTAAATTTTACTTCTGAACAGCTCTTTCTTATCATTATAATATAATTATGTTTATTTTGAAACAAATTTCTATTATTATCTATAATAGCTCGAACTTGTCTTTTAAGACGATTTCTTAAATAAGCTTTACCTACTTTTTTACTTATAGCAATACCATATTTTATTCCATCATCTTCTTTAAAAGAACTATATAGGACAAAATAATTATTTTTAACATAATGACCATTTTTTATTAGATCATTAAATACATCTCGTTTTTTTATTGTTTCTTCCCTTTTCATACCTATTCATCCTTTTAATACATAAAAAACCACTTTGTTAGTGGCTTATTTAACAACGATTTTTTTACGTCCCTTTTGTCTTCTTGTATTTAGAACATTGCTTTCTTTTCTAGCAAAGAATCCATGTTTTTTTGCTCTTTTTCTATTATTTGGTTGATAAGTTCTTTTCATATAGTACACCTCCACATCTAAACAAGCTCTCTTATTATAATATTATAATTAAAAAAAAGTCAAGAAATATTGGGTTGAACTTGTCATTTTAATGAAATATAATAATTATCAACATTTAGCTGTGGATATGTGGATAACTTTTTTAACAGGTGGATTAAAAATTTGTGGATAATGTTGATAAATATGGCATTCTTTGATATTTAGGGTGTTAAATTGTTGTTAATTTTGTTTATATGTTGTTGATAGTTTAAATTAGATAAATTATTTCTTTTAATTTTCAACAGTATGAGTTAAAATATTTATACAAAGGTCACGAAGTGGGGTGATGGTTTTGAATCTAGAGGAAATCTGGGAACAAGTTCTCAATAATATTCGAGATGAGTTCCACCCAGTATCATTTAGTATGTGGTTTAATAATACTAAGTTATACCAACTTACTGATGATAAAATTATCTTACAAGTACCTATGCAATTGCATAAAAATTCTTTTTTAAATAATTATTACGTTTTACTTACTGATGCTTTTGCTGAAGTAACTGGTAAAAGACGCCAAATGGAATGTTTATTACCCAATGAAGTTATTCCTGATAAGAATGATAAAAATGAGGTTGTTGATAAAGTAGAAGATATTAACAATAGTGAAAATGATTATCAATTTGAAAGTAATTTAAAACCAAATCTTACTTTTGACAATTTCGTAGTAGGGGATACTAATAAGTTTGCTAAGTTATCTGCCGAGACTGTAGCTAAGAACCCTGGTAGTCAATGGAATCCATTATTTATATATGGTAAAAGTGGAATAGGTAAAACTCATTTAATGCATGCTATTGGTAATTATATTACGGAACATAATAAAAATTTAAAGGTTTTATATACTACAAGTGATGATTTTAGAAAAGATTATACTGGTATAGTAACTAATAATTCTGCTGAATATGCTAATAATTTTAAATCAAAATATCGTAATATAGATGTTTTAATAATAGATGATATTCAATATTTAGTAGATGCAAAGAAAACACAGGAAGAATTCTTTCATACATTTAATTATTTACAAGGTAAAAATAAACAAATTATAATAAGTTCAGATAGATCACCAGATGATTTAAAATTATTGGAAGATCGTCTAAGAAGTAGATTTTCAATGGGGTTACCTGTTGATATATATCCACCAGATTTTGAATTAAGATGTCGTATTATAAAAGATAAAATAGGGCGACTTAATGGTTTAACTGGTAAAATGACTGATGAAGCAGTTGAATTTATTGCTAATAATTGTGATACTGATGTTAGAAGTATTGAAGGAGCTATTAATAGATTAGTAGCTTATACCGCAATGATAGTACCAAATAAAATAGATTTAGAATTTGTTAGTGATGCTTTAAAAGATTATATTAATAAAAATCCTTATATATCTAATGATATAATTACTATACAGAAAGCTGTTGCTGATTATTATAATTTAACAGTTGAAGTATTAAAAGGAAAGAAGAGAAGTGCTAATATAGTATATCCAAGAATGATTGCTATGTATCTATGTAGGATGTTAACAGATCAATCTTTTCCAAGAATTGGCTTAGAATTTGGTGCGAGAGATCATTCAACAGTAATACATGCTGTAAATACAATTGAAGAAGATTTAAAAAATAATAGTCAATTAAAGAATATTATTAATGAAATTAAAGCAAAATTATAAAATTGTTAATTAATTGTTATTAAATATAGATTTATTAACAGTTAAAAATATAGATTTATCTAAGTATTTTGGGGATAAAAATATAGTTATAAACATATCAACGTTATAATAATAATAATAAAATTAAAAATAAATAAATAAGAAAGAAGGAAAATTAATGAAATTTACAATTGAAAAAAATATTTTATTAGAAAATTTATCAAATGTAGTAAAAGCAATATCTTCTAAGAATATTATACCTATATTAAATGGTATAAAGTTTGAACTTAATAGTGAAGGATTATTCCTTACTGCTAGTGATAGTGAATTAACGATTAGAGCTTTTATTGAAAAGAAAGCTATTACTAATGTAGAAAATGAAGGTTCTATTATTATACAAAGTGATTTTATATTAGATATAATAAGGAAAATGCCTTCTGATTTAATTAATTTTGAATTAATGGATGGTTTAAAAATAAAAATATTCTCTGATAATAGTCAATATGATTTAAATTGTTTAGATCCTAAAGAATATCCTAGTTTAAAATTAGAAGAAGTTGATAATCCTATAGTTATTAAGGGTAATACATTTAAAACTATTATAAGTCAAACTGCTTTTGCTATATCTACACAAGAAATAAGACCTTTATTAACAGGTTTAAATTTTAAAATAGTTGGTGATGTTTTGGAATGTATAGCTACAGATTCTTATAGATTAGCTAAAAAGAATATTAAATTAGATAATCCTAGTGAAGAAGAAATTAATATTGTTATACCTGGAAAAAATATTATGGAATTAGATAAAATTATTAATGAAGATGAAGATGTAGAAATGCATGTATTCTCTAATAAAATATTATTTAAATATAAAAATATTATTTTCCAAAGTAATTTATTATCTGGAACATATCCTAATACATCAAATTTAATACCTAGTGAGTTTGCTATTATAGTTAATACTAAATTAGATGATTATTATAGTGCTATAGATAGAGCCGCTTTAATTACACAAAGTAAAGGTAAAGAAAAGAATATTGTTAAAATGAAAATTAAGAATAATAAAATGATAATTAATTCTTATGCATCAGAAATAGGTAAAGTAGAAGAAAAACTTAATATAGAAACTGGTGCTGATGCTAATATAGATATTTCATTTAGTGCTAAATATATGTTAGATGCTTTAAAAACTATGAAAGATCAAGATATATTGATATTACTTAATGGGGAAGTTAAACCTATTGTTATAAAATCTATTAATGATGAATCTTTAATTCAGTTAATTTTACCTGTTAAAACATTTTAATTTATAAAAAAATTAATCACTTTTTCGAAAAAAAGTGATTTTTTTTGCTTAAATGTTAAATTTTTATTAAAATTCGACAAAATTAGAGTTATTTCGACATTATAGTAGTGTATAAGGTTGGTAAATTTTGGAAAGAGGGAGGTTTTGTTTGATGGATTCTTATGAAATAAATAAGGATACTGTAGCTTTAATACCTAAAGATTCTAAACATACTATTGTATATGAAGTTGATAATTCTTTTGAAGTTAATAAATCAGCTTTAAAAATAGTAGAAGAGAGTTGTGAATATTTTGGTAGTTCTTTAGAAGGTAGACAAGTTGGAACATCTAAATTAATAGGTTATACACATAAAGTACCTGTTATAATAGAAGAATCTTTTGATTTGATATTTTTTCCTACTTTATCTCCTAAGAATAATGAATGTTCTTGGTTAGCTTATGATCATATTTATAAACCTGATAAGTTTAAAGATAAGACTATTATTGAGCTAAAAAATGGTAAAAAGTTACTAGTAGATGTATCTACAGCTATAATAGATAATCAACTTTATAGATGTTCTAGATTAAAAGATACATTACAGTTAAGAAAAATAGATAAAAATTAATAAAAAAGCTACTCTAAGGTAGCTTTTTGTGTTATAATTAAATAGAGGTATGGGAGTACTTAAAAAATACTTTTGAAGCTGTATGGTCGTAAAAGAGGCTAAAAAATGAAAATACAACATTTGAAATTATTAAATTTTAGAAATTATGAAAAGATAGAAATTAATTTTTCTCCTACTTACAATATTATATATGGTGATAATGGAGCAGGAAAGACTAATTTAATAGAAAGTATTTATGTGCTTGCTCTTACAAAATCTTTTAGGGGTTCTGTTGATAAAGTATTAATTATGAACAATAAGGATGTTTGTCGAGTAGAGGGGACAATTTCTGAAAAATATGTTAATAATTATAAAATAATAATTAAAGATGGTGGCAAAAAAGTTAAAATTAATAATACTAAAATTGATAAATTAAGTGATTATATATCAAAAGTTAGTGTTGTACTCTTTAATCCTAATGATTTAAGATTTATAAAGGATTCACCCAGTGTTAGAAGAACAGCTATTAATTTAGAAATATCACAAATTAATAATGTTTATTTAAAAAATCTTAATAATTATAATAAATTATTAAAACAAAGAAATGCTTATTTAAAAACAATGAATATTAATGCTAATTCATCTAGTGATTATTTAAATATTTTAACTGAAAAACTTATTGATGCTGGGGAAAAAATTTATTTATCGAGAAAAAAATATATTGATTTATTAAATGATAGAATAGGGGAGTTTTATAAAAAAATATGTGATATATCTGACTTATCTTTAGAATATTTATCTGATTATAAAAATTTTGATAGAAATAAAATAATATCTAAATATAAAGAATGTTTAAATAAAGATATTATTTTAGGTAAAACAACTATTGGAGTTCATCATGATGATATTAGATTTAAATTTTTAGGACAGAATATTCGAGATTATGGATCAGAAGGTCAACAAAAAAATGCTATTATAGCTTATAAATTAGCTGAATTAGAGATTTATTATAAAATAAGGAATGATTATCCCATTTTAATACTAGATGATTTATTTAGTGAATTAGATAAAAATAAAATTAATAATATTCTAAATTTAATAAATGACGATATTCAAACATTTATTACAACAACTGAAATAGATAAAATTAATAAAAATATATTAAATAAAAGTAAGTTGTTTTATGTTACTGAAGGAGTTATAAGGGAGGATTAGTTATGAAAGAAGAATATAATGATAGTGATATTCAAGTATTAGAAGGTCTAGAAGCTGTACGTAAAAGACCAGGTATGTATATTGGTACTACTAGTGAAAGAGGTCTTCACCATCTAGTTTGGGAAATAGTTGATAACGCTGTAGATGAAGCATTAGCTGGTTATTGTGACGATATTGAAGTTATTATTGAAAAAAATAACGTTATTACAGTAAAAGATGATGGACGTGGTATGCCAACTGGTAAAAATGAAAAAACTGGTTTATCAACAATTGAGACAATTTTTACTGTCTTACATGCTGGAGGTAAATTTGGTGGTGGCGGATACAAAGTATCTGGTGGATTACATGGTGTAGGTGCTTCTGTAGTTAATGCCTTATCAAGTTGGTTAGAAGTTAGAGTATATAGAGATGGTCATGTATATTATCAAAGATTTGAAAATGGTGGACATCCTGTTGGAGAACTTAAAATAATTGAAGATTGTGATCCTGAAAGAACTGGTACTACTGTTACATTTAAAGCTGATCCAACTATCTTTAAAGAAACAACTGTTTATGATTATGAAACTTTAGCTACGAGATTAGAAGAATTAGCTTTCTTAAATAAAGGTCTTAGAATTATCTTAGAAGATTTAAGAGATGATGAAAAGAAAGATATATTTGTATATAATGGTGGAATTATTGAATTTGTTAATAAATTAAATAAAAATAAAAAGGTAATTCATGAAAATGTTGTATATGTTGAAGGTCAAGAAGATGGTATATCTTTAGAGGTAGCATTTCAATATAACGAAGATTATAATTCATGTGTTTATTCATTTACTAATAATATAAGTACTTATGAAGGTGGAACACATGAAGATGGGGTTAAAAGAGCATTAACTAGAATAATAAATAACTATGCTAAGAATGCTAAAATACTAAAAGATAATGATGATCCTTTAACAGGTGAAGATGTTAGAGAAGGATTAACAATGATTATTTCTTGTAAACATCCAGATCCTCAATTTGAAGGTCAAACTAAAACTAAACTAGGAAATGCTGAAGTAAGAAAAATAGCTGATGATGTATTTAGTGAAGGTTTAGAAAGATTCTTATTAGAAAATCCTGAAGAAGCTAGAACAATTATAGAAAAATCAATGACTGCTTCAAGAGCTAGGTTAGCAGCTAAAAAAGCTAGAGAATTAACTCGTCGTAAAGGTGATTTAGATATTACTAATTTCTATGGTAAATTATCTGATTGTAAGAGTAAAGATCCTTCAGAATGTGAAATATTTATTGTCGAAGGAGATTCTGCTGGTGGTTCAGCTATTAAAGGACGTAATAGTATGACACAAGCTATTCTTCCATTAAGAGGTAAAATATTAAATGTTGAAAAAGCTCGTTTAGATAGAGCATTAAATAATGAAGAAATTAGAACTATTATTACAGCATTTGGTACTGGTATTGGTGATGAATTTGATTTATCTAAATTAAGATACGATAAAATAATAATAATGACTGATGCCGATGTCGATGGTGCTCATATTAGAGTATTATTGTTAACTTTATTTTATAGATTCTTTAGACCAATTGTTGAAGCAGGACATGTATATGCTGCACAACCTCCACTTTTCTGTATAAAACATGGACAAACTATTAAATATGTTTTAAATGAAAAAGAAAGAGATGAATATTTAGCAACATTAAAACCTGAAACTAAGAGAGATATCTTACGTATGAAAGGTTTAGGTGAAATGGATGCTGAAGAATTAAATGAAACAACAATGGATATAGAAAAACGTGTATTAAGACAAATAACTTTAGAAGATACTCGTGCTGCAGATGAAGTATTCTCTAAATTAATGGGTGATGAAGTAGAACCTAGAAGAACATTTATTGAAGAAAATGCAGTATTTGTACAAAATTTGGATGCTTAGGAGGTGAATGGTTGTGGATAGATTAGAACAAAATAACATAGTTAAAGAAGTTAGAGATTCATTTTTAGATTATTCAATGAGTGTTATTGTCGCAAGAGCTTTACCAGATTTAAGAGATGGTTTAAAACCTGTTCATAGAAGAATTTTATATTCTATGTATGAATCTGGTTATACACCAGATAAACCTCATAAAAAGAGTGCTAGAATAGTTGGAGATGTAATGGGTAAATACCATCCACATGGTGATTCTAGTATTTATGAAGCAATGGTTAGAATGGCTCAAGATTTCTCATATCGTTGTATGTTAGTTGATGGTCATGGTAACTTTGGTAATATTGAAGGTTATGGTGCTGCAGCAATGCGTTATACTGAATCTAGACTTTCAAAGATATCATTAGAGTTATTAAGAGATATTAATAAAGATACTGTTGATATGATACCTAACTTCGATGATTCAGAAAAAGAACCAGCTATTTTACCATCAAGATTTCCTAATATATTAGTAAATGGTGCTATGGGTATTGCAGTTGGTATGGCAACTAATATACCACCTCATAATTTAGGTGAAGTTATAGATGGATGTATTGCCTATATAGATAATCCTGATATTACTTTAGATGAATTAATGAAATTTATACCTGGTCCTGATTTTCCTACTGGAGGTATTATTTTAGGTAATTCTGGTATTAAGAAAGCTTATGAAACTGGTCGTGGAAGTATTACGATTAGAAGTAAAGCAACAATTGAAGAAAAAAATGGACGTCATTATATAGTAATTGATGAAGTTCCATACGGAATTAATACTTTAGATTTAAAAAATAAAGTAGCTGATTTAGTACATAATAAAATAATTGATGGAATTACAGATTATCATACAGATTTAAAGAATGGTGTTAAAATTACAATTACTTTAAAAAAGGATGCTAATCCACAAGTAATATTAAATCAATTATATAAACATACAGATTTTCAATCTAATTTTGGTATTATTTTCTTAATGTTAGATCAAGGTGTTCCTAAAACACTAGGTTTAAAAGATATTATAGTCAAATATGTAGATTATCAAAAAGAGATTATTATTCGTCGTACTAGATTTAATTTAGATAAAGCTGAAAAAAGAGCACATATATTAGAAGGATTAAAAATAGCTTTAGATAATATTGATGAAGTTGTTAAGTTAATTCGTAATTCTAATAGTGATGAGGATGCACAATCTGGTTTAATGAATAGATTTGGTCTTACTGAAGTTCAAGCACAAGCTATTCTAGAGATGAGATTACGTCGTTTAACTGGATTAGAAAGAGATAAAATTGAAGCTGAGTTAGCTGATTTATTAAAAGAAATAGAAGAGTTAAGATCTATTTTAGCGAGTGAAGAAAAAGTTCTTAATATTATTAAGGAAGAAATGACTGAAATTAAGAATAAATTTGCTGATGAACGTCGTACTAAGATAGATATGACTGCTATTGATTATATTGAAGATGAATCTTTAATACCTAATGAAGATGTAGTAATTGCTTTAACTCATAAAGGTTATATTAAGAGAACTACTTCTGATACATTTAAAGCTCAAAATAGAGGCGGTGTAGGTATTAAAGGTATGTCAACAAATGAAGAAGATTTTGTTGAACAAATGATTAATATTAATACTCATGATCATGTATTATTCTTTACAAATAAAGGTAAAGTTTATAGATTAAAGGGTTATGAAATACCTGAATTTAGTCGTCAATCTAAAGGTCTACCAATGGTTAATTTATTACCAATAGAAAAAGATGAGATGATTAATTCAATTATTAAGTTATCAACAGATGAAAATATAGATAATCTATTATTTGTTACTAAATCTGGTTTAGTAAAACGTACTGCTGTTTCTGAATTTGATAGTATTAGAAGTGGTGGTAAGATATGCATTACTTTAAAGGAAAATGATGAATTAATTGCTGTCAGAAAGACAACGGGAAATAATTATGTTTTACTTGGATCTAGTAATGGACGTATGGTTAAATTTAATGAAAATGACGTCCGTATAATGGGAAGAACAGCTTCAGGAGTAAAAGGTATTGAATTAGATAATGCAACCTGTATTGGTGCTGAAATTGCTTCTGATGATGATAATATTATTATTGTAACAGTTAAAGGTTACGGGAAACAAACAAGTGTTCGTGAATATAGAGAGACAAAACGTGGTAGTAAAGGTGTAAAAGCTTTAAGTATTACTGAGAAGAATGGTGATATTGCATCATTTAAGATTGCTAAACCTGATACTGATTTAGTTATTATTACGGATGCTGGTATGGTAATGCGTATGGGTACAGAAAATATTAATACTTTAGGTCGTGTTACTCAAGGTGTAAGATTAATAAGATTAAAAGATGATAATAATGTAGCTACTATTTGTTTAGTAGACAAAGAAAAAGATGATAGTGAAGTTATCAACAATGAGATTGAAGATTCAAATTCTGATAGCTTGGGAAATAATATTTCTAATAATGAAAGTTTGGAAAATAATTTTGAAGAAGTGGAAACATCAAATAATGATGAAGTAGTTGATGATTTAGATTATGTCGATGACAATGATCAAAATAACTCAGAAGAAGATGATATTTAGGTAATGTTCCACGTGGAACATCTTGGGAAATAAAAAATCTATTATTTTTAGAAATATTGTTTATAATTATTTCCCGGGAAATAAATTATTTGCTTAATTTTTGATAAAATGAAATAGGAATCGAGAGTAGAATAACTGATATGTTATTCAATTCGTTTCCTATTTTTAATTACTATAAATTATATTTAATTGTTGATAATGTTCCACGTGGAACATATAAATATAAATAAAATTAATATATAAATTGATATTTCACGTGGAACATATGAATAATAAAATACAAATATATGTCAAATGTGTAACAATGTTCCACGTGGAACATTGTGTTAATAACTTTTTTATTAAAAATATTTATATTTATGTAATTAAATTAGTTTTAATAATGTAATAAGTATGAATAAAACAATATTATATTATAATTTTTTAATGTTCCACGTGGAACATTAAAAATATTAGTTGATTTTATAATAAATATTTGTTAGTATTAAATCGTGCAACAAATATATTGTAACCTGGTCAGGACTGGAAAGTAGCAGCCACATCAATCTCTGTTTGTGTGCACTTTTTTTATGGTGATTGTTATGAAATTGAATAAAAATGTTGTAGATCAGTTGATTAAAGGTGCTCAGAAAGCTTATAAAAGAGGAGAAATACCTGTTAGTGCTGTAATTTTAGATGAATCAGGAAAGGTTATTTCTAAAGCATGTAATAATCGACAAAAGAGTTGTAATGTTTTAGGGCATGCTGAAGTATTAGCTATTTTGAAAGCTGAAAAGAAAATTCATGATTGGCGTTTGAATGGATATAAGATGGTTGTTGTTTTGGAACCGTGTGACATGTGTTCTATGGTGATTTCTAAGTGTAGATTGGATGAAGTTTTGTATTTTGTAGCTCAAAAGGATGATAGTGTTAGATCTAATGTTAATATTGAAAAGAATTTAATTGATGGTTACGATGAAGAAAAGAAATATTTTAGTGATTTGGTATTGAATTTTTTTAACAATATGAGGTAAAAACCTCTTTTTTTGTGGTATAATTATCAACAGGAGGGTTTCATGATGAATTATAAGGTTTTATATAGAAAATATCGCCCTAATGACTTTGATAATGTAGTTGGTCAGGATTATACTGTAGCAATGCTTAAGAATGCTATTAGTAGTGGTAAACACGCACATGCTTATATTTTTACTGGACCACGTGGTACTGGTAAGACGAGTTCAGCTAAAATTTTTGCTAAGGCTTTAAATTGTGAAAATAGTCATGATGGAAATCCTTGTAATGAATGTGCTTCTTGTTTGTCTTTTAAGGAAAATCCAGATATTATTGAGATAGATGCAGCTTCTAATCGTGGTGTAGATCAAATTAGAGATATTATTAATACTGTACAGTTAGTTCCTTCGGAATCTAAGTATAAAGTTTATATTATTGATGAAGTTCATATGTTAACTAAGGAAGCTTTTAATGCTTTATTGCTTACTTTAGAGGAACCACCGGCTCATGTTGTCTTTATTTTAGCTACGACTGATATTCAAAAAGTTCCTATTACTATTTTATCTCGTTGTCAAAGGTTTGATTTCAAACCAGTTAATAAGGAAGCACTTATTAACAGGTTAAAGTATGTTTGTGAAGAGGAAAAGATTAAGATAGATGATGATGCAGTTGAGGAGATTGCTTTAATTTCAGCTGGCGGAATGCGTGATGCGTTAGGAATGCTTGATCAGTTGTCTAATGAAGATGGTAATATTTCTTTGGAAATGGTATCTAGTTATTTTGGTAGTGTTTCAGTTAAGAGAATAGACGAGTTATTAACAAGCATTGATAATAATAATCCAGATGAATTGATATCTATTTTGGGAAATATTAAGGAAAGTGGCACTAATTATTCGGTTTTTATTGAAAAGTTGATTGGTGAATTAAGAAAGATTGCTATTGATATTAAGTCAGGTCGTAGTAGTTATAATTTTTATTATGATGATATTTATAATATGGTTTTTGATTTGAATGAATGTTTGTCTAATATTAATTTAAATGTTGATCCTTATGTTTTAATTGAGATTGTTTTATTGAAATATATTAAGTTGGGAAATAATTCTGCTGCTTTTAAAGATGAGGTAGAACCAGTAAAAATTGAAGTATCTAAAAGTTCTAGTAAGAGTAAGAAAGTTGAATCCGAAGATTTGGGAAATAATTTGGGAAATAAAAATAGTCTTAAAGATGAGAGCTCAGAGGTGATTCAGTCAAATAATGAAGCTGATACTGAAGATACTAAAAAAGATGTGGGAAATAAAATTAGTATTAATGTAGATGCTCGTATTAATAATTGTTTTGTTGAAGCTTCAAAGGATATGAAGCATAAAGTGTCTGATTCGTGGGTAGAATTTATGAATTATTTGATGTCTAAGGATCGTAATTTAATATCATTACTTGCTGATACTTCGATACTTGCAGCTTCTAGTACATACGTTCTTATTCAAAGTAAGATTGATACAACAAATGAATTAATTAATGATAGTATTAATGAATTAGAGAAAAGATATTTGGATTTTTCGGGAAATAAAGTAAATTTTGCTGCAGTTAATGTTGATTTATGGCAAAAAGAAACAGAAAAGTATAGATTTAATTTAAAGAATAAAATAAAATATAATTATATAGATGAAACGATGGAAGAAAGTACTAATAAAGATAATCAACACTCTGTTGACTCTTCGGATATTGAAGATTTAGCTAAGGATGTATTTGGTACTTTTGAAGTCGAATAAATAGGAAAGAGGGAAATGATTTTATGAATATGCAAGCGCTTATGCAACAAGCACAAAAAATGCAAAGAGATATTACTAAAAAGAAGGATGAATTAAACAAGAAGGAATTTACTGGTACTTCTGAATTAGTTGAGGTTGTTTTTACGGGAGATAAGAAATTAGTTTCTGTTAATATTAAAGCTGATATTGAAGCTGATGATAAAGAAATATTAGAAGATATGTTTGTTATTGCTGTTAATGATGCGATGAAACAAATTGATAAAGCTACTGAAAGTGCTTTAGGTGCTTATGGTAGTCAACTTAGTGGATTATTCTAATGAAAAGTTATCCGACTGTCTTAGCTGATTTAATTAATTATTTTCGTAAATTACCTGGCATTGGGGAAAAAAGTGCTGAAAGAATGGCCTTATCTTTGTTAGAGTTGCCTGTTGAAGATGTAGAAAATTTTGCTTCAGCAATGGTTGATGCAAAGAATAATTTACATTCTTGTCCAATCTGTGGTCATATTACAGATAAAGAGGAATGTGATATTTGTTCTAGTAATTCAAGAGATAAAAATGTTATTTGTATTTTAGAGGACTATAAAAGTGTTTTTGCTTTTGAAAAAGCTGGAAATTATAACGGCGTTTATCATGTTTTAAATGGTTTAATTTCACCAATTGATGATGTTAATCCAGAAGATATTAATCTAGCTAGTTTAGTTTCTAGAGTTGAAAAATTAGAAAAACCTGAATTAATAATAGCTTTAAAATCAACTATTGAAGGTGAAACAACAACTTTATACATAAAGAAAATATTTGAAGGTAAAAATGTTGAAATATCTAGATTATCTTATGGTATACCTATGGGTACAGAAATAGATTATTTAGATGAAATTACTTTAGATAGAGCATTAAATGATCGTAAAACGATTTCATAATTAATTGTCTATTTCATATATTTACTTAGGTGATAATATGAAGAAAATAGTGATTATGATAAAAAGAGTGTGTATAGGAATATTTGGTCTTTATAGTGTTAATGTTTTATTTAAAACAATAAATATTTTAATACCTATTAATGTTTATACTATTATAATAAGTTCTTCTTTAGGATTCTTTGGTATTTTATCGTTAATTATTTTAAAATTTTTAATTTAGTTATTGAGGTGGTTTTTTGGTCAGTACATCTTTTAAAAACGAAGTATTAAAAAAATATCATGAGGGAAAGTTAGCTCATGCTTTTTTGATTGAAACTGATGATATTGATAGATGTTATAAAGATGTATTAGATTTAATTAAACAAATTAATTGCCCTTTTGAATATGTAGAAGAATGTGATAAGGATTGTAATTTATGTAATTTAATCGATAATGATAATTTACCTAGTTTAGTTACTATAGAACCTGATAAACAAGTTATTAAAAGAGATAGTATTAGTGAATTAATGGATAAATTTAGTACAATGCCGGTATTTAGTAAATATAATTCTTATATTATTAAAGAAGCACATCGTTTAAATAGTGAATCTGCTAATACTATATTAAAGTTTTTAGAAGAACCAGAAGATAATATAATAGGTTTTTTTATTACTAACAATAAAGAAAATGTTTTAGCAACAATTAGAAGTAGATGTCAGATATTCTATTGTAAATACGACTTGGGAAATAATTTAAGTAATATAGATGAAAATTATTTAATAGATGTTAAATTATATTTAAATTCTATTTATAAAAATAAAGATGATTTGTTGTATAATAAAACTCGTATGAGTGGTTATTACAAAGAAAGAGAAGAGTGGGAAATATTTTTTTATACAATGTTTTATTATTTAAAAGATTGCTATATGTCTTTAAGAACTGATAAAATTGATTTAGTAAAAGAAATATCGCGCGATAATTTATTAAAGATTATTTTATTAGTAGAAACTATTATTAAATATATAGATGCTAATACGAATATGGATATGATATTAGATAAATTTGTAATTGAAATGAGGAAGTATTATGAGTAATATTTATGGAGTAACATTAAAATCTGAAGGAAAAATTTATTATTTTAATGGAGAAGATTTTGAAATTGAAAAAAATAGTTATGTTGTTGTAGAAACAGAAAAAGGTATTCAATATGGTAAAGCTATTTATAAAGCTCAAAATGATAAGATTAATATTCCTATAGAAGAAATGAAGAAAATTTTAAGAATAGCTACTGAAGATGATTATAATACTTATCTTAAAAATTTAAAGGATGCGACTAAATGCTTAGAAAAAGCACGTAGTATTGCTAGTGAGTTAAATTTAGATATGAATATTTTAGATGCTAGTTATACTTTAGATAGAAAACAATTATTATTTAATTTTATCGCTGATGAAAGAGTTGATTTTAGAGAGTTAGCTAAAAGATTAGCTGGTGCTTATAAGACGAGAATAGAACTACGTCAGATAGGAGCAAGAGATAAAGCTAGAACTGTTTGTGGTATTGGTCAATGTGGTAGAACTCTTTGTTGTTCAACATTCTTAAATCATATTGATTCTGTTACTATGAATATGGCTAAAAATCAAAATATTGCTCTTAATCCTTCTAAAATTAACGGATTATGTGGTAGATTACTTTGTTGTCTTACTTATGAAGATGAAGAATATGAAAGATGTGGTATAGGAATGCCAAACGTAGGTCAAACTGTTAAGACGGAATTTGGTAAAGGTAAAGTAATATCAGTTGATATTTTAAATCGTAAATATAAAGTAGATTTAGATGGAGTAATAAAGGAGATTGTGTTAGATAGTGAAGAGCGTAGTAAATGATTTATTTGATTATGATGGTTTAAAAATCTATCAATACGAAGATAAATTTAAATTTTCTTTAGATTCTATATTACTCGCTGAATTTGTTGAATTAAAAAATAATACTAGAACAATAGTAGATTTTTGTACAGGAAATGCTCCTGTACCTTTAATATTGTCAACAAAAACTAGAGCTAGAATATATGGTTTTGAATTACAAAAAAACATCTATAATTTAGCTAAATTAAGTGTTACAGAAAATAATTTAGATTCACAAATTAATATAATAAATGATAATTTAACTAATGCTTTAGAATATATAATTCCGGAAAGTGTTGATGCAGTTACTTGTAATCCACCATATTTTAAGTATAATAAAGATTCATCTTTAATTAATGAAGATGAAGAAAAAGCTATTGCTAGACATGAAATAGCTATGAACTTAGAAAAATTAATGATAGCAGCTAAATATATATTAAAAAATAAAGCGCCATTGTATATAGTTCATCGTTGTGATCGTTTAGAAGAACTAATGGATTGTTTACTTAAATATAATTTTAAAGTAAAGAAGTTACAATTTATTTATGCTGGCTATAATAAAGAAGCTATAATGGTCTTAATAAAAGCTACTAAAAATGGTAATTCTGGTAGTTTAAAAGTTTTACCACCAATAGATGTATTACAATTAAAAACATATAAAGGTATATTTGAAAAGGGTGAATAAATATGAAATTAATAGTTGGTTTAGGTAATCCTGGTAAGGAATATAAAAATACTAGACACAATGTTGGTTTTCTTATATTAGATAATTACTTAAAAACTGATAGTTGGAAAGAAAAATTTAGTGCTATGTATCTTGAAACTACTATAAATTCAGAAAAAGTTTTATTTATTAAACCATTAACTTATATGAATTTATCAGGTGATGCTGTAGTAAAGTTTGTTAACTATTATGATGTAAATATAGATGATGTACTTGTCATACATGATGATTTAGATTTACAATTTGGAACATATAAATTAAAAAAGAATAGTAGTGCTGGCGGACATAATGGTGTTAAATCAATTATTAATCGTTTAGGTACAGATAGTTTTGCTAGATTAAAAGTAGGAGTATCTCATGATCGAAGTATTGATACTAAAGATTATGTCTTAGGTAGTTTTAGTAAGATTGAAAAAGAACAATTTAATAATATGCAAGATGATTTTAATAAAATAATCGAATCATTTATAAAAGATGGTATCGAAAAAACAATGAATATTTATAATACTAAAAATAAATAGGTGATTATTATGGATTTCTTAAGTAATTACTTTAAATATGAAAATGGCTTAACTGTTAGTGGTTTAACAAAAGAGTTAAACATTTTTTACGTGTTAGAGTTATTTAAGAAAGAAAATAGAAATATAGTTATATTAACTAATACATTATATGAAGCTAATATGTATTATGATTCTTTAAAAACATATTTAGATGATGTATATCTTTTCCCTATGGATGATTTTTTAACTAGTGTAGCTGTAGCTATATCTCCTGATTTAAAAATTAAAAGATTAGAAACTTTAGAGAAAATAAATAATTTAAATAAAGCTATTGTTGTTACTAATTTAATGGGATTTCTTAGATATTTACCAGATAAAAATAATACTTTAAATTTAGAATATATATTAAATAAAAATAGTTCTATTAAAAGAAATGATATATTAGATATTTTAGATAAATATGGATATGTAAAAGAAAGTATGGTTACAACAACTGGTGAGTATGCAGTACGTGGTTATATAATAGATTTATTCATTATCGATGAAGATCATCCGATTAGAATAGAGTTCTTTGGAGATGATATAGATTCAATTAGATACTTTGATGAATCAACACAATTATCTATTAAAGAAATAGATAGTATTAAAATAAAACCATACACAGAAGTAATTAGTGATAATAATAGTTCATTAGTTGATTATATGAATGATCCTTATGTAGTTATGATTAATAAAGATCAAATAGATGTTGCTTATAATAAATTATTAAGTGATATTTTAGAATATAATGAAAATGAAAATATTAATAAAAAACATATGTATGAGTTTGATGAAATAAGTTATAATTATGTAATTTATTTAAATTCTATAAGTGATAATAATTATGGTAAGGGTTTAATCTATAAAACACAAGAAATAGATAATTTTAATAGTGATTTTGAATTACTAGGCAAATACTGTAGTAAAGAAATTAATAGTGGTAAGACAGTTATTATTTGTTTAAGTAAAGAAAATCAATTAAAAAGTTTAGAACCTTTTTTAGATAGTTATCATGTAGTTAAAAATAATAATATTATTGAAAGAGAAATTAATATTTTATATAAAAAAATAAATAGTGGTTTTATTTTTGAAAACTATGTAGTTATAGGAGAAAATGATATTGAAAAGGTAAGAAATTCTGTTATTAATTATAAGAATTCTTACCATATAGGTAAAAAAGTTAAAGATTTTGGTCAATTAAATATAGGGGATTATGTAGTTCATAGTCAACATGGTATTGGAATATATCAAGGAGTTATTACTTTAACTAAAAATGGTTTAAAGAAGGATTATATTCAAATTAATTATCAAGGTAATGATAAAATATATATTCCTGTTGAAAAGATAAGTACTATATTTAAATATTCTGGCAAAGAAGGTAGTGCACCTAAATTAGATAAATTAAATAGTACAAGTTGGGTTAAGAAAAAAAGAGAACTTAGAAATAAGATTAAAGATATTAGTGGGGAACTTATTAAGTTATATGCTGCTCGTAGTAGTATAAAAGGTGATGCTTTTAGAAGTTATGCTGAAGAAGATGTATTTGGTTCAGAATTTATTTATGATGAAACAGTAGATCAATTAAAAGCAATTAAAGATATAGATAATGATTTAAGTAGTGAAGTACCTATGGATCGTTTACTATGTGGAGACGTTGGCTTTGGTAAAACAGAAGTTGCTTTTAGAGCAATGTTTAAAACTATTTTAAATAATAAACAAGTATTTTATTTATGTCCAACTACAATACTTTCTAAACAACAATATGAGAATGCTATTGAAAGATTTAAAAATTATCCAATAGAAATAGCGTTATTAAATAGATTTACTACTCCTAAAGAAACTAAAAGAATTTTAGAAGGTCTAGAAAAAGGAACTATTGATTTAGTATTTGGAACTCATCGTTTATTATCAGATGATGTTAAGTTTTCTAAATTAGGTTTATTAATAGTTGATGAAGAACAAAGATTTGGTGTTGCTCATAAAGAAAAAATTAAAGAATATAAAAATGATGTTAATGTTTTGACTTTATCAGCAACACCTATACCACGTACTTTAAAAATGGCTTTAAGTGGTTTAAGAGATTTATCTATTATTGATACACCTCCTACTAATAGGTATCCTGTTCAAACATATGTTATACAGGAAAATGATTTAATTATTAAAGATGCTATTTATAAAGAATTATCTCGTAATGGTCAAATATTTATTTTATATAATAAAGTAGCTTCTATAGAATCAAAAAGAGAACAATTACATAGATTAGTACCTGAAGCTAGAATTACTATTGCTCATGGCCAAATGAGTAAAAATGAACTAGAAGATGTTATGGAATCATTTGTTAATTATGAATATGATATCTTACTATGTACAACTATAATAGAAACTGGTATTGATATAAGTAATGCTAATACTTTAATTATATATGATGCTGATAATTTTGGATTAAGTCAACTTTATCAAATAAGAGGACGTGTTGGTAGAAGTAATCGTATTGCTTATGCTTATTTAATGTATGATAAACAAAAAATGCTTAATGAAGTAGCTGTTAAAAGATTACAAGCTATCAAGGAGTTTACGGAATTAGGTAGCGGTTATAGAATTGCTATGCGAGATTTATCTATTAGAGGAGCTGGAGATTTATTAGGTTCTGAACAAGCTGGGTTTGTTGATACGGTAGGTATAGAATTATATATGCAAATGATTGAAGAAGAAATGCGTCGTATGAAAGGTGAAGAAGTCCCTGAAGATGATGAAGAAACTACTAATTCTAATAGATCTTTAGTAGAAGTAGAAACACATATTTCTGATTCATATGTATCTGATGAAGATATTAAGATTGAAATTCATCAAAAAATTAATGAAATAGATGGATATAAAAAGTTATTAGAGATAAAACATGAATTAGAAGATAGATTTGGTAAGATAAGTAAGCAAATGGAAATATATATGTATGAAGAATGGTTTGAAAAACAAGCACAGTCTTTAGGAGTTAAAACAGTAAGACAAAGTGATAGAGAAATAGAAATTGAGTTACCTCCACAAATATCTAGTAATATTGAAGGAGATAAATTATTTATTAAAGCTTATAATATAAATCCACGATTTAGATTAAAATATCAACATAATCAAGTTATTATAGCTTTAACTTTATTAAACCAAAAAGATCATTTCTTATATTATATAGTTCCTCTTATGGAAGAAATAATAAGTGAAGTAAATAAATAAAAGTATAGATTTATTGGTCTATACTTTTTTTATAATAGATTTTTAATATTTTTTATACATAAAATTCTTATATTAGATAAAAATATATAATGAATGGAGAGTTTTATGAAAAATGTTAACTTTATTAAGAATATAGATAATTTAGGTAGAATAGTTATTCCTATGGATATAAGAAGAAAATTACAAATTAATACGGGAGATGTATTAAGTATTAGTTGTAGTGATAAAGATATAGTATTATCTAAGTATAGTAATTTAGATAATAATTATAAAATTATTGAAATATTAAAAAGTTTTGTTGAAATATTTAATTTAAAAGTTATTCTTACTAATAAAGATTGTGTTTTATATTCTAATTTAGTTAGTATAGGTACTAAGTTAAATAATAGTATTAGATTATTAATTAAGAATGGTACTAATATAAAAAGTCAAAGTAATGAAATGATATTTGGTGAAAGTAAAGTTAATGGTATATATAATATGTTACCTATTATAACTAATGAAGGAATAGAAGGAAGTATTATAGTTTTTGGTGATATAAATAATAAAGGTTATGAAATGTGTATGTTTTTAAATAAAATAATTATGTTAGAGCTTAATATTTCTTGATAAAGGTATAATTTTGTGTTAAATTAGTTCTAGATTTAGCAATGAAGGAAAGAGTACCTTTAAAGTAAGAATATAGAGAGTTTCTGGTTGGTGAAAAGAATCTTCTAAAATATTGGGAACATGGCTCTGGAGCTGAAACGTTACTCGCGTTAAGAGATAAAGTGTATGATAAAGTTCATAAACTAAGGTGGTACCACGGGTTTTACTCGTCCTTAGATTTATGAGCTTTTTTTTGAAAGGATTTGGTTTTATGCGTAAGTTTGAAAAAATATCATATGAACAATTTAAAAAAGATTTTATGGATGATAAAGAACTTTATGATACTTATTTATTACCTAGAAGATCTACTATAAATGCAGCAGCTTATGACTTTTTTGCTTTATATGATTATGTTTTAAAACCAGGTGAAATAAAGAAAATACCTACAGGAGTTAAAGTAATAATGGAAAGTGATGATGCGTTACTTTTATTAGATCGTAGTAGTATGGGATTTAAGTATAACGTAAGATTTTGTAATCAAGTTGGTGTTATTGATGCTGATTATTATGATAATAGTGATAATAATGGTCATATGTGGATTTGTATACAAAATGAAGGCAAGAAAGATTATGTTGTTAAAAAGGGTGATCGGATGTGCCAAGGAATGTTTATTAAATATTTAAAGACAGATGACGATGATGATAGTGAATTTGTTACTAGAACATCTAATTATTAGGAGGAAAGATTATGGATAAAGGTGAAAAATATTATATAAGTACCGCTATTGCTTATACTTCAGGTAAACCTCATATTGGAAATACTTATGAAATTGTTTTAGCTGATGCAATAGCTAGATATAAAAGGTTACAAGGATACGATGTTTATCTTCAAACTGGAACTGATGAACATGGTGAAAAAATTGAGTTAAAAGCTAAAGAAGCAAATGTTACTCCTCAACAATATGTTGATGAAGTAGCCGCTCAAATAAAAGATATTTGGGATATCATGAATACTAGTTATGATAGATTTGTGAGAACAACAGATCCTCATCATGAAAAAGTAGTTCAACATATATTTAAATATATGTATGATAAAGGGGATATTTATAAAGGACAATATGAAGGACTTTATTGTGTACCTTGTGAATCATTTTGGACTGAAAGTCAATTAGTTGATGGTAAATGTCCAGATTGTGGTAGAGAGGTTCAACCACGTAAGGAAGAAGCTTATTTCTTTAAATTATCTAAATATCAAAAGAAGTTAGAAGAATATATAGAAAGTCATCCTGAATTTATTCAACCAGTTGCTCGTAAGAATGAAATGATTAATAATTTTATTAAACCTGGTTTACAAGATTTATGTGTATCTAGAACTAGTTTTAAATGGGGTATTCCAGTTGATTTTGATACTAAACATGTTGTTTATGTATGGTTGGATGCTTTAACTAACTATATTACTAATATTGGTTTTGATTTTGATGAAACAACAGAAGAATTTAAATATAAATGGCCAGCTGACTTACATTTAATTGGTAAAGATATTATAAGATTTCATACTATTTATTGGCCTTGTTTCTTAATGAGTTTGGATTTACCATTGCCTAAACAAGTATTTGGTCATCCTTGGTTAATAATGAATGATGGTAAAATGAGTAAATCTAAAGGAAATATCGTCTATGCTGATGATTTAGTTAATGAATTTGGGGTAGATGCTGTTAGATATTACTTCTTACATGAAATTCCATTTGCTTCTGATGGTATATTTACTAAAGAACTTCTTATTGAAAGAATTAATGGTGATTTAGTTAATATTTTAGGTAATTTAGTAAATCGTACTGTAAGTATGAATCATAAGTACTTTGATGGAGTTATTCAAAATCATCAAGTTAGAGAAGATGTCGATAATGATTTAATTAATAGTGTATTAGCTTTAAATAGTAAAGTTACAGCTAAGATGAATGAATTAAAAGTAGGAGAAGCTTTACAAGAAATATTTGATGTTTTAAGAAAGTGTAATAAATATATAGATGATACTATGCCTTGGTCTTTAGCTAAAGATGAAACTAAGAAAGAAAGATTAGGAGCAGTTTTATATAATTTATTAGAAAGTATTAGAATATGTGCTGTATATTTAAATCCTTTCTTAACTGAAACATCTGATAAAATATTTAAACAATTAAATACGACACTTACTTCTTTAGAAAGTACTAATTCATTTGGTGGATTGGAAGTTGGTACGAAACTTGCTGAACCTGTTCATTTATTTGATAGAATTGATGTTAAATAGATGGTTTTATACCATCTTTTTTATTTCCTGGGTTATAAAATAGAGGGAAATTTATTTCCCGGGAAATAAAATTGCTGGGAAATTAAGATAAATAGAGGGTTTTTAAGTTGAATATACTTATTTCCTGGGAAATAAAAAAGATAGGGAAATAATTTGTATTTGTTATAGATTGATGATTTGGTATAATTTTAGTAGGTGATTTATGATGTTTACGGATACACATTGTCATATATATAAAGAGTATTATGAAGATTTAGATAGCTTGGGAAATAAAATAATTAATAGTGGAATTAATAAAGTTATTAATAATGGTTGTGATCATAAATCTAATGTCGAAATATTAGATTTAATAAAAAAATATGATTATATGTATGGTGCTTTAGGTATTCATCCGGAAAGTGTTGATACTTATTCGCAAGATGATTTAATTTTTTTAGAAAAACATATTAATGATAATAAAGTTGTGGCGATTGGTGAAATTGGTCTTGATTATCATTATGGTAAAGAAAATAGACTTAAACAGATTGAATTATTCGAATATCAATTAAATTTAGCTGAAAAATACAATAAACCAGTAATTATTCATTCTAGGGATGCTACTTTAGATACAATAGAAATATTAAAAAAACATCATGTAAGAGGAGTTTTACATAGTTTTAGTGGTAGTTATGAAACAGCTTGTATATATATTAAAATGGGTTTTTTATTGGGAATTAATGGTGTTATTACGTTTAAAAATTGTAATTTAAAGGATGTAATAAACAAAATAGATTTAAAGAATATAGTTTTAGAAACTGATTCGCCTTACTTAACACCTGTGCCCTATCGTGGAAAGCAGAATGATTCTAGTCATATTATAGATATTGCTAAGTTTGTAGCAATAGAAAAGAATGTTTCTTTAGATGATTTAGCAAAGACAATTAATGGTAATGTAATGAGGTGTTTTGACATTTAGGATATTAAGTGTTAAGATAAATTTTATCTTTTCGAGGTGAAATTTATGTTAATAAAGTCCTGGATAAAGATGGGGTTTAGGTTAATTAAAGTAATTTTAATTATAATATTAATTAGTTTAGTAACAACTAATGTAAGTAATAAAGAAGAATTTGAAGTAAAGAATTTTCATTTAAATAGATCTTTTGATTTAACTGCTTATGCATTGAAAGAAGAAGAGGAAGTACCTGTTCCTCTTAAAGTAGTAAATACTACTAGTAAGTTTCAACGTACAGGAGATTTAACTGGTTATGCTGCTGATTGTCCGTTATGTAATGGTCATTTAGCTTGTAAAAGAAGTTATAACGTATATAAAAATAATGTTGTTACATATAATGATGAAGATTATGGAGAAGTTAGAATAGTAGCTTCTTCTAAGAATCTTTTATGTGGTAGTATTATTAGATTTAAGTCTAGTAGGGTATCTAAAGAGGATACTTATGCAATTGTCTTAGATAGAGGAGTTTTAGGTAATAATATAGATTTATTAGTACCATCTGAAAGTTATGCATCTAAATATATAGGTCGAAGTAAGATAACTTATGATGTATTAAGAGAAGGATGGTAAAAGAAAGAAGGAATAAAATGGGGGAATTTAAACATAAACATAGTTTAGGGCAGAATTTTTTAAAAGATAAGAAAGTTTTAATTAAAATAATCGATAGTGTTGATGTAAAAGAAGATGATTTAATTATTGAAGTAGGACCTGGTCAAGGAGCTTTAACTAAGTATTTAAAGTTATTTCATGCTAATTTACTATGTTATGAAATAGATACAAGAGTAGAAAAGTATTTAAATAGTTTTATAGATGATAAAACAAAGATTATATATAAGGATTTTTTAAGTGTAGATTTAGAAAATGAATTAAAAGATATTAAATATAATGACTTATATATAATAGCTAATCTACCATATTATATTACTACTCCTATTTTAGAAAAGATTATTAATACTAAATTAGATGTTAAAGCTATGGTATTAATGGTTCAAAATGAAGTAGCGCTTCGTTTAGCAGCTAAACCTGGTAGCAAAGATTATGGAGCTATTTCAGTATATTTAAACTATTACTATGATGTAGAAAGATTATTTGTTGTTGATAGAACTTCATTTGATCCAATTCCTAAAGTAGATAGTGCGGTAATAAGATTAAAGAAAAAAGAAAAAAGAAGTCTTGTTAAGAATGAAAAGTTCTTTTTTGAATTTGTTAGAACAGCATTTACAATGAAAAGAAAGAATTTAAGAAATAATTTAAAAAAATATAATTTAGAGAAAATAGAAGAAATATTACATAAATATAATTTATCTTTACAAGATAGAGCTGAAAATGTATCTTTAGAATGTTTTATTGATATAGTTAATAATTTAAGTAAGTAATAAATACTTACTTTTTTTCATATCTTATTATAGGTGATGATATGGATTTTAAAGTAGGAGATTATGTTACTAGAAATAGTTATAATAATGATGTTGTTTTTATAATAACAGATATTAATTTAAATGAAGCTATTTTAAAGGGATATAATGTAAGACTTATTGCTAATAGTCCACTTAGTGATTTAAAGAAATGTGATGAAGAAAGTAGAAAAGATGAATTCTTAGAAGAGTTAGTTAATGATAATATTTTAGATAGGTCTTTAGATGATGACTTTTTTTATTTACCACCTAAATTGTTACAATTAGATGGAGATCCCTGACTATTTAGAGAAATGTTTAATGTTTTATAAAAATAATCGTGTTATGGCTTTTGGTAAAGTAGTAAAAGAAAATGAATTAGAAAAGAATGTCTATAAGTATTTAGAAGAATTTAAACCAGATATTTTAGTTATTACCGGACATGATGCTTATTTAAAGAATGAAAAAGATGATAAGAAAGATTTAAGTAATTATAAGAATTCAATTAATTTTGTTAAAGCAGTCCAGGAAGCTCGTAAGTATGAGAAAAGTCATGATAAGTTATTAATTATAGCAGGAGCTTGTCAAAGTAATTATGAAGAATTAATTAAAGCAGGAGCTGATTTTGCTAGTAGTCCTAAAAGAGTTAATATTCATGCTTTAGATCCAGCTATTATAGCAACAACTATTTCTTTAACAGAGAAAAGTAAGCAAGTAGATGTAATTAAGTTATTAGAAAAGACTAAGTATGGTAAAGATGGTATGGGTGGTTTGTTAGTTAATGGCTTTATGTATGTGGGGTATCCCAGATGAGAACTATATATCAAGCTTATGACTTAATAAAGAATAATTATGGTAAGAGAGTATTAGTTAAAGTACTTGGAATACGTAATAAAAGTGAAATGTATGAGGGGATTATTAGTGAATGTTATAATAATGTTTTTGTTATAAATACTAAAACTGGTAAGAAAAGTTTTTCTTATTCGGATGTTTTAGTCGGAAATATCGAGGTTAGTATAAAATAATTATTGCTTTATTTATGTTTTTGCTATAAAATTAACTTAAGTAGGTATACTTGGGAGGAGTGTTATAAGATGAAAATTACAAAGGTTGTACTTCGTAATAAAGAAAAAGAAGATTCTCGTATGAAAGCTATTGCAACTGTTACGTTAGATGAAGCTTTTGTTATTACTGGAATTAGATTAATTCAAGGCGATGACAAGATGTTTATTGCGATGCCAAGCAGAAAGGTTTCTGAAGGTGTATATGATGATGTTGCTCATCCAGTAAATCAAGAAACACGTAAAATGTTTGAAGACGCTATCTTTAAAGCTTATGACGAAATGAAGTCAAGCGGTGAAGAATTAGTTAAAATAGAGCTATAATTAAACTCAAAGCAAAAACTTTGAGTTTTTTTGTGCTATTTTTTTATAAGATGCATATATATTATTAGGTGACGATAATGGATAATGGATATGATAACACAAAGCATGAAGTAAGAGTTGTAGATAGAGGTTTAATATATTTGTCGGGAATAGATAAGATAATTAGTTTTGATAGTGAAGAATTTCTGTTAGAAAGTGTTATGGGTGTTATATTACTTAAAGGAGAAAATTTAGAAATAGTTAAATTAGATACTCATGATGGAATTGTAAGTATTAAAGGAGTAATTAATAGTATTGTTTATGATAATGATAAAAAGAAAGATACAGAATCTTTATTAGGTAAATTATTTAAGTAATGAATTCATATATTCAATTAATGTGTTTAATAGTATCTTTTATATATGGTATTTTTATTTATATAGCTAGTAAGTTTAATATAAAGGTAATTAAAAATAAAAATATTATTATAAAAAGTATAATCAACATACTGTTTATTTTTAATATATCATTAGGTTATGTAGTAATACTTTATTATTTAAATAGTGGTATCTTGCATATTTATTTTATATTATTAATGATATTAGGTTATGGAATAATGTGTGTTAAAAAGATGTAAATGGTATATTTTAGTAATTTTTCTTAATATACTTTTTTGGTATACTTACAATAAGGAGAGTTCTGTATGACTAATAACAAGAATGAAAAGATAAAAAATAGTAATATTATTGTTAAAGTACAAAAGAAAAAAGAAAAAAGCCAAGTAACTTTTTTATTACTTTTTCTTATTATTTTTGTGGTTATTTTAGTAGGAACAGTTTTTAATAATGTTGTAGAAATATATGAAAATAAAAAAGCTACAGAAGAATATAATATTTATTATGAAAAATTGTTAGAAGAAGAAGCTTCTTTAAATAGTGAAGTTGTTAAATTACAAGATCCTGATTATGTAGCTAGATATGCTAGAGAAAGATATGGATTTACTAAAGATGGAGAAAAGATTTTAACAATAGTAAGTTCGGAAGAGTAAAACAGATTTAATATCTGTTTTTTAAATGGTATAATTTATTTGGGTGACTTATGTGGAAATTATAGTAGGTAAAACAGCTGGTTTTTGCGGAGGTGTATTTTATTCAGTAGATAAAGCTTCTAAATATGTTTTAGATAATAAGAGTGTTTATTGTTTAGGGGAATTAGTACATAATAAACAAGTTGTTTCTAGTTTAGAAGAAAAAGGGTTAAAGTTTATAGAAGATTTAAGTGAAGTAAAAGATGAATCAACTGTTATTATAAGAGCACATGGTGTAGCTAAAGAAGTTTATGAAGAAGCTGAAAGAAGAAATATTAAATTATATGATTTAACTTGTCCTAAAGTTTTAAAGATTCATGAACAAGCTAAAAAGTATTTAGATGAAGGTTATTTTATAATATTAATTGCTCATAAAGAACATCCTGAAGTAATTGGAACAATTAGTTTTTGTGGACAAGATAGTTTTATAGTCGAAACTAAAGATGATATTTTAGATTGTTTAAATAAAGTAAAAAATTCTAAAAAAAAGAATATTGTTGTTTTAGCTCAGACAACTTATTCAATAGCTTTATTTAATGAAATAGTTAATATTTTAAAAGATAAACTTGATAATGGTTATAACTTTGTAGTTAATAATACAATTTGTAATGCAACAGAATCTCGTCAAAAGGAAATAAAAGAGTTGGCTTCTTTAGTAGATGCAATGATTATAATAGGTGGTAAACATAGTTCTAATACTAAGAAATTGTATGATATAAGTAATGAAATATGTTCTAATACTTATTTAGTAGAGACAGTTTCAGAATTACATGATGATTTTAGTGTATATAATAAAGTAGGTGTTATGGCAGGAGCTTCAACACCTAAAGAAAGTATTGATGATGTAGTAAATTATTTAAAAAGTTATGATAAATAACTTTTTTTATGAATAAATTAGATATAAAACCATATTTATTAATATATAGGTGATAGGATGAATATAAGTAAAATGGTTTTAATAAGTATTGGGCTAGCAATGGATGCTTTAGCAGTATCTATATGTAAAGGTTTAAGTATGAAAGATATCTCTATTAAAAATAGTATGAAAGTAGGGATTTATTTTGGTGGTTTTCAAGCTATAATGCCATTAATTGGTTTTTGGTTAGGAGATTTATTTGATGAATTTTTAGTATCTATAGATCACTGGGTAGTTTTTGTTTTATTAGTTATTATAGGAATTAATATGATATTTGAAACGATAACTAATAATAAAGAATCTTTTGATGATAGAATAGATTTTAAAACAATGTTTATACCAGCTTTAGCAACAAGTATAGATGCTTTAGCAGTTGGTATTACTTTTGCTTTTTTAAAAGTTAATTTATTATTAGCTATTTTATTAATTGGTTTAATAACTTTTATATTTAGTTTTATGGGTGTAAGAATGGGTAATAAAGTTGGTAAAAAATTTGAAAATAAAGCAAAGATATTAGGTGGTTTAATTTTAATAGGTTTAGCAATTAAAATATTGATAGAACATTTAGGGTAAGTTTGTTTATTATTTAATAAATTTATTGTAAAATATAGCTAATTTTTATAAGTTGCAACTCAAAATTGACAAAAAACAACTTAAAATTGGTAGAGTGCAACCGATTATAATTATATAATTTGGTCATGAAAAGAGGAAAAAATTATGAAATTAGCTGATAATTTAAAACGTATTAGACGAGAAAATAATTTATCACAAGAACAACTAGCTGAAAAGTTAGGTGTGACTAGGCAAGCTGTAAGTAAATGGGAATCGGGACTATGACCTTACAAATGACACAAAATAAAAATATACAAGATTTGCTTTATTTTAAAGGGAAAATTGAAGAAACAAACATAATTGTAAAACACGAAGAAAAAGCAAAAATTGATTATAATTTAAGTATTATGGTATCAATAAACATATAAAATAAGAAAATGTCCTCTAATTGATACAAATACTTAATAAAACTAAAATAAAGTAAAAACTTATAATAATTCGGTTATGAAATTAACAAAGGTATGTGAGAAATCATATCTTTTTTATTTTGTGTAAAGAAAGTGAGGAATGATATATGAATTATGGAATATTTAGAAGTGAGCCAATAATGACTATAAATGATTTAGCACAAATAGGATCTCATAACAAACGTGAGAAAAAAGCCTATAAAAGTAACCCTAATATTAAATTAGAATTAACGAAAGATAATATAGAATTAGTACCCTTAAAAGAAAAATATGTTAAGGGCTTTAAAATGCTTGTAAAAGACTATGAAAAAGAACACAACGAAAGAATGAAAACTGAAAGAGATGATAGAAAACGAACTTTTAATGAAATGTTAAATAAATCTAAAAGTGTTGTTGCAGATGAATTAATGTTTACAGCAACACATAAGTTTTTTGATAATATGAGTAAAGAAGAAATAATGAGGTGGGCTGATACTTGTATGGATTTTGTTTACAATGATTTAGGTTATAAAAAAGAACAAGTATTACACGCAACAATCCACATGGATGAACTAACACCTCACATTCATTGTGTAGTTGTTCCACTTGTTAAAAAATTAGATAAAAGAACAAATACTGAAAGATTTACTATTTCAAAAAAACAATATATTAAAGACAATATTCACTTATCAGAATTACAAGATGTTTATAATTTAAGATTAAAGGAAGCAGGATTTGAACTAGAACGAGGTATTAAAAATAGTGATAGAAAACACATTAAAATTAAAGAATTTAAGAAAACCACTAGATATTATGAAAATAAAGTAACCACTATCAATAAAAATCTTGATAATGCTATGAACGATTTTGAAGAAAAAATGAAAACAACCAAAAGTACCATTATTGATAAAGAATATGTAAAGGTTAGAAAAGACACTTTTGATAGTATGAATAATGTTATACAAGAAACAAAAAAAGCAATAGAATTTCAACCTAAAATAGAGCAATTATTTAATGAAGTTAATACCTACACTACAAGTCATCAAACACTAGAAAAAGAAAATAAGAATCTTCAAAGAGAAGTAAAAGCACTTACTACTAGAAATCAAAACTTAACAAAAGAGAATAACAACCTTAAAACCTATTTAAAAGCCATTTTAGAGGCAATTAAACACTTTTTTAGAGAAATACTACAAATTGGTAATGAACCTACAAAAGAAGCCACTACAAGCGAAATAAAGGACTATTATAATAATGAGGATTTTGACTCCAATGATGTTTATGATATTTCCAAAGGAACAACCAAAGAAGATGAATTATTTGATTATGCAGAAATTCCTAGTTATTTAAAAACCAGCAAAAAATCTTATAAAGAAAAAGACAAAGATGACTACGAAATGAGCCTATAAGAAAAGTGAGATATGTTATTGATTTAGCATATTCTCACTTTTTTATTTTCTTAAAAACTCATCAATAGAAAGATTATGATTTTTACAGATTGTATATAAAGTTAATGTTGTTATCAAACTCATACCTATTTCATAATGACTATAAGTAGAACGAGATATAGAACATTCATCAGCAATTTCTTGTTGAGTTAAGCCTAATTTAGTTCTCAATGATTTTAGTTTCTTTCCAATTTTGACTTGGTTAATCACTATGTTATTTGTATGTTCTTGATTTTCTCTAGTTAGTCCTAAAACAAAATCTATTGAATAATTAAATTGATTACAGAACTTTACTAATTTCTTTAATGGTATAGAATCATAAGCATTTTCCCAACCACGAACTGTTGAATTACTTACACCAAATATATTACCCAATTCAGTTTGTGTCATCTCTAATTCTTCTCTACAATACTTTAAATTATTTCCTATCATATATGTTTCACCATAATAATTTTCCCATCAAATTTTAATTTGATACGAAAATAGCGGGTAATGTATCAAAAATGTGATATAATCTTTTATAGAAAGGGGAAATGAATATGTATTTAAGTTTCAAAGATATTTGTTTATGTGTTTTAAAGGCTCTTATATTAACCTTAATCTTTGTAGCATTAATAGGCTTAATAATGTTTGATTACAAAATTGGAATTAATTATTGTGATTTAATGAATATACCGAGAGATTTAGCACTTTCTGTTATGAGTTTAGGTATGGCAATAAATATCACTATTATTATGTTTGTAATAGAAATAATTGTATTGTATTTTATTATTAAAAAACTTAAACGAATTCAGTTATTTAACAATATTTGTGAATTTTTAAGTATTGATTATTGATAAAAGATTATTAAATCTAGTTAAAATCATTAAGAAAAAGTGATATAATTATATTACAAAGTGATGCAGAAATAGTAATTTGTTGAATAGGAGGAATTATGAAAAAACAAATTAAAATAATTTTAGTAGTTATAATAAGTCTTATAGTTTTATATGGTGTATTATTCTTTGTTGATATGAACAGAGTTAAGCACTTAAAAAGACCTATATTTTGTGTAGAAAATGGATATATGGGTAGTATGACAAGATATGATGGTTTAGGATATAAAATAGGTCTTGATATTAACGCAACAACAGGAGAAATAACTTATGGACAAATGACTATATTAGGACAAACTATTGTCAAATCATATAGTGAAAATGAAGATAATAAAGCAACAGATGATTATGATAAGCAATTAGTACAATGTTTAGAAAGCCAATTAGGAGGCTATCTTGTAACCGAAAAAGATGATTTAATAGAAATACCTTTGAGTGAAATAAAAAATAGTGATAAAGAAAAAATCTCCTATTATAAAGGAGTATATGCTAGTAATCATCCAAATAATATTTATGTAATGGTTTTTCCAAAAAATGGAACTTATGAATCTAGTGTAATGAAAGATTTTGATAAATATTTTTATGAAAAATTTTCTGTATATCAAAAGTATGAAAGTCCTACTACTCCAACAATTTACATTCATACTAATGACAACGATGTAGATTTCAAAGAAATCACTAACAAGTGTGTAACTAGGAAAAATACTGAAAATGGTAAATCTATTCCTACAGAAACATTAAATAAAATTAATGACACTACTAAAATAATTATAAAATCTAGTCAAGAAGAGTTAGGAACAATAACCGATAAAGAAAAACTGACAGAAATATTAAGTGCTATTTCAAGCAGTAAAAGATATGGCGAAGTATGTACTTCTGATGGACATGGATTTGAATTTAATATGTATGACAAAAATAATAAACTTATTGATACCATTTATATTTGGGGTGATGGTGCAAGATTAATGCCTAAAAGTCTTAATGGTTGTCCTTATGTAACCACAGATAATACTGATTTAAGAAAAATAATTGAAGATACAACTGATTATATATTTTCTGGAATTTTAGATTTTAGAGATGATATTAATCAAACAGAGCAAACATTAATATACAAAGATGGTAAAAATAGTTATTATTTAAATAGTAAAGATCCTAATGAAATATTGATTAAATTTATGTTAAATAATAAAGTAATGACTCTTAAATATGCTTTAGAAAATAAATATATTTCAGCAGAAAAAGTTGCTAGTGAGTATCCAGATATATTGATAAGAAAATAATAAGTTAAATAAATTACAATTTGTAAGGGAGATGTTGTTTTATGGATAATAAGAAAAAAATAGTAATAGGAGTTGTGATTTTAATTTTGTTAGTAACTATTGGAGGAGTAATTTACTATACTATTTATAAAGATGTTACTGATAGAGAAAACTTTGATGGAAAAAAAGAAAATTTGGGTAATACTCCAGTAGATACAACAAGTAACAATTTTGATTTTTATATTGAAAAACCAGAAATTCATAATGATATTAGATTTAATGATTATTTCACTTTTAGTGATAGAAAGATTTATTTAGCAGGTAATATTGAACAATTTTATGTTATAGATGGAAAAACCATGATTTTAAAGGAATATATTTCAAATGCTAATAGAACAATGAATGATAGCATTAAATCGATAACTGATAAATTAGAATTAAAAGATACCTTAAAAGATGGAGGAACAAAGATTTACAAATCAAAAGACAAAGATATTACAATGATAGTATGTAACACTATTAAAAACGATAAAAATATATTTATTGGGGATTATTCTATGGAATATACAGAAGGAGATTGTAAAAACTAACAAATTACAATTTGAAAGGGAAATGCGTTTATGAAAAAGAAAATATATATTGGTGCAGGAATAATTTTAGTTATACTTATAGTTGCAGGAATCATAACAAACTATGCAGATAGTGGTAGAGTAACAACAGGACATGAGCCAAAGTATTGTATTAAAATAGTTAGTAATGATGGTAGTAAAGTGACTTATTGGGGATTAGGTTATAAAGTTATTAGATATGTTGGAGTATCTCCAAATGAGCCTTATGAAAATAATATTGGTGTAAAAATGGGAAGTTGGTTTATGAATTATGATTTACCAAATGAAAAAGTCATCACAATAGAATATGAAGGTAAAACAATAGAAATAAATAATTATGATGACATCAATAAAATTTACAATATATTAGTTAATTCAAAATACAACTCTGAAATATGTGATGGGATAAATACTCACAAAATAATAATAGACAATGAAGTATATTATTTAAAAGAGAGTTGTCAAGAAATTCAAAAAGGAGATAAACAATCAAAAATATCAAAAGAAGATTTAGACACAATATTAAAAATAATAGATAGTAATAAGTAATACAAATTACAATTTATAGAACAGATTAAAGCGAGAACCGAGCCAAAAGAAATTACATAACTAATGGCTCGGTTAAAACCTAGTTCTTGGCGACTAGGTAACACACTACGATATTGGCAAAGCCAATAACGATGTGTGCAAAGGGTGATCCCTTTTGAAACCCCTTTTAAGCAACATATTACAAAGTTTCACAATGTAATATTGTTGCCTTTTTATTTCACTTACGTTTCATAAAAAGAAAAAAAGGACTACAACTTTCATCAGCATAGCTGACAAAACGTGATAGCCTTTTTTTAATGAAAATAACCTTAATGCTAAAGTCTTACGACTAAAGCAAAAAGGTTATTTTTTTCTTTTGTTATCACAAAAGTATTGATGAATAAAATTACTTTTCCCACTTTCATTGTCTTACGACAACAAAACGTGTTCGTAATTTTATTTCTTCTTATTATATGTTTTTTCTAATAATCTTGCAGTATCTCTCTTTGCTACATAAATTGCTAAATAAGTAAACACTTCATATACTACCATTACAATAAAGAATCCGATTATAATATATTGATTATGTGTGATGCTTTGTTTAACCCATTCAGCACCCTGAATAATTAAATATACTACACCAAAGAATACAGTTGATAATGTAGTAGAGTCATCAAAAGATCGTTGTATCACTCTTGATTCTTCTTTATCAACATTTAATCCTCTTACACTCCATCTTGCAATTACCATTAACACCAACACCATTAAAAATGGAGTAATAACCCAATATAGATTATAACCATAATCATTTTTGAGTATTAAAACGAATACTAAACTTACTAACATAAAAATATTTAATAATACGATTCCAATATTTCTTATTAGATTTTTATTTCTTTGCATTTTTGTTTCTCTCCTTTACTTTTAAACTTAGAATTAAATTAACAATTTCATTAGACGTATTGATTTGATATTTTGTATCTTCTATTGTATGTAGTAGTAATTCTTTTTCACTTTCTAATATGTTTTGCTTTTTTAAATTTTCTTCACACGACTTAACTAATTGTTCTGAATTAGTAATACTACCTAACACATTGATTTCAGCCTCATTTAATTCATCTAAATTCATTTTTTCATAGTAATCCTTAATAAATGGATTTAATGAACTAACTTCCATACCCAAACCTATCATGTACATCATTTCATTATAATTTACGTTTATGTGTCTACTAATCTTTCTTAAAGTTTTAGGGTTAGGTATTTCTCTTTCTCCTGATTCAATTTTAGATAATTCAGCATTACTAATATTTGCAATTTTAGCAAGTTGTCTTTGAGAAAGTTTTGCTTTTTCTCGTGCTTCAGCGATTATCTCGCCAATCTTTTTTTCTTGCATTGTAATACACCTCACACATACATAATAGCATATATGTTACCTAAAATCAACAAAATACATAAAAATGTTTCAAAAAGTGTTGACAACTTCGTAATTATTATGTATATTGTATGTGTTACCGAAAATTAACATTGAAAGGAGGGATTAAATGAATGAGGATTAAACACCTAGAAGTACCACAAGAGATTTGGGAAGATAAAAGAATCCCAAAAGAAACGAAGTATATTTACTCTTATATCTATTCTAAAGGATTTGATAGAATTATCACAGACATAAATATAGGAGAGATACAACAAACCATTAAAATTAAAAATAAGGGTTTGAAAAGAAGTCTTGAAATATTAAAACAATTAAAGTATCTAAAATATTTTCAAGAATATGCAACAGGAATGTACACAATAACACTTAACTAAAGTGCCGAAAAGCGTTAGTTATAAGAGGTACAGTAAGATGAAAGGCTTATGTTAGTACCTATTCTAGTAATAGAATGAATCTAGTTTGAAATAAGACATACTCAAAGAACTATTAAAATAAAAAGAAATGTATGTGTTATTTCAAATAATATAATCCGATGAAACAGGATTTAAAATAAAGTTTCAGGGATAACTTTGCTTATTTTTAGTAGTTAGACTTGTAGATAATACAGGTTTTTTTGTTGTTTAAATCAAATAAAGGAAAGGAGAATGTCTATGAGAGAATTAACAAGAGTTGATATTGTAAAAAACAGAGTTGATACGATCCCACAATACTATATTTTAGATTACTTAAAGAAAAACTTAAATATAGATGAATTTAAAATATATCTAGTTAATCGTAATAGTATCAAAGTTATTGATTCAACAGGAGATTATTTATATTTTAATTGTGATGACAATACAAAAGAAGTAACTTATCATGAAAAACCAAAAGAAAAAGAATATGAAATAGGATTATAAGACTATGGGTTGCATTATACTAGATGATTCCATAGTTAAAAGTAATAAGATAAATTCCACAGAAAAACTTGTATATGGTGTTATTCTATCACTTGCGAATAATAAAGGTTATTGTTATGCAAGTAATGATTATATAAGTGATAAAGTAAACCTATCTAAAAGAACGATTACTAATTCTATCAGCGAACTAAAAAGAGCAAATTATATAAGAGTTGAATACGTAAACTTTGAAAGACACATCTATCCCATACAAACCGAGTAGCAATATTCTTCTATACCCTATGGAAGAATACTGCTATACCCCATAGCAAAATACTTCTACCAAAGAATATAAGAATAATAAATAAGTATAATAAATAAATATTTTAATTATATTTAAATTTATTTTAAGTAATTTAAATAACTAAAGAAATTAAATGAAAGGATTTGATATATGGATTATGAAAATGTAAATTATAATGAGGTTATCATATCAGGAATAATCAATGTTGTTACAGATACTAATGATAAGTATATTAAGTTTGGATTAACAACTAACAAATATACTTTAAATGATGATAAAAAGGTTTATGTAAGTTTAAATATATCAAGAGAATTATATAACACTTATCAAGATTATTTTGTTAAAGGAAATAAAGTCTTTATCAAAGGTTATCTAAATTCTTATGTTGATAAAACTAAACACATACAGAGTTTTATTACAACAACTGATATTTCAAATAACCCAAATGACATTAAAACAGGAAGAAAAGCACCACATATTAGGTATGATCCTGATGGTGTTATGGTATGGAATGGCAAACGTTGTGAGGCGATTCCACCAACTGAAAAAGAACTACAAGAAATGCAAGAATTATTAGGCGATTATAAATAGTATTGAACGGAGGAAATGAGATTATATATGAAAAAGAATTATTATTAAAACTAAAAAGAAAGGGGGAAGTTTATTGAACGATACTAAAAAATTAACACAAATTGAAATTGAAAATATATTAGATGAAACAATTAACTTATCAATAATAAGTAAATTACTGAATTTAAAACTTATTACAGAAAAACAATATTACGTACTGAAAGAAAAAATAAAGAATTTTTATTAAAAGGCTACAGGAATGTACAAAAATAAGATATAATAAATACAGAGGACATTTATTTAATGTCTAACATTAAAAGAAAGAGAGGTAAAATGGCGATTGTTGAGGTTATTAAAAGTAATAATCTCATAACCGAAGAAATCAATACTGAAAATAAACTAAAGAAAGTATGTGCATATTGTAGAGTTTCAACAGATAGTGAGGAACAATTAACAAGTTATTCATCACAAATAAAACATTATTCAGCACAGATAAAAGCGAATCCAAATTGGGAGTTTGTAGGAATATATGCTGATGAGGGTATAAGTGGAACACAAGTTAAAAAACGTACTGAATTTCAAAGAATGATAAACGATGCTTTAAATGGTAAGATAGATATTATTATAGCAAAATCAATATCAAGATTTGCAAGAAATACTATTGATACCTTAAAGTATGTAAGAGATTTAAGAGAACGTAAAGTTGATGTGTATTTTGAAAAGGAAAATATTCACACATTAGAACTTGAAAGTGAAATGTTTTTAACACTCTTTAGTGCATTTGCTCAAGCTGAAAGTGAATCAACTTCTCAAAACGTTAAAATGGGAATAAAAGCAATGATGAAACGAGGAGAATTTGTTGGTAAAGCAGAATGCTATGGCTATAAATGGAATAAGGAAACGAAGACACTAGAAGTTTACGAAGAACAAGCAAGTGTTGTTAGAATGATATTTAATTGGTATGCTGATGGAGTTGGAACAAGAACGATTGCTAATAGACTTAATGAAAAAGGTTATAAAACTTATACAGGTAAAAATTTTACTCAACAAGGTGTAAGAGAAATGATTTCTAATGAAAAATATGTTGGAGATTTATTGTGTCAAAAGTATTATACGATAAGTCCTCTAACACATAAGAAAACAAGAAATTATGGCGAACGTGAAAAATATTATGTCAAAGATCATCATACACCTATCATTACAAGAAAAGTTTGGGACAAAGTACAAGAAATACTAACAAAAAGAAGTAAGAAGATAATCCCTGATGGCAAAAGTCATGCAAGTAAATTCACAAGTCAATATGCTTTTAGTTCTAAAATAGAATGTGGACTATGTGGAACAAATTATGCTCGTAGAGTTAGTGGCAAGTATAAAGATGGAAGTCAAAAAGTCTATTGGGCTTGTTATCATAAAGTAGTTAAGAAAAGTAATTGTGAACACTCTATAACCTTTAGAGAAGATTTTTTAAAAGATTTATTCATACAAATTTATAATTCTATTGTGGAGAAAAAGCATAAGACAAAAGATAAGTTATTAAAGGCAATACGTGAAACTCTAGAAAGTGATGATAGCAAGACTAAAATTGATAAACTTTATAAAGAACTAGAATCACAACAAAAAAGATTATCTAATTTAATTGATATGAAACTAGATGACTATGAGAATAAAAATGCTTATACTGAAAAGGAAAAAGAAATAAATGGTAAAATCAAAAGCCTAAATGATGAAATCTATCAATTAGAGTTAGAAAACAATAATAACAAAGAAATTTCTAAAAGACTAAAAGAGATAGAAGAAGTTGTGTTTGAAAGTGAGAAATCTTTAAAAGAATTTGATGAGGCAACATTTGAAAATTTAGTTGAGAAAATCATAATAGGAGAAAAAGATGAGAATGGAAATGAGAATCCTAATGTGATTAGATTTATTTTAAAAATTGGTGGAGATTATAAAGCCATAATCTCCCCAAATAATAATAGTATTGATGATGTGTCATTTGAACAAGGAAACAGGTATGTCTTATCCAGAGATGGATAAAGTTATGCAAATATGTCAGTTATTTAATTTAAATATTAATGAGTTAATTCATGAAAATTTAAGTGAAGTTACTGAAAAGAAAAAAGAAAGAGATAATATAAGTAAGATAGTAGATAGTTTCTTTAATTATATTACTAAGGTAGTTAATTTATTTACTAGTTTAAGATTTAGAGATATTGTTAAATGTTTATTTGAACAAGTAGTTATTTTTATGATTTTATTTATCATAACGGGAATTGGAGGTAGTTTCTTCTATTCAATAATAACTAGTATATTTGGTTATTCTTATTATAGAATTTATAATATACTTGCCAGTATTTATGTTATTTTTGCTGTAATACTAGGTTTAGCAATTATGTTACATATCTTTAAGATTAGATACTTAGATTATTATGAAATAATTATTAAAGATGATGAAGTAGAAGAAAATAAAGTAGTAGAAGAAGTTCCTAAAACGATAATAGAAAAGAAACCAGTTAAAGTTATTATGAGAGATCCTAAACATAGTGAATATAGTTTTATAAGATGTCTTGTTAATGCCTTTTTAATATTTATTAAATTCTTAGTATTTTGTTTATTAGGTTTTACATCATTTGTGTTAGTAAGTTTATTATCTTTAATGATAATGTCTTTCTTAATAATTAAATCAGGTTTATTATTTATAGCTATTGAACTAGGTCTTTTAGGTTGTGTATTAATATTATATTTATTTATAGAGATATTCTTTGATTTTATATTTAATCGTACTAGTAAGAAGAAAGTAATATTTATTATATTTATTGCATCTTTAATATTAATTAGTTCTGGAATAGGATTAGGTACGATTAGTTTATTACAATATGAAGTATTAGATAATACAGAATATGTTAATACTACTTATGAATATGATATGAAAGATGATTTAGTATTTATGAATCATAGATTTTATGATAGAGGAGTTAATATTGAATATATAAGTAGTGATATTTCGAATGTTAAAGTAGTTATAGAACATTCTAAGTTTACTAATGTATATCTTGCTAATAGTGCTATTGATAATACAAAGTATGTTTATAATTATGATACTTATGATAATTATAGTTCTTTATTTAAACAAGTAATAAAAGATATTAATGATAAAAGAATAGTTAGTTATGATAATAATTATAGAGTTAAAATATATGCTAATGAAGATAATATTAAGAAGTTAATTGATAATTATAAGCAACATGATATTAATATAATAAATGATTTAAATGAAAAAATAATTGAACAATCTAATGAAAATAGTAAATTAAATAGAAGGATTAGTGAACTTGAAAATTATTTAAATAGTGAAGGTTATGCTGTTTCTTATGATGAATATGGTAATTTATTAATAAATAATGAATAATTGCTAGAGAGAGGAATAATATTTTATTCTATCTCTTTTTTATATGGTATAATTTTTTTGTAAAGAGGTAGAGTGGTAAATATGAAAAAAGGTTATGTAAGACTTGCTATTCCTACTATTCAATCAGATAGTATAGTAGATGGTGAAGGAATAAGAAGTGTTATTTGGTTTCAAGGATGTTCACATGATTGCTTTGGTTGTCATAATCCTGAAACACATGATTTTAAAGGCGGAACAGAAGTTTCTTTAAAAGATGTTGAAAAACAAATAGATGAGTTAGAATTCCAAGAAGGTGTTACTTTTTCTGGTGGAGATCCAATGATGCAAATAGAAGCATTAGAAGAACTTGCTAAATACGTAAAAGAAAAAGGTATGGATGTTTGGTGTTATACGGGATATACATATGAAGAGGTAATTGAACTTGGTAAAAGTAATCCTCATTATTTAGAAGCTTTAAAATATATAGATGTTTTAGTAGATGGTAAATTCGTAATGGATTTAAAGAGCTTTGAATGTACTTTTAGAGGATCATCCAATCAAAGAATTATTGATGTAGCTAAAAGTTTAAAAGAAGGTAAAGCAGTTAAATATAAAAATTATAAATAGAGGTGGCAGATGAAAGAAAAAGCAAAAATAATAATAGTATCTATTTGTTCTTTATTAGCTGCTGGATTTGATTATGTTAAGTATTTAGATTCTGATGAAATATTTAAAGGTTTAAGTAATTGTTTAAGATTAGGTTATTTAGGAACACTTATATTATTTATTTTATTAATTTATTTATATAAAAAGAAAGAACCTATTAAACATTGGATTATTAATGTTTTAAGTCTTTTATTAAGTTTCTTTATGGTATTTGGTGCTAGTTATATGAAGTATGGTACTTCAATACTAGTATTTGCTAATTTATATAAATTTTTTATATGTTTATTAGTTTTTATCGGTTACTACTATGTATTTAAAGTAGGTATTAGTTATTTATTTAGTTATATAGATAAAATTAAGATAAAAGAATATTCTAATAAAGTAATTAATTTTTATAAGAAACATCCTTTTATAATAAGTTTAATAATTATTATATTATGTTGGATTCCCTATTTTATAGCTTATTACCCGGTTATTTTGTCACCTGATCCTAGTTTTCAAATTAAACAATTTTTTGGCATAAGAACCAAGTATGCTGATTATGCTATATTACTAGATGAAAATGTTGTTTTAACTAATCATCATCCAGTATTTCATACAGTCCTTATAGGGGGATGTCTTAAGATAGGACATTTAATTGGTAATGATAATTTAGGTTTATTTTTATATACTTTATTACAAACTATTATTTTATCTAGTATATTAGCTTATTCAATAAAGTATATGTTAAAAGATATGAAACTTCCTAGTATAGTAGGTATTATATCTTTAATTATATATGCTGTTATTCCTATGTATGGAGTTTATGCTATTAGTGGTGTAAAAGATGTATTATTTTCGGCTTTTATGTTACTTTATGTTATTTTATTACATAAGTTTTTATCTTATGATAAAGATAAAATTAAATTATTTGATTTATTTATAATGGGTATAGTATTAATAATGTTAGTATTATTTAGAAATAATGGTATTCATGTTATTATATTATCTTTTCCTTTTTTAATAATAGCTTTAAAGAAGTATTATAAACAATTGTTAATATTATTTATTATAGTATTAGCTTTATCTTTTAGTTATTCTAAAATATTATTACCTTATTTAAAAATAACTCCTGGTAGTATAAGAGAAACTCTTTCAATACCATTTCAACAAACAGCAAGATATGTTTTATATTATGGAGATGAGTTAAGTGATGATGATGCTTTAAAAATAGATAAAGTATTAGGAATAGATACTTTAGCTCAAAGATATAATCCAGAATTATCTGATCCAGTTAAAAATGAATATAATAAGTATGCTACTAAAAATGATTTAATGAATTATTTTAAAGTTTGGTTTAAAGGATTAGTTAAACATCCGATGGTATATATAGATGCGACAATTAATAATGTATATGGTTTTTTCTATCCGGAAAAGACTAGTTGGTATTTACATACTAATTTTGATAATCGTATTGTAGCAGATGGTTTTGATTATCATTATAATGATAAAGAAGAATATCGTGAAGATGTCTCTGATTATGTAAATAATTTTCCTTTAATACCAATACTAGGTTTATTTGTAAATATTGGTTTTAGTACATGGATAGTATTTATATTAGTAGGCTATTGGATACATAAAAAGAATTATAAAAAGATAGTGTTATATTTACCAGCATTAATTTCTATATTAGTTTGTATAGCAGGACCTGCTAATACTTATTTTAGATATGCAATGCCTTATATGTTTTCTTTACCTATACTAATTAGTTTTATACTTGAAAAGAAAAAAGTATAGTATAATAAACGTATGAGGTGTATATATGGAAAAATTTAAAGGCAAGATAGCTGTTTTAATACCTTGTTATAATGAATCTAAAACTATTGAAAAAGTTATTAAAGATTATAAAAAAGTATTACCTGAAGCAGATATATATGTTTATGATAATAATTCTACTGATGGAACAGATGAAATAGCTAAAGGTGCTGGTGCTATTGTTAGATATGAATATCGTCAAGGCAAAGGAAATGTTATAAGAACGATGTTTAGAGAAATAGATGCTGATTGTTATTTAATGATAGATGGAGATGATACATATCCAGCTGAAAATGCTCGTGAAATGTGTGAACTTGTATTAAATGGCAAAGCAGATATGGTAATTGGTGATAGATTATCATCTACATATTTTAAGGAAAATAAAAGACCATTTCATAACTTTGGCAATAGGATAGTAAGATGGTTAATCAACACTCTGTTTAATAACAATATTAAAGATATAATGACTGGTTATAGAGCTTTTAGTTATGAATTTGTTAAAGGATTTCCTGTTTTATCTAAAGGTTTTGAAATAGAAACAGAGATGACTATTCATGCTGTAGATAAGAATTTTAAATTAATAGAATTACCTGTATCATATAGAGATAGACCAGAAGGTTCAGTATCTAAGTTAAATACTTATAGTGATGGATTTAAAGTATTAAAAACAATTGGATCTTTATTTAAAGAATATAAACCACAAATGTTTTTTAATATATGCGCATTTATTTCATTACTAGTAGGTATTATAATAGGTATTCCAGCTTATGTAGGCTATTTTAAAACAGGATTAGTATTAAAGTTTCCTAGTTTAATAGTTAGTTGTTTTGCAATAATGATATCTTTACTATTTTTTGTAACAGGTTTGATACTACAAGTTATAGCAAAAAAGCAAAAACAAAATTATGAATTATATCTAAATTTATTAAACAAAATAAATGATAAAAAATAGCAAATTTTAGGGAAAGAAAAGGTTTAAAATACTTTTCTTTTTTTTAATTTAATGTATAATAGGAGCTTAAGTGGGTGAGGCTTATGGGCAATATAAGACTTAAAAATCTAAAATTTGCTTATAATGATAAGCAAGAAGTTTTTTCTTCGGTAAACTTTCTATTACCCAGAGATAAAACACTTAGTATAATAGGTCCTTCTAGTTCTGGTAAAACAACATTACTTAAGATACTTAATGGAGAATTAGAATACGAAGGAGAAGTTATAGTTAATGGTGTTTTAGTTAGTAAAGATAATTTTGATGCCCTAAGAAAATGTATTGCTGTAGTATTTAGAAATACTACATATATAACAGATATTGTTAAAGATGAACTTAAATACCCACTAGAAAATATTAATTTATCACCTAAAGAAATAAGACTTAGAATTAATGAAATGAATGAATTCTTTGGTATTAATAAGATATTTAATAAAAGTATTAATTCATTATCATTAAATGATAAAACGTTAATTAAAATATTGTCTTATGCTATTATGTATCCATCTTTTATAGCTATAGATGATTTACTTATTGATTTAGATTTAAGAACAAAGATATTATTACTTAATTATTTAAATACTAAAAATATTACTCTTATAAATGTTACGTCTAATATTGAAGATACTTTATATACTGATTATATATTATGTTTATATAATGGTATTAATGCTATTGATGGTAAAACTTTAGAAGTATTAAAAAATGAAAAAGTAATTAAAAGATTAGGTTTAGATTTACCTTTTATGATAGATTTATCGATTCAATTACAACTATATGATTTAATTAAAAAAGTATATTTAAATAAGGAAGCATTGGTTAAAGCTCTATGGAAATAATATTTAATAAATTATCTTATATAGAAAATAAAGGTTCTTCTAAAGAAAAGAAGTTATTAGATAATATAAATATTGTAATAAGTAATGGTAGTATAGTTGGTATAAGTGGTGAAAATTTAAATATAATAAGTAAATTATTAACTGTAATAAAAAGACCTAGTAAAGGTGAAGTTATAATAGATGGTTTATATATAAAAAAAAGTACACACATTAATAATATTAATATGTTAAGAAAGAGGATAGGTATTTTAGATACAAGTTATAGTTTTAGTAGTAAAACAATTAAAGAAGAAATAAAAAATGTAATGAAGAATTATGAATTTAAAACAAGAAATGTTACTAAACATATTGTTGATTCTTTAAAGATAGTTGGTTTAAGTGAAGAGTATTTAGATAGAAATCCTAATGAATTATCTGATACAGAAAAGAAAAAACTTAATTTAGCTTGTGTATTAAGTTATAATCCTGAAGTTATAGTATTAGAAGATTTTGCTAAAGGTTTAATGTTTAGAGAAAGAGAATACTATAAGAAATTATTATTAAAGTTAAAAAATAAATTTAAAAAGACAATTATAATTCTAAGTAAAGATTTAACTTTTATGTTTAATCTTGTTGATAAATTATATGTTATTAACAACGGTAAATTAGTTTTTAATGGTGATAAAAATAGTTTTTATGATGATAAATTATATTCATATCTAGAAATGCCTAAGATAGTAGAATTTACTAAATATGTTCAAAGTACTGGACATAAAATATTAGAATATACCGATATAAAAGAATTAATAAAGGAAATATATCGCAATGTTCAATAGATTAGATTATTCATATAATGATGAAGAATCAATAGTACATAATATTAATCCATTATTTAAATTTATTGGTTTATTTATCTATATTTTAATATGTTTACTTAAATATAATAATTTATTGTTTATTATGAATCTTAGTTTAGTATTTATATTAATATTATTAAGTAATGTTAGTATATTAAGATATATTAAAATAGTTTGGAGATTAAAGTATATATTAATTATTATATATTTTATGATGATACATAATAATGTAGCTATTATAGATATAAATATTATGGTATTTAAAATAGTATTTTTAATATTATATATAGCTTTAATTATATATACGACAACTAAAGAAGATATAGGTAAGGGGTTAGCAAAGATATTAAATATTTTTAATATTATAGGATTAAATTTAAAGAAAATTTCATCATTTATTACGAATATAATTACTTTTATAATTAATTATATTGATATATTAGGTGAAGTAATTATAAGTGGAGAATTTAAGGGGATAGTTTATTCTCATTCTAATATTTTAAGTAAGATAAAGTTAATATTTAGTAATTTAAAAAGGGTGTATAAAGAAAGTAAAAAAGTAATGAGTATAAGAAAAAGTGATATGAAGTATAAGCTATATGATGGTAATATAGTAAGTAAGTATAAGTATAGAAATAAACTTATGTTATTTGATTATTTATATTTATTAGGAAATATAAGTTTAATTATATATTATATATTGAAGGTGAGATAATGAATTATTTATTGACGATAGCTTATGATGGAAGTAAGTTCTTTGGTTTTCAAAGATTAAATGAAGAAATGAGTGTTCAAAAGATCTTAGAAGAAGCTTTAACAAAGATTAATAAGAAAGAAGTATTAGTTAAAGGTGCTGGAAGGACTGATCGTGGAGTTCATGCTTATGGTCAAAGAGTAAGTTTTAAATTAGATGTTGCAATAAGTGATGATGGTTTAAAAGAAGCATTAAATTCATTAGTAAAACCTTATATATATGTTAAAGAAGTATTAAAAGTAGATGAAGATGTTCATGCTAGATTTAGTGTTAAGAAAAAGACTTATTTATATAAAATTAATTTAGGAGAATATAATCCTTTATATACAGATTATGTATATCAATCTTCTTATAATTTAGATATAGATAAGATGAAAGAAGTAGCTAAATTATATTTGGGTGTTCATGATTTTCATAATTTTGTGGCTGGGGAAAGAGATGATTCCAAAGCTATTATTTATGATATTGATTTTAAGATAGATAATGATATTTTAATTATTAGTTTTGAAGGTAAGAGTTTCTATCGTTATATGGTTAGAAATTTAGTAGGAATGATGATTGAAGTAAGTAGAGGCAAAGACAAGATAGATAAAGTAAAAGAAATGTTATCTAGTAGTGAAGAAATAAGAGGTTATACAGCACCAGCTTGTGGTCTTTATTTAGAAAAAATTGAATATTAAGTGTCAAAATATGAAGAAGTATGCAAAAAAAGATGGATTTAGTGAGATTTTATTTGACTTTTTAAGTGGTTTCTCATATAATTTTAATCGGTACATTTTATTTGTTGGATTTTGTTAGCCTTGGGAAAGCGAAGCAGATGAGAACAGTGAAAGGAAATTTTTATGAATACATTTATGGAAAAAAATGAAACTGTAGATCGTAAATGGTATGTAATTGATGCTGAAGGTCAAACTTTAGGTAGATTAGCAACTAAAGTTGCAGTAGTTTTAAAAGGTAAACATAAAGCTACTTATACACCTCATATCGATTGTGGAGACTACGTTATTGTAGTTAATGCTGAAAAAGTTAAACTAACTGGAAATAAACTAATGGATAAAAAATATTATAACCATAGTGGATATCCAGGAGGATTAAGAGAAAGAAACGCTAAAACAATGATCGAAAATTATCCAGAAGAAATGATTGAAAGAGCTGTTAAAGGAATGTTACCAAAAGGTCGTTTAGGTAGACAAATGGGTAAGAAACTATTTGTTTATGCTGGACCAGATCATAAACATCAAGCTCAAAAACCAATCGAACTTAAGGTAGACTAAGGAGGGTATTTAAATGGCAAAACAAGTATGGACAGCTACTGGACGTAGAAAACGTTCTATAGCACAAGTTAGGATGACTGCTGGAAAAGGAAATATTACAGTTAATGGTGTTGATGTAAACGAATATATGCCTTTTGCAGTATTAGTAATGGATTTAAAACAACCTTTAGTTGCTACTGGTAATGAAGATAAATTCGATATTGAAGTTAATGTTAAAGGCGGAGGCTTTTCAGGACAAACTGGTGCTATTAGATTAGGTATTACTCGTGCTTTATTAGCATTCGATGCAGATGCTGATCAAACTAGAGAAGATGCTTATAGAAAAGTATTAAAGACTGCTGGATTTGTTACTAGAGATCCAAGAAGTAAAGAAAGAAAGAAACCAGGTCTTAAAAAAGCACGTCGTGCTCCACAATTCTCAAAGAGATAGTTATTTACAAATTACAATGTTTCAAAAACTCGATATATTCGAGTTTTTTTCTGACTTAAATTGTAAATATTAAATAAATTTTGAAATCATTATTGATATAAAGATTTATTTTTTTTATAATTATGATAAGAATGGATGGGTGTTACTATGGCTGTTAAAAAAAATAAAAGTAATGGATTTCAATTTGCAATATTATTTATTATTATCTTAGCCATAGGTATCAATTTAGGTATATATGGTACGAAAAAGTATTTAGAAAATAAACATAGTGCAAAAGATGATTATACTGTTTATCCAGAAGCTGAAGCTAAAGATATTACAAATGATTCAGCTTATGCAGATGCTATTTCTAAGATGCATGGATTTGTTAAAGATAATAGTTTATTTTATTCTTCAACTGGTATTAATGTCGAAACTATGGATAATGGTACTAAGTTAACATTAGCTTATGAAAGTATAATTGCAAATAAAGAATATACATCTGGTACTTTAAGTGTTCATGATAATAATTATTGTGATTATAATTTTGTAGTTGATTCTACTCCAGCTGATAGTTCTATACCGACATTAATATGTACTATTAAAAATATAAGTCGTGATAGTATAGTTAAAGCTAGTAAAAGTTTATTTGGTGATGAAACAATTAATACTAATACTAACTTTAATCCTAGTAGTAATGTTAGTTGTGTAGTAGTTAATAATAATTATGTATGTGGTAATTTAACTAATACTGTTATAGATACTGGTTCTTTACAACCTAAGTTTGATATTATTAAAGTTACTTTGGATACTGATGGAACGATAATAATTTATGATAAAGGTTACTTAGTAGATAAGAGAAAAGGTGTCGATAATCCAAATGATGAATATGATAACTATTACTTACATTCTGCTGATAGTACTAGTTATTACTATGAACTTAAAAGTGCTGATAATTTAACATTTAAACATACATTTAAAACTAATAATAACGTAAATTATTATTACGTAGGAACAGAAGTATATAAAGGATAATCAATGATTATCTTTTTTTAAGTAATAAATATTTATTAATTAAATAAATTATATTATGAAAAGAAAATTTATTGTATTATGTATATGTCTTATTTTATTAACAAGTAGTATTACTTATAGCAAAGAATTAAATAATAAATTAGTAGGTAAAGTAATTATTTTAGATAGTGGTCATGGAGGTATCGGTTAAATCCAAAAATAGAAGAAATGACTATTTTGGTAAGTAAATACAAGAGTTTAAGGTAC
>CANQOR010000007.1 GCA_947625535.1 uncultured Bacilli bacterium
CATAACATAAAAGCAATCTTTTTACAAGTCGTTTTCTATTTTCACTCGAGTTTTCCGAGTTTCCTATCAATATGGTGGAGTAGAGGAGAATCGAACTCCTGTCCAAGATACCTTGATAATACAACGTCTACAAGTTTAGTTAGATTTATAATTTCACTAAGAAGCCGGCTATAACGTACCTACTATCTTAGCTATCCTAATAAAATTCATTATTGTAACTTAGGAAATACAATAATATACCCTATATATATAAACCCTTATCTTATCCTATAGGTAAAAATAAGTAAGAGTGCTCCTATAGCCTTCTATTAGGCTGCTGCAAAAGCAGGAGCGAAACTATAAGAAGTTTCGTCATTTAATTTTAAGTTTGAATTTAAGGTATTCCTACCACTTGCAGTCATATTCAAGTGTAACCTGTCGAAACCAAATCTACCCCAGGTAATGCTAATTATAACATATTTTTTTTGGTTATAAAAATTTTTTTATTTTATTAGGCAAATTTTGACATAAATAGGAGGTAATGCTATAATTTGGACAGTTACAGGTTAAAGAGTAACAATTGCAAAAAAATTTTAAATATATATAATATGATAAAGTTGACATTTTGTTCATATTATGTTAGTCTAACAAAACGAAAAACGAAGTTTTTGCTATTTTAAAGGGGGAATTTATATGAGTAAAAATTCAAAAAGCTTATATGATATTTTAGGTGTATCAAGTAATGCAACTAAAGATCAAATTATTTCAGCTTTTGCACAAGCTAAAGTAGCACTAAATCTTAAAAGAAGTCGTGGAGAAATTGAAACTGCAGAATATGCAAGCATGCTAGATGAATTAAAAGATGCTTATGCTACATTAGTTAACGACGAAGAACGTGAAAAATACGATGCAACTCTTGGCGGAAGTAAAAGACGTAAAAAAACTGCTAAGAAAAAAGAAGAACCAAAAAGTAATGAGCCAGAAGAACCTGCTTTTGAAGACGAAGAAGAAGAGGAAGAAGAAGTACTTGACGAAACTGGTGCAACTGTTGGTTCAAACAAAAAAGGTAAAGGCATATTAAAGAAAGTTGCAACTGGTGCTGTTGTTGGTGTCTTAGGTGTATCATTACTAGTTGGTGGTATTAAGCTAGCTCAAGAAATTAAGAAAAATGCTAGTACAAGTTATGCTGGAGGTAATCCAATAACTGTTGTTGATGATCAAGATCATTCACAAGATAATGTTCCAGGACAAAACCAAGATCAAAATCAAGGACAAAATCAAAATCAAGGTACTAATGATCAAGATAATGCTTTAGAAAATAGTAGCAATAGACCTGCTTTAGTAAACTATGGAGATGCTTCTAACGATGCAGTTGTTACTGAAAAAGCTACAGCATTATTACAAGAATTAAATGCTGCTGGATTATTCAATATGGGAACTAATGCTCCATATACATTAGATGAAGTTAAAACATTAATCCAATATATGAATGGTGCTTATATTCCAGAAAATGAAGCTGAAGCTTATACATTAGTTAATGAATTCTTAAATTTCGCTTTAGCACCATTAAATTCTGAACATGTATTATTCGCTGTTCAATATCAAGGCGGAGAAGATTCATTAAAAGATACTCTTCAAGGATATATTAATAACTTCCATAGAGTAGATATTGTTGATAATATGTTACTTGGAGATAGTACAGCTTATGATTATTTAAAATGGTTTGAAAATCAATATTATGCAATGTTATGTACTACTGATAGACAAGAATGTAATAGAATTTATGAATCTTTAATTCAAAGTTTAGCTGATATGGTTTATGGCGATGGCTTTACTTTAAATGGTAAGGTTTATGATAAGAATGCTTTCTTAGGATTAGATAGAGTAAATTCTGGTAATGTATTACAAATGTTAGTATATATGATGGAACCATTTAGAACTAATCTTACTAAAGATGATTATATAGTAACTAATAAATTATTATCAGGAAATCCTGAAGAACAACAAGTTACTGTTCATTATTTAGATGTTACAGAACATTTTAATGCTATGTGTGAAGATGAATTACATGATATAGCTGTTGATGATGATGGTTTAATCTTAGTAGATCAACCTGATGGTAAGAATTTTGCTTATATAAATCAAGTTAATACTATAAATCGTGCTTTAATGGCTTACTATGGTAAAACTGATGCTTATACTAACGTATATGGCAAGAGTTTAAATAATTAATTAAGGAGGTTTAAGATATGTACGAAGATAATAATGTTACATATAGAGTTGGAATTAATTGGAAAGATATATTAATTAAAATAGTAATGTTAGTTTTATTTATTATTTTATTACTATGGTTATTTCCTAGACCTAATTTAGATGTATTCTATGACTCTGTATATAGTAATAATATTAATGCAATGAGAGATGCAGCAAGAAATTATTATACAATTGATAGATTACCACAAAATGTTGGTGAACAAACTTCAATGACTTTAAAAGAAATGTTTGATAACCATATGTTAATCAGATTTACTGATAAAGATGGTAATGTTTGTGATGATACTGCTAGTAGAGTTACTGTTTCAAAGATTTCTGATAAAGAATATGCTTTAAAAGTTCAATTAAATTGTGGTGACCAAAATGATTATATATTAGAAACTATTGGTTGTACTTCTGTTTGTAGTAATGGTACTTGCCAAACTGTAATAGTTGATAATAACAATAATAATTCTAATAATGGTCAAATAGCTGATAATAGCAATAATACTAATAATAACAATAATAATTATGTTGAAGATGACGATGACTATGAAGTAACAGATCCTAAATTTGGTACTCAAGTTACTTATTATCAACATAAAAAAGCTGTAACTACTACTAAGACAGTTTATACTTGTCCAAGTGGTTATACTAAGAATGGTACTAAGTGTACTAAAGAAACTACTGGAGCTAAGATTGATGCAACACCTGTTTATCTTCCAGATCAAACAGTAACAACTGATGCTAAATATACAACTACTGGTAATAAAGAATATACTGATGCAATTAAAACTAAAGTTAGAACTGATTATAGTTGTCCTACTGGATATACTTTAAATGGCTCATATTGTATTAAGTATACTGATGCTACAGAACAAACTACACCTGGTACTTATACTTGTCCTAATGGTTATACATTAAGTGGTACTAAGTGTAATAAAGTTTATGATGCTACTTATGTAGCTGGTGGTACAACTTATAGTTGTCCTAATGGTGGTACTTTAAGTGGTACTAAGTGTACAATTACACAAAATGCTAGTGCTTCAACTACTTATACTTGTCCTTCTGGATATACTAAGAATGGTACTAGTTGTTATAAAGTTTATGATGCAACTCCTAATACTACATCTACTTGTCCTTCTGGATATACTAAGAGTGGTTCAAGTTGTGTTAAAACATATACTGCTACTTCTAAAACAACTTATAGTTGTCCTAATGGTGGTACTTTAAGTGGTACTAAGTGTAATACTTCATCAAGTTATAATGCTACTGCTTCTACTTCATATGGTAGTTGGGTAAGTAGTGGAACTCAATATTATACTTCTGCTAATAAAGCTTATACAGGTACAACTTCTAAATTAGTTTATGCTGGTGCTGTATCTGGTGCTGTATGTGGTAGTCCTTGTGGTAATAGTGGTATTTGGTATAAATATACATATTATACAAGAAGTGCTTCTACTAAATATAGTTGTCCTAATGGTGGTACTTTAAGTGGTACTAAGTGTGTTACTTCATCAAGTTATAATGCTACTCCTAAAACTACTTATACTTGTCCTAATGGTGGTACTTTAAGTGGTACTAAGTGTACTTTAACTGCTAATCCATCTACTAATACAACTTATAGTTGTCCTAATGGTGGTACTCTAAGTGGTAATAAATGTACTTTAACTGCTAATGCTACTGCTACTACTACTTATACTTGTCCATCTGGATATACTAAGAATGGTGATAAGTGTATTAAAACTTATGATGCTACTCCTAAAACTGGAACTGGTTATTATACTTGTTCTCAAGGTGGTACTCTAAGTGGTACTAAGTGTACTTTAACTACTGATGCTACTTATACACCTGGTAAAACTGCTTATACTTGTCCTGCTGGATATGTATTAAATGGTACTAAGTGTGTTCATACTATAAGTGCTACTGCTACTGATGTTTATGAATATACTTGTCCTGCTGGTTATACTAAAGAAGGTTCTGGAGAAAGTACTAAATGTTATAAGATTTCTACAGAAACTAAGTATTACTGTGAAGATCCTGAAGCTACATTAAATGGTACTAAGTGTACTAAAGTAGTTAAAGGTCAAATAAGTCATTATACTTGTCCTGCTGGTTATACTTTAAGTGGAACTCAATGTACTAAGAAATCTATTGAAACTATAGATGCTACTGCTAAGACTGAAAAGAAAACTTCATATAAATATACTTGGAGTAAGAAGTCTTACTTAGAAGGTTGGACATTTACTGGTAAAACTAAAGTAGTTAATGAAAATTATACTGCTGGACAAAAATAGTATAAAAAAGAGTCTTGAGTAATCAAGGCTTTTTTAATACTTTTTAGGCTATTTAAGAGGTTTTTATCATAGATGAATATTTAGCCATATTATAATAAAACGTTTCTTATTTGACTTATAAATACATAAAAAGAATAGATTATTCTATTCTTTTTATTAACTTCTTAATTTAGCATTTACTTTAGATTCTACTTCTTTAATTATTTTATTAAATATTTCCATTACTTCATCATCTAATAATGTTTTATTAGTATCTTTAAATGTTAATTTATATGCTAAAGATTTTTTACCTTCTTCAATATTTTCATATAAATCAAATACTTCGATAGAATCTAATAAACGTCCTCCAGCTTTTTTAATTACATTAGCTATAGTTTCACTTTCAATATTATTATCTACAACAAAAGCTAAGTCTTTAATTATTTCTGGATACTTAGATGCTTCTTTAAATTTAATTGGTTTAATAGTTTTATTATATAGTTTAGTTAAAGATATTTCAGCAACATAGATATCATCTTTTTTATAACTTGGATGAAGACGACCTATTATACCTAATTCTTCTCTATCTAATAAGATTTTAGCACTAATACCAGGATGTAATTCAGCTACATTATTAATAGCTTCAAAACTATATCTATTTTTAAATCCTAAGTAATCTAATAAGTTTTCAATAATACCTTTTAAGCAATAGAAATCACATTTTATTATATTGTGTTGCCATTCATTAGTTAAATAGTTACCTTTCATTAAAATAGCTATTTTACTATCTTCGTTATAATTAATATCATATGTTTTAGCTATTTCATAAAGCATTATATCTTTTATTTGACGAGCTTTATTATATTCATATGTATTAATTAATGATGGAAGTAATGTTGTACGTATTACGGATTTATCACTACTCATAGGATTTGGTAATGTAATTGGTTCTCTATCTTCATATTTAAAGTGAGAAGCCATTTCAGGACTTGTTAAAGTATATGTTTTAGTTTCATTAAGTCCCAATAAGCGAAGTCTTTTAGAAGCTTCTTTTCTTATTTTAACATCACCTACATATACACCACGTCTTGTAGGAACATTTGGTAAGGTAGACGTTAAATTTTCATAACCATATAAACGTCCTATTTCTTCTGCTATATCATTAACATTTGGATCTATATCTAAACGACGACGAGGTATTGTAACAGTAAATGTATCTTTATTTAGTTTATAAGTAAATCCTAAACGATTTAATTCAGTTTCAACATCTTTATCAGTTAATTCTAAACCTAATAAAGTACTAACTTCTTGAGTTTTAAATTTAACTACTTTTTCTTTTTTATCTACTTTATCATGAACCATACGACCACTTAAAACAGTAGCATTAGCATATTTCTCTAGTAAGTAGCAAGCTCTATCTAAAGCAGCATCTGTATATTCATAAGATAAACCTTTACCATAACGAATAGATGCTTCACTTTTTAAATCTAATCTACTAGATGTATATCTAATACTTACTGCATCAAAGATAGCACTTTCAATTAAGATATCTTTTGTAGTTTCATCTACATCAGTATTTTCGCCACCCATAACACCAGCTATACAGACAGGTTTTTGCCCATCTGTAATAACAATATCAGTATCTTTTAAAATTCTAGTTTGACCATCTAAAGTAATTATTTCTTCGTTTGATTTAGCATTTCTAACTAGTATTGTATTACCTAATTTGTTTTTATCAAAGAAATGTAATGGTTGACCATATTCTAACATGACATAGTTTGAGATATCGACAACGTTATTAATAGGTCTCATACCAGCACTTATTAATCTTCTTTTAATAAAGTCAGGCGATTCTTTTATTTCAACACCTTTAACCATTTTAGCTGTATAATAAGGACATTTTTCAGTATCTACTTTTAAAGTAACATATTTACTTACATCATCTTTTATTTCCTTGTAGTTACTTTCTGGTAATGTTACTTTTTTATTTAAAATACTAGCTATTTCATAAGCAAAACCAATATGATAATAACAATCATTATTACGATGTTTATGAACATCTAATTCATATAAAGTATCTCCCGTGCCTAAATATATATTAGCATCAGTACCAGGGGCCAAATCAGTGTCTAGGACTTCAATTCCTTTAGCATAAGTTTCATCATTTTTTTCTTCTAAACCTAGTTCAAATAAAGCACATATCATACCGTTAGATTCTTGACCACGTATTTTACCAGCTTTTATTTCAAAGTTACCAGGTAAAATACAACCAGGTAATGCAACTAGTACTTTAATATCTTTTCTAACGTTAGGAGCACCACATACTATTTGAATATTTTCTTTTTGACCAACATCAACTAAGCAAACATTTAGATGATCGCTATCAGGATGTGGAGTACAAGATACTACTTGACCAATAACTAAGTTTTCTATACGACTATCAATGACTTTTTCGACATTAACACCAGCTTTAGTAATTTTAACTGCTAAATCATGAAGATTTTCATCTTTAATATCGACATAATCTTTTACCCAATCTAAACTTATCATTATTACACATCCTTTCTATCGAATGTTTCTGATTCTCTTAAATCTGTTTGATAGAATGTTCTAATATCATTAATACCATATTTTAACATTGCTAATCTTTCAGCTCCAAAACCGAAAGCAAAACCAGACCATATAGCAGGATCATAACCACAGTTTCTTAATACATTAGGATGAACCATACCAGCACCACTTACTGTAATCCATCCAGTATTTTTACATAATGAACATCCTTTACCTTTACAAACAAAGCAAGATATATCTGTTTCTACTGATGGCTCAGTAAATTGATAATAACTAGGTCTAAATCTAGTTTCACAATCTTCACCAAATAATTTTTTGGCAATTACATCGAATGTTCCTTTTAAATCTGATAAACGAATGTTTTTATCGACAAGTAATCCTTCTATTTGCATAAATTGATGTGAATGTGTAGCATCATCAGCATCACGACGATATGTTTTACCAGGACAGATCATACGAACTGGTGTGTTACCACCGGCTTTAAGCATTGTTCTTACTTGAACTGGTGATGTTTGACTACGTAGTAAGATTGATTCATCTTCAATATAGAAAGTATCTTGAGCATCACGAGCAGGATGTCCTTTAGGAATATTTAGTAATTCAAAGTTGTACTTGTCTTCTTCTACTTCGGGACCATCAACAACGTCATATCCCATAGACATAAAAACTTCTTCTACTTCTTCAATTATCTTTTCTAAGATATTTGGAGCTCCGACTGGAATATTAGTTGCAGGTAAAGTAACATCGATTTTTTCACTAGCTAGTTTACGATTTAATTCTTCATCTTCATATTTTTTAATACTAGCATCAATTTTAGAAGTAATTTCTTGTTTTAAATCATTTAATAATTTACCAAAGTCTTTCTTTTCTTCAGGGCTAAGATCTCTCATATAAGATGTTAATTCATTAACAGGACCTTTTTTACCTAAATATTTAACTTTTAGTTCATTTACTTCTTTTAAGCTTTGGGCTTTAAGTAATTCTTCTTCTACTTCTTTTTTTAAGGTTTCAACTTTTTCTTTCATATTTTTCCCTCCAATAAAAAAAATCTAAAACCAAGGGACGAAATAAATTCCGCGGTACCACCCTAATTCTAGAATTCTAGCTCTTTATATAGATATAACGCATCTATGTGCGGGTCGAACTCCAACGATGAATTTCATTATATTATTTATCTTTAAATGCTTTCAGCCGGTGGCATTTAATCTCTAAATGAAGATTTTAATATAATTACTTAATTCGTTTTCAACGTTTTTCTGCTCATTATTGTAACACATTAATATTTTTTAAGCAAACAAAAAGAAAGAAAATTTTAATTTTCTCCCTATTTTTTATTAAATTCAATAATTATATTATAAATTGTAATTATTTTTTCTTGATCTTCTTTATTGTAATTAGTTAATAATTTATCTAGTTGTTCTTTTTCTTTTAAAGTAGTATTTTTTAAAATCTTTTCAAAACGAGTTATAGCATTTTCAATTGATACTTCATCACTAACACGATATGGAGATTTTTCTTGCATAATACCATAGTAAGCTTCTTTTCTTAGAATAGCATTAATATTTTCTTTAAATTTACGATATGTTTTAGGATTTTTATATTCTTCATTAATCATGATAGCATAAGTAAGATTGTTAATTAAGTTGTTTTTACTTTTAATATTAGCTGAATATAAGTTTTTAAATTTCGCATACTGCATAATGACTTTTTCAGTTTTTAATGCTTTCTTTTTATTTTTTTCAATTAAGACTTTATCTTTAGTAGTTATTTTATATAAGTTAGCTATGTATATTATTACTAAGAACCATATAAATCCTTTGATATCTTCAGGATTAGGTATGACAGTATTTACTTTAGATATAAAGTAATTATAAGTAAATAAGCTTAAAGCAATACTAATAATACTTTCTAGTAAGAAAGAAGATGTAGATGTCTCTGTTTCTTGATTAACAATATTAGTTATGTAGAAGTTTCTAATAAATATTTCAAAGACAACTATTAAAAAGATATTAGTTTTAATAGAAGGTATTAAAGCTGAAATTATTATTATATAGATTGATGGAATTAAAATTTGATTTATTCGACGATTTTCTTTGTTATTAAAGTAATTTAAGATAATAGATAATGGTATTGTAAGTAATATTTGTAAAATTAAAGTCATTAAAGTCATATAGCATTCTCCTTATTGGTTGCTATACTACTATAAATATAAAAAAAAGTCAAACAAAAAGCAGGTTTTACCTGCTATATTTGTGATTTTAAGATTCTAGTTAGAATAATTATTAATTCTGGGTCTCTAACACGATCAACATATGTGTCTTGACCATCGATTATTTCTTCGACGATAGCAACATTTGTTGGGATTATATCTTTATTTTCATCGACACCCATAACTAAGAAGTATTTAACTCCACCATACATTGTTTCATTTAAAACAACATATTTTTCATTATTTTCTAAGCTAATTATCGTATTTGTTTTTAAACTCATAAAATCATCTCCTGTTATTGCTCTGTATGAAGATTATCAACATATTTGTTTAATTCATCAGCTAAAGCTTCATTACCACTAGCTGGTTCTTCAACAGGTTCTAATGGAAGTTCTTCTAAACTTTCCACTGGGGTTGGTTCAGTAACATTTTCTTTTGGTTCAGCAACTTCAACTGTTTCTAAACTTTCAGCTGTACTAGTAGGAATAGCATCCTCAGTAACAACTTTTATGCCTCTTTTTATTTCTTTTGGTTCTTCTTGAATCTGAGTTATTGTAGGATAACTAGTTTCTAAAAATTTACTATAATCTTTTTCAACAATTTCTTTTGTTTCATTAATGTAATCCATATCAATACTATCTGATAAAGATATTTGAAGTTGTTCTTCTAAACGTCTTACTACTTCAATAGGTGTTTCAGGAAATTGACGACGATGTTTTAAATCTATAACTGTTTGAGCTAGTTCTTTTAAAACTTCTTTATCATGATTACGCGTACTAATATCTATTAAACCAGATTTTTTAGCTAGTAAACGATTTTTTATCTTTTCGATTTCTTTTTGAGCATTTAAAATGTTTTCGTTTAATTTTTCGCATTCTATTTTAATTGTCTTAGATGCTTCAGCGATATCTTCAGCTTCATCTATTCTGAATGCTGAAGCAATTTTTTCAGCTTCAACAATATCATTTCTCTTTTCGTCTAAAGAAACTTTTAAGCTAGCTTTTAAACTAACATTGCTTTCTGGTGTTTCATCAAAAGCTTTTTGGAATTCGTTAAGATCATTTTTCATAACTGAAATCATTTCATTGATTTCTTGGTCTTTACCTTTATAGTTAAATTGACCATCTTCATCAATTACTTTAACTTTAGCTTCTAGATTATCATGTTCTTCTTGCCATTTTTCTATTCTTTTTTCTAAAAAGTTAATTCTAATTTTTTCTGGTGTATTAGCTTCAAGAACATTATAGCTCTTTTTATCAACTTCATTAGCAAAGGCATCTCTAGCTTGTGTAGCTTTTAATAGTTCTTCTTCTAATTTATTATCATCAGGAACGTTAATATAAGGTTGACGAACAACTATATTTATTAAATCAACTAAGTAGTTCTTAGCATCATTAGGATCTGTATCACTATTAATAATGTCTTTTATTTTAGTTTCAATGTATTTAGGATCTTTTCTTATTTCTTCTAAACGAGTATTAATTTTATTTACTTTTTCTTCTAAGTCACTAATACGTTTAGCATTCTTTTCTTGCTTTTCTTTATCTATATAACTTTCTTTATTTTCTAGATTGGCTTGGGTTTCCGCTAATAGCTTTTTCTTTTTATCAATTGTATCTTCTAAGTTAGTTATTTTATTAGTTATATCAATTATTTTACTTTGGATGCCTTCGTAATCTTGGCTTTCTTGTTTTAAGGTTTCTTCAGTTGCTGTTATTTTTTCGTTTGTTTCACGTATTAAGTTATTATATCTTTCAATAGTAGCACCATCAGTTACTGAATTAACTCTTTCTTGCATACTTAAAACAAATTTTTCATAACTATCTTTAGTTTCTCTTAGTAAGTTAGTACTTTCATATGCTTTCTTTTCTTCGTTTTTTAAACGATTAAGTTCTTTATTTTTATCTTTTAGTTCAGCATTTAAAGTTTGTAATTGTTTTTTAGTAATAATTTCGATGTTACGGTCAGCCATTTCAGCACTTGTATCGTAGCTATCTTCTTCAGTTATTGATTTTATTTCTTTGATTTCGTTTTTATAGCCTTCTAATTTATCTAGAATTTCGATTTCTTCAACACGCAAAGAAGGACCGTCACTTTTAGAACGGCACATTTTTACTAATACGTCTAAATTCCACAATACTTTTAATTTGTCATCCATAGCCATACACCCTTTTTATTCTAGTCTAAGAATATCATACCATAAAGCTTTTTTATTTTCAATAAAACTATTTTTGATAATAATATTTTTTTAATTAAATTATATATTTATTATATGTGAGGTGGTATTATGAATAATTTTCCACCAAATATCGATCCAAAGATTTCGACTTTAAGTGCTGTTATAATTGGTTTTGCTTTAATAGATAATTTCACAGCCGCCGAACAGAATGCTTTAGGCAACTGGTTTATTACCATAGGTCAGATTTTAGAAAATAATTCAGCTTTTCAGGGAGTTATTGAAAATAGAATTCAAGGATCATCTATTAATATAAATAGTAAGCAATATAAAGAAACTGGTAATCCTTATATGAATAATGAAGCTTGGATGGAATCACCATCTTCTAAGCAATTTAATGATTTAAAGAAAACGGTTGATATTATGAAGAAAGAGTTAGATAAACTTAATAAGCAATAAAAAAAGAACTATTAAACTAGTTCTATTTTTACAGTTAGAGCATCGTCTCCAACTCTTTCTTTTAATTTTATGATTCTAGTGTATCCACCATTTCTAGTTTCATATTTTTTAGCTAATTCGTTAAATAGTTTATTAACTACTACTTGGTCATTGTTTAAGAAAGAAAGTGCTTTTCTTCTACAAACTAGAGTTCCTCTTTTAGCATAAGTAATCATTTTATCAACGAATTTTCTTACTTCTTTGGCTCTAGCTTCAGTAGTTACAACTGATTCGTTAAGAATAACATCTTTTGTTAAACTAGCTAAAATACTTCTACGAATACTTTTTTCTCTATTTAATCTTCTATATTTTGTCATAAGTATTTTACCTCCTAATTATTTAATCGCGGAACTTAAGTCCCATTTCTTTTACTTTATCTATAACTTCTTTTAAAGATTTTTTACCTAAATTACGGATCTTAGTAACTTCTACTTCTTTTTTAGAAATTAAATCTTGAACAGTATTGATACCAGCTCTCTTTAAGCAGTTATATGCACGAACTGAGAATTCAATTTCTTCGATTGGAGTTTCTAAAGTTTTAGTGATTGTATCTACTTTCTTTTCAGCCATTAAACCTGAAACATCACTAATTGCATTTAAATCTGTTACAATGTTAAAATGTTCAATTAGAATTCTAGCAGATAAAGCCATAGCTTCTTCTGGAGTAATTGATCCATTAGTATAAACATTCATTACTAATTTATCGAAGTTTTCATTTTGACCAACACGGGCACTTTCAACTTCATAACTAACTCTTTCAATTGGTGAATATAGTGAATCTATAGCGATAACACCAGCTTTATTTTCACCTAGTAATTTTTGATTAGTTTTAGAATCTACATAACCACGACCATTGCTTACTGTCATTTCCATATCTAATTTGCCACCTTTTACTAAGTTAGCAATTACTAAATCTGGATTAACGATTTCAATGTCAGCGTCTCTTTCGATATCGCCAGCAGTTACTGTTCCTTCTTTATCAGCATATAATCTAATTACTTTATCTTCTTCAGAATGATTTTTAATTACAATGCTTTTTAAAGCAAGTACGATTGCAGTTACGTCTTCAACAACACCATCAATTTTTTGGAATTCATGCATTACACCTTCAATTTTTACTGATGTAATAGCACTTCCTGGTAATGATGATAGCATAACTCTTCTTAATGCATTTCCAATAGTTGTACCAAAACCTCTTTCAAGTGGTTCTAGTTCAAATTTTCCATAGTGATTACTCTCTATGTATTCTGTAATTTTATATTCTGGTTTTTCAAATCTTAACATATTCCTAAGTTCCTTTCCTTCACTTTATTAATTTCTTGGACGTTTTGGTGGACGACATCCGTTATGTGGAACTGGAGTAACATCATTAATAGTTGTAATTTCTAATCCGGCAGTTTGTAATGAACGAATTGCGTTTTCACGTCCTGCACCTAAACCTTTAACAAATACTTCTACTTTTTTAACTCCGTTATCCATTGCAGCTTTAGCAGCAGCTTCAGCACTCATACCAGCAGCAAATGGAGTTTTCTTTTTACTTCCTTTATATCCAATAGTACCAGCAGAAGCCCAACTTATAACATTTCCATCTTTATCAGTAATTGTAACTACTGTATTGTTATATGTTGAATGAATATGTGCTTGAGCTTCAGGAATATTCTTTTTAACTTTTCTTTTTCTTCTATTGTAAGCCATAATTCTTTTAACCTCCTATTTATTATTTAGTAGCTTTCTTCTTATTAGCAACTACTTTACCTTTACCTTTTCTTGTACGAGCATTTCTTGAAGTTCTTTGACCATGTACTGGAAGACCTTTTTTATGTCTAGTACCTTGGTAACTATTAATTTCCATTTTATTTTTGATGTTCATTTGAACTTCACGACGTAGATCACCTTCAACAGTTTGTTTATCTACTTCTTTACGAAGAGCAGTGATTTCATCTTCGGTTAAATCTTTGATTTTTTTATCTCTTGCTACATTAGCAGCATCACAAATTTGGTTAGCTAAACTTCTACCTATACCATAAATAGCAGTTAATCCTATACAAGTATGTTTTTCACCTGGTAATTCAATATTTTTAATACGTGCCATAATTTACCTCCTATTAACCTTGTTTTTGTTTGTGTTTTGGATTTTCACAAATAACCATTATTTTTCCTTTTCTTCTTATAATTTTGCATTTTGCGCAAATTTTTTTAACTGATGGTCTAACTTTCATAATTGTACCTCCATTTATTTTTTATTCCATATTATGCGCCCACGTGTTAAATCATAAGGCGATAATTCGATTGTTACTGTATCACCTGGTAAGATACGAATCATATTAACGCGCATTTTACCAGAAACGTAGGCTTCTACAGTATGTCCGTTAGGTAATTCAACGATTGGAGTTCCTCCCTTAAGGATCTCAATAACTTTACCTTCTACTTCTATTTTTTCTTCTTTAGCCATTTTATATCTCCTATTTAATTATTAACCTAAATGAGTTTTAGATGTTGATAACTTTTTAGTTATCAACATCTTTACTCCTAAGAATTTCTTCTATGCAAGCATATGTGTTTTCTGGACCTTTTGCTGTATCAACAACTTCTAATTTACCTTTTTCCTTGTAATAATCAAGTAAAGGGTTTGTAACATCTAAATAAGTTTTAAATCTTGTTTTAAATGTTTCTTCATTGTCATCAGCACGAGCGGTAAGATTACCATGACACTTATCACAGATTCCCTCTTGTTTAGGCATCATTTCTTGAAAATATTTATTATAAGTTGCTCCACAATTAGAGCAAACTACTCTTCCAAGAGCTCTTTTCATAGCTGTTTCTTCATCTATTGTTAAATAGATAGCTTGATAATTATCAATACCTAATTCAGCAAATATTTGATTTAATGTTTCAGCTTGATTTAGATTTCTTGGATAGCCATCTAAAATGAATTTTTGATCTTTAATTCTTTCTAATTCATTTTTTAATAGTTTAGTGATTATTTCATCACTAACTAATTCGCCTTTTGATATTATATTATTTATTTCTGTTCCAAATTCTGTACCCTTTTTAATCTCTGCTCTTAATAAATCTCCTGTTGATAAATGAATGTATCCTTCATTTCCTTCTAGTAAAGCACTTTGAGTACCTTTACCAGCAGCAGGAGGAGCAATAAATATTATATTCATTAAGTTATTTACCTTCTTATTCCAGCCCTATGACTACGGCTTATTAAACTACTTTCTAGTTGTTTGTATGTTTCTATTGCAACACCAACAACAATTAATAAACCAGTTCCTCCAATTGTTACAGTACTTGATAGTCCTGAGAAATTAGAGAAGATAATTGGTAATCCAGCAATAACAATTAGAAATATGGAACCGACGATTGTTAGTCTACTTAGTACTTTACTAACGTAATCGATTGTATCATTTCCTGGTCTTACACCTGGAATGTATGCACCACTTTTACTTAAGTTTTTAGCCATTTCTTCTGGGTTCATTTGTAAGAACGTATAGAAATAACCAAATAAGAATATTAATAGTATGTATAATAAGAAACCTGTTAAAGTTGTATTAACTATATAAGTATTAACAAATTCAATAGCTTTTTGATTCTTAATTAAATTTACTATTGTTACAGGGATTGTAAGTAAAGTTGATGCGAATATTACTGGAAGCACTCCAGCAGAATTTATTTTTACTGGAAGGAAATTTTGATGTCCTCCATAAGCACTATTTGTTCTATTGGCGTATTGAATTGGTATTCTTCTTTCAGCAAGTTGAATCCATACCATACCAACAATTATTAGTAAATATATTATTACGAATGAACCGAATAGTAATGAACCAACTACTTTAGTAAAAGTACCAGCTAATACTAATTCTTGGAAAGCTGTAACAAATATTCCTGGCATAGATTGTAAAATACCAGCCATAATGAATAATGATACACCATTACCTATACCTCTTTTAGTAATTTGATCACCTAACCATAATAATAAACATGTACCTGCTGTTAAGACAACAGTTGTTTTTAAGATAGTTAGAACATCATGTGAACCTGAATAAACGATAGTAAAGATATATCCTTGAACAAAGGCGAATAATACACCTAAGTATCTAGTTATTTGATTTATCTTTTGTTTACCAGTATATCCTTGTTCTTTTAATTCTTTAAAATATGGAATAATATCCATTTGTAATAATTGTGTAATAATTTGGGCTGTAATATATGGAGTAACACCTAAAGCGAAGATAGAGAATGATTTTAAACCTCCACCTGTCATTAGGTTAAAGATTTCTAAGAAACCTAATTCTTCATATACTGTACTAGCCCAAGGGACCGTAATAGTACTACCGAAACAGAATATAGCTAAACAGAATAATGTAAAGTATATTCTCTTTCTTAAATCTTTATTTGAACGGTTAAATAGCTGCCTAAGATTAGAAAACATCTAAATCACCTCAGCTTTTCCGCCAGCACTTTCGATTTTTGTAACGGCTGAACTTGAGAATCTATTAGCTTTAATTGTTAATTTCTTTTCTAGTTCACCATTGCCTAAGACTTTTACGCCACAAAGTTGTTTTTTAATAATACCCTTTTCTTTTAATAATTCAGGAGTTACGATATCTCCGTCATTAAAATATCTATTTAAATCACTTAAATTAATTGTTGCATATTGTACTCTAAATTGAGTGTTTTTAAATCCACGTTTTGGAACTCTTCTATATAATGGAGTTTGTCCACCTTGGAACCAAGCTGGAATACTTACACCAGAACGAGATTTTTGACCTTTTTGACCTCTAGTAGAAGTTTTACCCATTCCACTACCTGGTCCACGGCCAACTCTTTTTCTTACTTTTGCTTCAGGAGAAGCTGTTAATTCGTTTAATTTCATATTATAGCTCCTCAACTTTCTTTCCTCTTAAAGCTGCAACTTGTTCAGGAGTTTTTTGCATCTTAAGAGCTTCTAATGTAGCTTTAGCAACATTAATTTTTGTATTTGATCCAAGTGATTTAGAAACTATATCACGAACACCAGCAAGTTCTAGTACATCTCTGGCAGAACCACCAGCGATAACTCCTGTACCTTCTGTAGCAGGTTTAATAAGAACTTGAGCACGTCCTACTTTTCCAATAGCTTCATGTGGGATTGTTCTGTTATCTATTAAAGAAACTTTTGTTACGTTTTTATTAGCTGCTTGAATAGCTTTTTTAATAGCTTCTGGAACTTCGTTAGCTTTACCAGTTCCGATACCAACTAATCCTTTTCTATTTCCAACAACAACTGTTGCAGAAAATCTAAAGTGACGACCACCTTTTGTAACTTTAGTTACACGGCCGATAGAAACTACTTTTTCTTCAAGCAAACTTTTCTTAGAGTCCATTTTTGTTTTTGGCATAATCTGTACCTCCCTCTTAGAATTCTAGTCCATTTTCACGTGCAGCTTCTGCTAAAGCTTGAACACGTCCGTGGTAAAGGTATCCACCTCTATCGAAAACTACTTTTGTTATCTTTAATTTTTTAGCTTTTTCAGCAATGTCTTTACCAACTACTTTGGCACCTTCAACATTACCACCATTTTTAATTTTTAATTCGACAGATGAAGAGCTAGCTAGAGTAACGCCCTTAACATCATCGATAATTTGAGCAAATATTTGTGTATTTGATCTAAATACGTTTAATCTTGGACATTCAGGTGTTCCCATCAATGTACGACGGATACGAGCATGTCTTTTTTTACGCATTTCATTTCTTGATTCTTTAACTATCATAATATCTCGACTCCTTACCCTTATTTAGCTGCTTTCTTACCTTCTTTACGACGAACATATTCACCTTTGTAACGAATACCTTTACCTTTATATGGTTCAGGTTCTCTTACACTACGAACATTTGCCGCAAATTCAGCAACTCTTTGCTTATCAATACCAGAAATTGTTATTTCAGTATTGCTTGTTTGTTCTGCTTTTAAACCAGCAGGAACATCAATTATTACTGGATGAGAGTAACCAGCATTAATATTAATTTTATTTCCTTGAACTTGGAATCTATAACCAACTCCAACAGCTTCAAGTTCTTTTGTATACCCCTCTTTAACTCCTTTAATCATATTATTGATTAGAGCATTTGTTGTACCATGTAATTGTTTTGTTGCTTTTGCATCGTTTGGTCTTTTTGTAATAATTTTGCCTTCAACTTCTTCAACAGTTATAATGTCTGCTTTTTCATAACTTAATTCGCCTTTAGGTCCTTTTACAGTTACAGTATTATTATCAACAGTTACAGTAACACCTTCAGGAATTACTAATTCTCTTTTACCTATTCTACTCATAACTTAATTTTCCTTACCAAATATAGGCAAGTACTTCTCCTCCTAGACCAGCTTCACGAGCTTCTTTGTCAGTCATTAATCCTTTTGAAGTTGAAATGATGGCAATTCCTAAGCCGTTAAGTACACGAGGAATTTCATCACGTTTGGCATAGACACGTAATCCAGATTTAGAAATTCTCTTTAAACCTGTAATAACTCTTTCTTTTTTATTACCATACTTAAGTGTTAAAGTTAATTTATCACCTTTAGTATCTTTTACATAATTAAAGTCAGCAATGTAACCTTCACGTTTTAAGATTTCAGCAATTCCTAATGTCATTTTTGAACCTAAAACTTCAACTGTTTCATATCTCATTTGATTAGCATTACGAATTCTCGTAAGCATATCTGCTATTATATCTCCTACCATAGTCTAAATTCCTCCTTTCTACCAACTTGACTTCTTAACGCCAGGTATTTGTCCATTATTTGCCATTTCTCTAAAGCAAATACGGCATAACTTATATTTACGTAGAACTCCGTGAGGACGTCCACATCTTTCGCAACGAGTATAAGCTCTTGATTTAAATTTTGCAGGTCTTTGTTGTTTAACTTTTAAACTAGTCTTTGCCATAAATATTTTCCTCCTCTTTCTACTTTCTAAATGGCATTCCGAAACCACTTAATAGTTCGAATGCTTCTTCGTTTGATTTTGCAGTTGTAACAAATACGATGTCCATACCTCTTATTTTAAGTACTTGATCATATTCTACTTCAGGGAATATAATTTGTTCTTTAACTCCAAGAGTATAGTTTCCTTTACCATCAAAAGCAGTTTTAGAAACTCCTCTAAAGTCTCTTACACGTGGAAGAGCAACTTTAATTAATTTTTCCATGAAGTTATACATATTTTCGCCACGTAATGTAACTTTTGCTCCAATTACTTGACCTTCTCTTATTTTAAAGCCAGCTATTGATTTACGAGCTTTTGTTACAACAGGTTTTTGACCAGCTAATACTTCTAGGTCTTTAACTGCTGCTTCAATGAATTTTGAATCATGTGAAGCTTCGCCAACTCCCATGTTAATAACTATTTTTTCTAGTTTAGGAACTTCCATAACTGAAGAATAGTTAAATTTTTTCATTAGAGAGTCTACGATTTGTTCATTATATAATTTTTTAAATGTACTCATATCTTCACCCACTAACTAGCTTTCTTTTCTGTTTTTTTTGTAGTTTTTGTTGCAGTTTTTGTTGCTTTAGTTTTAGTTGCTTTTGGAGCTTTTTCTTCTTTTACATCTTTAGTAGCTTTAGCTTTTTTAGTTTCAGCTTTTTTAGCTTCTACTACTTTTACATTTGATGCATGAATAGGAGCTTCAACTTCAACGATTGAACCTACTTCGTTCATACGATTTGGTTTGATGTGTTTTTTAACGATATTAATTCCTTCAACTACTACTTTATTATCTTTTTTAATAGTTTTAAGAATTCTTCCTTCTTTGCCTTTATCTTTACCAGCAAGAACTTTTACGTTATCTCCAACTTTTACTTTCATATTAATAGTTCCTCCTATAATACTTCAGGTGCAAGTGAAACAATCTTCATGAAATCTTTTTCACGTAATTCACGAGCAACAGGTCCTAGAACTCTAGTTCCAATTGGACTCTTATCTTCTCTAATTAAAACACATGCATTGTCATCAAATTTAATGTATGAACCATCAGCTCTTCTAACACCTTCAACTGTTCTTACGATTACAGCTTTAACAACTTTACCTTTTGCAACATTACTATTTGGAATAGCTTTTTTTACTGTTCCAACAACGATATCACCAATGTTACCGCTTTTAACTTTGCTTCCGCCTACTACTCTAATAACTAGTAATTCACGAGCTCCAGAGTTATCAGCAACTTTAAGTCTTGATTCTTGCATTACCATAATGATACCTCCTATAGGATTACAGCCTCAACTAGTACTTCATCAAGTTCATATCTTTTAGTTTTTGATAATGGTCTTGTACTAGTTATTCTAACTGTATCCCCTTCTTTAGCTTTATTTAATTCATCATGAGCTGTATATTTCTTAGAATATTTAACTCTTTTTCCATAAAGTGGATGCTTTTTATATGTTTCAACTAAAACAGTAATAGTCTTATCGTTTTTAGCACTTACGACTTTACCGATTAATGATGTTCTTTTAGTTTCTTCCATTATTTTTCGCCTCCATTTTCTCTTTCTTTTAGAATTGTTTGCATTCTAGCAACATTCTTTCTTAATTCACGAATCCTAGATGGTTTTTCTAATGAACCAGTTGATTGTTTTAATCTAAGATCGAATAATTCTTTTTTAGCTTCTTTGATTTTAGAAACAAGTTCTTCATCAGATAAAGCTCTTAGTTCTTTTACTACTTCATTAACCTTCATTAGATTCACCTTCTTTGTCATCTTTCTTAACTATTTTGCAAGTTATAGGAAGTTTGTGTGAAGCAAGTCTTAAAGCTTCTCTTGCGATATCTTCTGTTACTCCACCAATTTCAAACATGATTTTTCCTTTTTTAACAACAGCAACCCATTGTTCTACGTTTCCTTTACCTTTACCTTGTCTAACACCTAGTGGTTTTTCAGTAATTGGTAAATGTGGGAAAATGTTAATCCAAACTTGTCCACCACGTTTCATAAAACGAGTCATAGCGATACGTGCTGCTTCAATTTGTTGAGCAGTAATATAAGTACCTTCTGTTGCCATAAGTCCATATTCACCAAAAGTTAATTTAGTGTTTCCTTTAGCGTGTCCTTCGTATGATAAACGATGTTGTTTACGATACTTAGTTCTTTTTGGCATCAACATTTTTAACATCTCCCTTCGTTACTTTTTTAGCAGGAAGAATTTCACCTTTGTAAATCCAAACTTTTACACCAATCTTACCATAAGTTGTATTAGCTTCTGCGATAGCATAGTCAATATCAGCTCTTATAGTATGTAGAGGAACTGTACCTTCAGTATATCCTTCAGTACGAGCCATTTCAGCTCCACCTAATCTTCCTGAAACAGAAGTTTTAATACCTTTAGCTCCAGCTTTCATAGTGTTTCTGATAGCTCTTTTTTGAGCACTTCTAAATGGTGCACGAGCTTCGATTTGAGATGCAATTTGTTCTGCTACTAATTTTGCATTTAAATCAGGATTTTTAACTTCGATGATAGATACATAGACATCTTCATCTACTAATTTCTTTAATTCATTTCTTAATTTTTCAATATCTTCGCCACCGTGTCCGATAATAACACCAGGTTTAGCAGTATAGATTTTAACGTCTGTTCTTTTAGCAGTTCTTTCGATAACTACATCAGCAACAGCAGCGTCTTTCATTTTGTTAGCTAAATATTTACGGATTTTATCGTCTTTGTTTAATAGAGTACCAAAATCTTTTTTGTTTGCAAACCAACTAGCACTCCATTCTTTATTAACGCCAACTCTTAAACCGATTGGATTAACTTTTTGTCCCATACTATTTTGCCTCCTTATTATCAGATACTTTTACAGTAATATGACTTGTTCTTTTATCTCTTCTATCAACTTTAGTTCTTGAACCAAATTTGATTCTTTTTAATACTTGACCTGGATTGATGTAGCATTCAGAGATAACAAGTTCAGATTCATTAGCGCCAAAATTATTAACAGCGTTAGCAACAGCAGAATTTAAAACTTTAAGAATTAATCTGCTAGCTTTAGTATTAGTATTTTCTAAAATACCTTGTGCAGTTTGAACATCTTTTCCTCTTACTAAGTCAAGAGTCATTCTTGCTTTACGAGGAGCGATCATAGCACCTTTATGTATTGCGTATGTTTCCATTACTTATTCTCTCCTTTCTACTTTTGTCCAGCGTGTCCGCCGAATTTACGAGTTAATGCAAATTCACCTAGCTTATGTCCAACCATATCTTCAGTAATATATACTGGGATAAATTCTTTTCCATTGTGAACAGCTATTGTATGTCCAATGAAGTCAGGAAAAATAGTTGAACGACGAGACCATGTTTTAATAACTTCTTTTTTATTATTTTTATTTAATTCTTGAACCTTTTTTAATAATCTATCGAAAACATAAGGTCCTTTTTTTAAACTTCTTGCCATTATTTATTTCCTCCTATTTCTTCTTACGACTAACAATTAGCTTGCTAGATTTCTTTTTAGAACTACGAGTTTTAACACCCATAGCTTTTTTACCCCATGGAGTCATTGGTGATTTACGTCCTACTGGAGCACGTCCTTCACCACCACCATGTGGGTGGTCGTTAGGGTTCATTACTGAACCACGGTTAGTAGGTCTTACTCCTAAATGACGAGTACGTCCTGCTTTTCCCCAATTAACTAATTCGTAGTCTTCATTTCCAACTACACCAACAGTAGCCATACATGTACCTAAGATTTTTCTTGTTTCGCCAGATTGTAATCTAACTAAAACATATTTATCTTCACGTCCTAGAATTTGAGCACTTGTACCAGCTGAACGACAAAGTGATGCACCAGCACCAGGTTGTACTTCAATACAATGGATTGTAGTACCAACTGGGATATTTGCTAATGGAAGTGCATTTCCAACTTTAATATCAGCATCAGCACCATTTTCAATTATTGAACCAACTGTTAAATCTTTTGGTGCAATAATATATCTTTTTTCGCCATCACGATAATTAACTAACGCAATGTTTGCATTACGATTTGGATCATATTCGATAGTAGCTACTCTTCCAGTAACTCCAACTTTATCTCTTTTAAAATCGATAACTCTGTATTTTTGTTTAGCTCCTCCACCGATATGGCGAACTGTCATTTTACCTTGGTTATTTCTTCCGCCTGATTTAGTTTTAGAAACAACTAAAGATTTTTCAGGAGTTGAAGTAGTTATTTCAGTATTAGCTAAAGTAGTCATTCCACGACGTCCATTAGTCGTAGCTTTATATGATTTTATTGCCATAATTTCTTCTCTCCTTCTATAATTCTATTTTTTCGCCATCAGCTAAAGTGATGTACGCTTTTTTATAAGTTTTAGTTTTTCCTGTATATCTTCCAACTCTTTTTGCTTTAGCTTTAGTATTTAAAGTATTAACTTTTAATACATGAACACCAAAAGCTTCTTCGATAGCTTTTTTAATTTCAATTTTATTAGCATCGCTAGCAACTTTGAAAGCATAAACATTAGCTTCTGCTTGGATAGCAGCTTTTTCTGTAATTACAGGTGCAATAATAATATCAGTATAATCTTTCATTATTTAAGTCCCCCTTCAATTACTTTAACAGCAGCTTCATCAACAACTAACATATCAGCATTTACTAAATCGTAGCAGTTAATTTCTTCTGCATTTATATTGTAGGCATATCCTAAGTTTCTACTTGCCATATATAAGTTTTCGTTATCTTCACCAGTTACGAATAAAACTTTACCAGTTAAGTTTAATGTTGCCATTAATTCTTTAACTTCTTTAGTTTTTAATGTAGCTAGTTTAATATCGTCAACTACTACTAGTTCTTTATCTTGAAATTTATGAGATAAAGCACTCTTTAGAGCTAAAGCTCTTTCTTTTTTATTAATAGTGAATGTGTAATCTCTTGGAGTAACTCCACCAGCGATTCCACCTCCGCGCCATTGTGTTGCTCTAATAGAACCTTGACGAGCTCTACCAGTTCCTTTTTGTCTCCAAGGTTTTTTACCGCCACCAGAAACTTCTGAACGAGTTTTAGTTTTAGCAGTACCTTGTCTTGTTGCAGCTAATTGTAAATCGATAGCTTTTTTAAGTACGATATCGTTAGCTTCAATATTCCAAACACTATCTTCTAGTGTTAAATCTTTTAGTTTTTCACCTTTTATATTAACTAATTGTATCTTTGCCATATTAGATCACCTTTCTTAAGTAAATTAAAATTACTTACTTTCTCCTTGGTTTTCTTCTGTAGCTTCTGCTCCGGCTGTTTCTTCAACAGTTTCTTCGGCAGTTTCAGTAACTGCTTCTTCAGTAGTTTCTGCTTCATTACTTTCTACAACTTCATCAACAACTGTTTCTTCAGTATAAGTTAATACTTCTTTTGGAGTATTAGCTTTACTCTTTTTAACAGCTGATTTGATTAAAACTAAAGATTGTTTAGCTCCTGGAATATTTCCACTTACTAAAATGTAATTTTCTGCAACATTTACTTCAATTATTTCTAGATTTTGAATAGTAGTTGTTTCAAAACCCATATGTCCAGGTAATTTTTTACCTTTAAGAACGTGCATTGGTAGCATTGTTCCTAATGAACCTGGTCTTCTGTGATAACGTGAACCATGAGCCATTGGACCTCTTGATTGATTCCAACGTTTGATTACACCTTCAGTACCTTTACCTTTACTAGTACCTGTTACGTCAACATATTCACCAACAGTGAATACATCAGCGCTAATTGTATCTCCTAAGTTATAAGTACCTTCGTAATCACGAATTTCTTTTAAGTAGCGCTTAGGAGTTGTGTTTGCTTTTTTAGCATGACCAACGCTAGCTTTACTAGCATTTTTTGTTTTCTTGTCAACTGTAGCTAATTGAATTGCATTATAACCATCAGTTTCAACTGTTTTAACTTGAGTTACAACATTTGGTTCTACTGAAACAACAGTTACAGGAACAAGTTTTCCATCTTTTGTAAAGACTTGAGTCATTCCGACTTTACGTCCTAAGATTCCTTTCATTTCTTAACCTCCATTATATTTTTTTATTATTTTATGTTAATAGCAACGCCACTTGGAATATCTAAGTGAGCTAACGCTTCAACAGTTTCTTTTGTTGGGTTCTTGATATCGATTAATCTCTTATGAGTACGACTTTCAAATTGTTCTCTAGAGTCTTTGTACTTATGTACAGCTCTAAGGATCGTAACCTTTTCTACATCAGTAGGTAGAGGTACTGGTCCAACAACTTCTCCCCCAGTTCTTTTAACAGTTTCAACTATTCTTCCGCAAGCTTGATCTAAAACTCTGTGATCATAAGCTTTTAGAGTAATACGAACTTTGTTTGTTGACATTTTATGTCCTCCCTTCGTCTATATCTAGTATAGGCTTGCTCCGTACAAATTCCCCGATTGATTTTGGTAATGCTTTTAACAACTTTACCTAGTGTATCGGCAACCTCGCACATCTACGCAGTCATACGATTTTCATTTTAGCACGAAACCTAGGTGAAATCAAGTACAAATTGCTTTTTTTTTAATAAAAAGTTCGTTCTGTATTTTAGAAAAAAATTTTTTCCAAATGAAAAAAGCTTAAAAATTTAAGCTTTCTTAGATTAAAATATCTGTTTCTTTCATTTCTTTTGGGATAGCTATATCCATGTATTTTAATAATGTTGGTGCAAACGATACTAAAGTGCCATTTTTTAATTTAACTTTTTTATCCATTATTATAAAAGGGACTGGACTAGTTGTATTCTTAGTAATTAGTTGATTTTCACGATTAATAATCGTATCTGCTTTACCATGACTACTTACAATAATTACTTTATAAAAGTTTTCTTCAGCTACTTCTAATATTTTACCTAAACAAATATCTACTGCCTGTAAGCCATTAATTGTAGCTTGATAATTACCAGTATGTCCTACTTCATCAGGATTGGCAAAATTAACTAAGATAAAATCATAATCTTTTTCCATACAATCAATTGTTGTTTTAGCAATAGCTAGTGAATTCATTTCTGGTTTCATATCAAAGCTATCTACATTTGGAGAATCTACACAATATATATCACAATTAGGTAAAGTATTATATTTCTCTCCATGAAGATAATAACTCATTGGATAAGTTTTAATACTTTCATAGATATGAGCTTGATTAAGTCCTAATTCTGATAGATATTCACATAAAGTATGATTAACTTTTTTAGCTTCATAAAAGTAATTATATGTAAGATCTTTATCTATTTCATATAAACTATATACTTTTACATTAGTTAAAGATGTATCAAATTCAATAAAATCTTTATCTACTACAGCATTTAATAATTGCATTTGGTTTTCTTTACTATAATTTAGGAAGAATAAAACATCACCATTATTTAAAGAATTAAAGGAAGTTGTTTTTAAAGGTGGTAAATATTCATCAGTTATTTTTTTAGAATAACATCTTTCAATAGTTTGTTTTAAATTTAAGATATCAATTCCTTGACCATCAAATAGTAAATCATAATATAATTTAGTTCTTTTATAATCTTTAGTAGTATCCATAGCATAGTAACGACCACATATGGACGCTAAATGAACATTGTCAGAGAATAAATATTCTATTTCTTTGATGTATTTATATACTGAGTTACGATCAGAATCTCGGCCATCAGATATAAGATGTAAGTATATATTATTTTCAAATTTTAGATTATTTAACAAAGTAATAAATGATTTAAGATGATTGATATGGGAAGATACTCCTCCATCAGATAAGAGAAAAACAATATGGAGATTTCTTAAATTATTACTTTTTAAGTATTCTTGCATTTCATTAAATTTACCATTAAATTTTAATCTTTCTTTGGTAAATATTTCATTAACATCAGATAATCGATTACTAGTTAAACGACCAGCACCAATTATTTTATGACCTATTTCACTACTACTACATTGCCCTTCAGGTAAATCAACAGACTGTCCACTAGCTTTTAATAGGCAATGTGGGTATTTATTCCATATATTTATAAAATTATTCATTCCAGCATTCTTGATAGCGTTACCATAAATATCTTCTCGCATGCCGAATCCATCTAATATAATTGCTAATATTTTTTTCATTTTCATTCTCCCATAATAATAATAGCACATAAAAAAAAGAAATTACAAGATAGTAGGGCAATTTCTTTTAATTAATAAGATGTTCTTCCTTGTTCCATCATAATTTTATCAACTATGATAGCAATGAATTCACCATTAGTTGGTTTAGTTTTATAATAATCGACACAGTTAGAGAATAATTCGTTTGAATATTCATAGTTCCCACGATCCCAACCTGTTTCAATAGCACTTCTTATAGAACGTTCGATACAACTTTCTTTTTTACAAAAAGATTTAGCTAACATAGGATAGATATCTTTTGTAATAGAAGTTAATAAAGATGGTTCTAAGTAACATTCATAGATAGCTTTTCTTAAGTAATGAAAACCATTTTTATCTGGTGCTATACCAAGTTTTTTTAAGATTTCAGCGACTTGATCATAGATAGAAATCTTTTGAAGATTATATTTTTCGTTTTTATTTTTTATTTCGTGTAATGATAATATTAAGTCTCTAGTTTTATAGTTTTTAGGAATTACATTATATAATTGATAATCAGTAGATGATAAATTATAACAATCTAGTTTTATATTATCAATTACAATTGTTCTAGATAAGAGGACTTTATTATCATATCCTGTTAATAAACTTAAAATATTTTCATTAGACATAGTTCCATCTATAATAATTGCATCAAGATGGACATTAACATCATTTATGATACGTAAGGCATCTTTATAATTATCAGCATGATATTTTATTATTACTTCGGTTGATATTTGTGATACTTCATCTTTTAACTTTTTTAATTCGTCTGCACTACATACTACCAATGTGTTAATATTATTTTTCATAACCTTTTTCTCTTTCTATGTCAGTATCATAAAACATATTAGTTAAAGATTATGTTTATTTATGTCGATTAAACTTATTTTTTTATTTATTCAGCTTCTTCAATATTATCAATAGCAGGCAAACCTTCATTTATTATGTATTCTAAGGTAGCTCCACCACCTGTTGATAAGAAGGAAAATTTTTCACCTAAGTTAAAATGTTTAATAGCACTTACGCCATCTCCACCACCAGCTATTTTAATAGCTTTAGTATTAACTATATTATTTAGAAGTTCACGAGTACCTGTGGCAAAACGCATATCTTCGTATTTACCAGCTGTACCATTGACAAAAATAGTGCTAGAATCATCTAAGATAGTTTTATATTTGTTAATAGTTTTCATACCTATATCATAGATGATATCATCATCTGCTACTTTATCAACATTAACATGTTCAATAAATGTTTCATCATATTCACGACTTATAATAACATCCACTGGTAACATAATTTTATCTTTGTATTGAATTAAGAGATTTTTTATTTTATTTAGTACTTCTTGATCTTTACATCTTATAGAGTTTCCAACATTAAAACCTAAAGTATATAAGCATGAATTAGCTATACCTCCAGTTATTAGTAAATGGTCACATCTAGGTAATAGAGATTCAATTAGCTCTACTTTGTCTTCAACTTTAGCACCACCCATAACAATAGTAAAAGGTTTTTTAGCATTTAAGACATATTCATCTAGCATTTCTACTTCGTGTTGAACTAAGAAACCTATACAACTTGGTAAGTATTTAGCAACGCCATATGTTGAAGCATGTTTACGATGAGCAGAACCAAAGGCATCTAAGCAATATATGTCAGCTAGACCAGCCCAGTACATAGCAAGTTGGGCATCATTACCTGATTCTAATTTTTCAGGAACATCTTCAAAACGAGTATTTTCAAGAACAATTATATCTCCAGGATTCATATTTTCTATTTTAGCTTCTAGGTATAAACTACGTGGTTGTTTTGAAAATATTACTTTAGTTTGAACAAGACTTTGTAAACGTTCAGCTATTGGAGCTAAACTATTAGTTAATTTATCTTCTTCAGTTTTTACTTTACCAAAGTGAGACATAATAATTATTTTAGCTTTTTTACTAATTAAATATTCTATTGTATTTAAAGCTGCTATTATTTTGCTATCATCTAATATTTTGCCATCTTTAACTGGAACATTAAAGTCACATCTTAATAGCACTCTTTTATTTGTAACATCCATATCTTGAATTCTTTTTTTCATACCATCACCATTTTCTATTATAAAATATGAAATTATCATCTTCAATTTTTTAAATTTTTTCTTTACATATTAATATGTCTATTATATTTAGGAATATAAAAACCTTTAAAGTTTTACTATATATATTTTAACACATATATATGTTTTATATTATGTAAACTTTAAAGGTAATAAGTATTATTTATTTATATTGAATAATTTTTTGGCAGTACGCATCATTTGAGCTGTATAACCCATTTCATTATCATACCAAGCTACTACTTTAACTAGTTGTTTACCTTCACTCTCTAAAACACTTGTTAGTAAACCATCAACTGTAGCACCTACTTTTTTACCTAGGATATCACTAGATACGATTGGATCCATAGTGAATTTTAAGGTTTCATTTTGATTGTTAATAAACAGATTGTTGATTTCTTCAACAGTAGTATTTCTTGTTAGTTCTAGAGTTACATCGATTACTGAACCATCAGATACAGGAACACGGAAAGCATTACCATCCATCTTACCTAGTAAACTTGGAATAACTAAACCGATAGCACTAGCTGCGCCGGTAGAAGCTGGAACGATATTCATTGCACAAGCACGACCACGACGAGCTAAGATACCTTTGTTATGAGGGATATCTAGTGTTGCTTGGTCATTTGTATAAGCATGAACAGTTGTCATATAACCTTTAACAATACCAATGTTATCTTCAATTACTTTTAAAACTGGAGCTAGGCAGTTAGTAGTACAAGATGCAGCTGAAATAACTGTTTCTCCCCCATCTAATGTATCTGAGTTAACATTATAAACGATAGTTTTCATATCTCCTTTACCTGGAGCAGAGATAATAACTTTTTTAGCTCCGGCTTCGATATGTTTCATAGCATCTTCATACTTAGTAAATTTACCAGTACATTCTAAAACAACATCAACACCTAATTCTCCCCATGGTAGATTAGCTGGATCTTTTTCTGAATATACTTTTACTCTTTTAGCTCCTTTAATAACTATTTCATTTCCTTCAAATTTAATAGCATCTTCATGGAAAGTACGATGATTAGTATCATACTTTAATAAATATGCTAAAGTTTCAGCATCTGTTAAATCGTTAATGGCAACGATATCGAAATCACTTCCTGTAATAATTTCTCTAAATGCTAGACGGCCGATACGACCAAATCCATTAATTGCTACTTTTATCATTTTCTATTCCTCTTTCTCTTTCTAATTATAATTTTCAAATATTCCCTTACCAATAAATTCTCTTAATATTGAGTCATCTGGTACATAATCAGAGGCGATTGGGAAGAAGCCTCTTAAGAAGTTTATTAAACGTCTTGCTTCATTATAAGCACTAGAATTGCTTTGTACCGAATATAATAATGGTTCTACAAAGACTTTTAAGACCCCTACTTCATATACTAATGAAGTATTTAATATCATATCAACGTTGTTTATAAATGGGAAAATATATTTAGATTCTCCATTACGAACTGTATTCCAATAATCAATTGTCGCACCAACATCTGTAGCTCTAGTTCGATTATCTCTTACTATTCGACGCATTAATCTTAAATCAGTTGTTGAAATATAATTATGACGGTCAATATTAATTGGTATAAATGGGCTTAGATATACTTTATATTTTAATTTACTATCTAGATCTGGAGTCATTTCATCATTAATACAATGTAATCCTTCCATTAAGATAATAGCATTTTCACCTAACTTAATTGGATCTGTTTCAAATTCTTTTTCACCAGTTACAAAGTTATATGTTGGTAATGATACTTTTTTACCATCTAATAAATCTTTTAATTGTTTATTTAATAGTTTTAAATCTAAAGCTTCTAAACATTCAAAATCATAATTGCCTTCGGCATCTTTAGGAGCATTCTTACGATCTTTAAAATAATTATCAACAGAAATCATTAATACTTCAAAACCGCGACTACGTAATTGTAAGGCGATCTTTTTAGTAGTAGTTGTTTTGCCTGATGATGAAGGACCTGCTACTAAGATATAACGGGCTTTTTTAGATAAGACATCATCTACTAATTCATGAATACGATTATTAAAGTCTGTTTCAGCTATTTTAATAAAATCTTCTATTTTACAATCTGAAACTTTTTTATTTAAATCTGGAACAAATGGAACATCTAAAGATTTAATCCATTTTTTAGAATCATCAAAACATTTAATAACATTTTGATAATGAATATATTCTGGTAAAGCATACTTAGTTGTAGTAGATGGGAATAATAAAACTAATTTATTATAATCTAAGTAAACTAGATCATATTTATTAAGACATCCTGTAGAATAAGGCATATCAGAATAGTAATAGTTAATATAATTTCTTAGTTTATGAACAGTTACTATTTTATTAGTTAAATTATGAATGTTTTGAGCTTTTTCAGTTGCTTTTACTTTATTAAAGTAACTAATCGCTTCTTTAGTTTCAACATTTAAATCATATATTCTTTCATCATTAGAAATTATTTCATTCATTTTAGTTTTTAATTTTTTAGCATCATTTAAAGTAAATTTTTTATCACATATAATAGTCATATGAAGACCATTAGCAATAGAATGATCAAATGTTACTTCGTAACCTTCACCAAAGGTTTCTTTTAATGCTACTTCTGTAACAAACTCTAAACCAGCTTTATTTATTTTAAAACCATTTTGAGTTGTATAATCAATAAAGTTTAATTTTGTTGCACGAGTAATTTTAGTATCCATAGGAACAGTTTCATTATCTATTTCAACACCTACTATACGATTGTCCATCTTAGGTTGATATAATGAACTTAATTCATAAATAGTAGTTCCTTTTTCAACTTCAACTACTGTACCGTCATTAAATGCGACGTTTGTTCTGTTTCCGGCCATTAATTACACCCTTTCATATTCTAATGTAATTATACAATATATTTGATATTTTTTGTACATATTTTAACTTTATAGTTCAATGTATTATTTTATGCATAAATATTATTATGTTATAATTATTGATGATAAGAGGTGAAGCATGAAGAAGAAAGTTAAAATACTTTTAATAGCTTTAGTTATAACAATCTTTATATTTGGAATTATACTTTTAGTAATAGTTAATTATAGTGCTGCGCCTTATGTAACTAATGTTGAAATTTCAGATAGTAAGAGATTTAATGATCAAGTAATCTTTAATGTTGAAGTAGGAAATAACTTTTTTAAGTTAGATAAGAATGTTTGGTGTTTAATAACAGAAGATAAAACAAGACCTGCTAGAGATGATGAAAGATGGGTAAAAGCTAATGATGGGTATTGTAGTTTTACTGTACCTAGTGGGGATTATAATGTTTATGTTAAAGATAAATATGGCAATATAAATGATATAGATAGTCAAAAAGTAGAAATTAATAAAATATTAGAGATTAAAACTAATAAAGATGCTATTTATATGTATAAGGGACGTGTTGAAAATTTAAAATATGAATTAGTAACTATTGGCAATGTTAATGAAGAAGTAACTTGGTCAAGTAAGAATGAAGATATTGCTAGTGTAGATAGTAATGGTAAAGTAACTGGTCTTAATTATGGAGTTACAGATATTGTTTTAACGACAGAGAATGGTTTAAGTAAGAATGTTACAGTGTATGTATCTAGTTTTATTACTAAACCAGTTATTAATTTTAATAAACCTTATATATCTTGTGGTCAATTTAGCAAAGAAGATAATGAATTAATTGATAAAATATTATTTGATCGTATTAATGATGCTGGTTATAAAACAAGAGCTGGAGTTATTGCTGCTGCAAGGTTTTTAGCTTTAGAATTTAATTATCGTGTTCATTACTTTTCAGAAAATGGTAGATTAGATAACTATGCGCCATATAAACATGTTGATGGTGAAGGAAGATATTATCATCGTGGACTTTATTTAAATGAATATAAATTTGCTGAATTAGAAAAAGGTGCTTCTTTAGTAGGTCCTGCTACTTGGGGATGTAAAATAGAAATGTTTGTTAAACTGCCACAATATACTTATGGTAATAAATATCCGAATGGATTAGATTGTTCTGGTTTTGTTAGTTGGGCCTTACTTAATGGAGGATTTGATATCGGAGATAAGGGAGCTGGAGAAAACAAAGACCATGATGATTTAGATGATTTAGGGACAAAAGTAAAAATTACAGCAGAATTAATGAATTCAGGAAAAGTTAAAGTAGGAGATTTAATTGGTAATAATGGACATATGGCTATCTTAGCTGGTTGGGATGATAAAAATTATTATATAGCTGAATCTTTAAATACAACGGCTGGTGTAGTTATGACTACTGTACCTAAAAATAAATTATTAAGTAGTTCTTTATATAAACATATTATTTTAATGGATGATGTTTATAAAGAAGATGGAAACTATACTAATATGTGGTAAAACTATAATTAAAAAAATTATAGTTTTTTTATTGAAACATTGATAAATCTTGATAAATTATATATAATTATATATATAAGATAGATATGAAAGGTAGGGATATTATGGGGTTATTAAATATACTCGGAAAAAAAGAAACACAAAGTTCTAGTGAACCAATCGTTCATATGCCCGTAATGGCTAACTCACCTTTAAAAAATATAATAGATGAAAAATGTAAATTATTAGCACATATTGATGGTTATATAGTTCCTGGTTATGGTGAAAAAGAAGTAGAAAGTTTTAGAACTAGTTTTAAAGAAGGAGCTAAGGCTGAAGATGTAGAACAAGCTTATAAAGATTATGTAGATAACTTTGTTAATTTATGTTTACAAACAGAGAATTTAATTGAAAGAGCTAAAGCTAGTGCTAATGAATTAGATAAAGATATTATGGTAAGTGGTTATTTATTAAAACTACAACAAAAGTTAGGTTTTAATATAGCACTTAAAGATAGAATAGATTTATTAGCTAGTAATGCTTTAAAATTAGGTATTCCTTCTGAAACAGTTAATGAATTTAAAAGAGTATGTCGTTCTTTTACTTCAGTAGAATTTATAGATTCTTATTATTATGATTTAACTATTAGTGAAAGAAGAAAAGGAACAATTGCTGAAACTGTAGAGCCTTATGAAGAAACAGATATCTTTGCTTTGGATGCTATGAAAGAAGCACTTAAAAAAGAGGAAGAAGCTAAAGCTATAGAACAAGAAGTTAAACAAAGTACGGAAGTTAAACCTGATATAGTATCAGAATATGTAATTGAGTTAGAAAACTTAGGGTTTGGTCCTTTAATTATTAAAAAATTTAAAAATAATGCTAAAGATAGTAGTGAAGAACAAATTAAAGCTGAATATGAAAATTTAATAGTTAGTATGACGAAACAAAAAGAAACTTTTGAACAAGTACTTGCTAAAATAAAGAATGGTGAATTATCTAAAAATAGACAACGTTTAGCATTCTTACTTAATGTTCCACAAGATCATTTTAGAAATAAAATTGCTAAATTAGAAAAGAGTTTATTAATATTACAATATAAAGAAGAAGTTGGATATAGAAGTGATTATAAAAGAAAATTTACTATCTATTCTGATTTATTAAGACTTATGGGATATGGAGATAAAGCTATTGCAAGTTTTGTTAGTAAAGTATCAGAAATAGTTAAATATGCTAAGGAAAAGCATTTATCTATCCAGGAAATGTCTGATGCCGTAGATATGGCTTTTAGAGAAGAAGTTAAAAAAATTGAAGATAGAGCTGAATTATATTTCTTATATTATGAAGCTAACTATAATACAATTAAGCAAGAAAATAGTGATGATAAAAATCAAGTAAGAAAGTTAAAACAATTACTTGATGAAATAGTACATATGTTAAGTTTATCTGATGAAGAATTAAAAGCTTACTATGCAGTAAAAGATAGTGCTTTAATAGAAGAGTTATGGCAAGAAGAATTAAAGAAAGGTTTATATTATACTGAGTCAGAGAAAAAAAGAGCTAGAGCTCTTTTGGAAACAAAATGTGCTAAGACTTTTGAAAATAAATTAAAAGCATTACGTACAGTAGATTATCAGGAAGACCAAGTAAATAATGAAGTCCATAATGAGACTGCTTTTGGATATAATTAAAAAGCTATAAAAAATTATAGCTTTTTTTGTTCTTTATGTTTTTCAACTAATTTTTTTACTTTTATAAAATAATGGTTAATACCTGATTTACCTATATGACGTCCTGTTTCAGTACTAATAATGTCAGCTAATTCTTGTAGGGATGTTTCAGGATAACTTTCACGATATTTAATAGCTTCTTGAACATTTTCATCTAGTAAACCAATTAAATCATTATCATGAAGATATTTGATATCTTCTAATTGTTTTAATCCAGTTTTTAAGATTTTTTCTTGGTTAGCTATTTCACAATTATTTAAACGATTAACCATATTTTTATGATCACGATATATTCTTATATCTTCAAAATAGAAGAAGTTATTAGTAGCTCCTAATAAGCGAATTAATTCACTTATCATTTCAGCACTTTTAATATAAATCATATAACGATTACTTCTTTTTAAGACTTTAGCATTTATATTAAAATTTTTTAAGAGAGTGGCGATAAAATCGCCTTCTTTTTTAGTACTTGATGTAAATTCTAAATGATAACCAGCTGTACTAGGATCATTAATGCTACCACAAGCTAAGAAAGCTCCAATTAAGAAAGATGTCTTTTCTTCATCAGTATCTAAGAAGTATTCTTCTGGTAAAGTTTTTTTACCATCTTTTAAGATATTTAGTTTTTCTAAAATGAAATCTATTTTTTCACTTATTTCTAAAATATATATATGTTTAACACGGAATCTTTTTTGGATACGAACTATTATTTTAATATTTACACCAAAGTTAGTTTTTATATCTTTATAGATACGACGAGCTACACTAGCATTTTCCATAGTTAGAATTATTTTATTTTTTTTAATTTGACCTGTTAATCTTATGAAGGCGGATAATTCTACTAATGATTCTAAATCTGAAACATTGTTCTTAGTTATTTCTTCTTTTATTTTAGTAGTAAAAGTCATATTATTCGCCTTCCATTAGGTAAGAAAATATTAGGAAAGCAGTTTTTAGTGAATCATGTCTTATATATCCATCTTCTACTCTAAATAGTTTTTCTGCAATAACACTAACACCCATTTTATCTAGTTTAGTTTTATCTATTTCAACTGGGTCTTTACCTTCAGATTTAGCTAATAAAGTCATATTTTTAGGTATTTTAGAGTCGTTAGCTATAACAACATCTATAGAGTTTTTACCTAATCTTTTTTCTAATACTTTGATATGATTACTTACTTTGAAATCATCTGTTTCTCCTGGTTGTGTTAACATATTACAGATATACATTGTTTTAGCTTTAGAATTTTTAATTGCTTCTTGAATTTCGGGAACTATAATATGAGGTAAGATACTTGTTAATAGAGAACCTGAACTAAAGATTATTAAATCAGCTTTTTTTATTTCTTCTAATACTTTAGGAGTTACTGTTACTTTTTTATTATATTTTAAATCGATTATTTTACTTTTTGATTCAGTTATTTCTGCTTCACCAACTATTTCTTTACCATCTTTGGTAATACCTACTAAGTCAACGTTATCTTCTGTTAAAGGTAAGATTTTGCCTTTAACATCTAATAAATCACAAAGGATAGGTAAAGAATGGGCAAAATCACCTTTCATTTCTAGTAAGGCTGTTATGATAAGATTTTTAATAGAATGGTTACCTAAACTGGAATTGTTTTTAAAACGGTAATTAAATAGGTCTTTAACCCCTTTGGATTCACCTGACATAGCCATTAGTACTTTAGTAATATCACCAACAGCAGGAATAGCAAATTCTTCTCTTAAACGACCTGTACTTCCACCATTATCTGAAACACTTACAACAGCTGTAATATCTATAGGGAACTGAATCATTCCCTTTAATAGTTGAGATAGACCACTACCTCCACCAAATATAACTACTTTTTTCATACGGATTCCTCCATTCATTCTCTATAATATCACAAAATGCTATAGTCTATAGTATTAATATTATTAATTTGACATTATATTTAGACATATATAAAAAACAAACAGATATCTGTTTGTTTTAACCTCTAGTAGTCCATTTCCAACCATATGTATTTTTAATACCACTTATTTTTTGAATAGAAGTAGCTTTAGTATTAGATGTAAATTTAGACCAACTAGTATAACCGTTTTTACCACTACCTAAGTAATAACCGTATGCTATTGCATAGTGTAAGTGAGGACCGGTTGTACATTTATCATAGTACCAGGTTGAGGAGTCACCACCAACTTGACCAATTACTTGACCTTTAGTAACTTTTTGACCTGGTTTAACATTGACTTGTTTTAGGTGCGCAAACTGAGTTGTGTAAGCTACACCACCAACTGTATGATGGATAAATATTTGGTTCCCACCACAAGATGAATGGTATGTTGTATGAATAACTGTTCCATTTGCTGGAGCATAGACATTAGTTCCGGCTTTATTACCACCAATATCGATAGCTGGATGGCTACCCCAACCTTGAGTTACACGACCTGAATTAAGTGGTCTTGAGAATGACGCTGAGCCACCACCTTTGTTGTAGTAACAATCATCAACATCATCACCATCTTTACAACCAGCTTGTTCAAATAATTTAATTTGATTTTTTTGAGCAGCTATTTGTTCATCATAATCTAATCCAATAGAAGCTAGTTTATCTATATAGGCTTCTAGTTCTTTAACTTGTTGTTCATAACTAGTTATTGAATTAGCTAAATTAACGTTGTCTTCTGCAAGTTTTACTTGTAGTTCTTTATTTTCTTTTATTAATTTATCTAAGTCATCAAGTTGTTTTTGGGTATAATCAACAATCTGTTCAATAATGGCTTGTCTTTCCATTAATTCAGCTATTGATTCAGAATCAAAGACATAACTTAAATAAATATCATCTGAATTACCATCTGAATATTGTAAAATATTAATTATATCTTTTAATTCTTGCGTTTTAATTTTTATTTTTTCTTGACCATCAGCTACTTTAGATTTCGCATCTTCAACTTTCTTTTCATTAGATGAAATAGTGTTATTAGCATTTACTATCGCATTTCTTTTACGATCTATAGCTGCCATATTTTCTTTAGTTAAACGATTATTTTCACTTTTTTCACTTTCTAGTTTTGCAAGCTGATTTTTATAATCACGTAAAGTCTTAGTTGCAGCATTAACATTAGTTAAAGGTGAAAATGTAAGAAGGATTAATGATAATACTAAAAATATATTAATAACTTTTTTCATCATATCTTTAAATGTCTCCTTACTGTGAAATAACTACCAAACATACCAACTAAACCACCTATTAATACTAAGATTCCTGAAACATATAAGGTAAATGGTAATGGTTCAATCATTTTAATGAAGTTAGTAAGGAAGAAACCTTCTAATTTATCATAAGCTATTATATAACCCCATATAGTAACTATAATTGGTATTAAAGAACCTATAATACCTAGGAATAAGCCTTCAATAACAAATGGTAATTTAATAACAAAGTTACTTGTTCCTACTAAACGCATTATATCTATTTCATTTTTACGAGCAAAGATAGTTAATTTAATAGTATTACATATTAAGAAGACAGTTACACAAACTAGACCAACTATGATAGCTATAGTTACTTTTTTAATTACTTCAAAAGTTGGAACCATCTTTTCAACTACACTTTCACTATATTGAACTTCAACTATGTTTTCAATAGATTTTAATGATTTAGCAGTTGCTTCTAAGTTATTCACATCTTTAACTGAAATAAAGAATTCTGGTCTTAAGAAGTTATTTTCTTCGGTTAAGGTATTCATAATAGCATAGATTGTGGAATTTTCATTTGATTTTTCCATCGTTTCTTTACGAATAGTTTCTTTATCTTTAAAGATTAATTCATCACTTTTAATATTTCTAATTTCTAAAATTTTACTTTTAATAATATTTATTTCTTCTTCAGTAGCATCTTTATCTACATAAGCAATAACTGTTAAGGTACTTTCAAGGTCTTTAGTAAAATTGTTAACGTTAGCAGAAGCTAAGATTGCTAAGGAAACAATAGTTAAGGTTATTGTTGTACATATTATAGAAGCAATACTTAGACTAAAATTACGAAAGATACTTTTAACAGCGCTAGCTATATTTCTTCTAAATATTCTAATTGCTTTCATCGGCCGTATAACTTCCTTTCTTTGTATCACTAGTTATAACTCCATTTTCAAGAGTAATTACTCTCTTTTTCATAGAATTAACTATTTCTTTATCATGGGTAACCATTATAACTGTTGTACCTAAATCATCATTAATGTTTTTAATAACTTTAACAATTTCTTTAGAAGTTTTAGGGTCAAGATTTCCTGTTGGTTCATCACATATTAAGACTTTTGGTTCATTAACAATAGCTCTAGCAATACAAACTCTTTGTTGTTCTCCACCTGATAATTCATTAGGGAAACTTTTAGTTTTATCTTTTAAACCAACTATTTGAAGAGCTTTCATTACTTTAGTTCTAATAATGCTACTTTTTTCACCGATATTATCTAAACCAAAAGCAACATTTTCATAAACAGTAAGTTTAGGTAGTAATTTAAAGTCTTGGAAGACAATACCTAATTTACGACGTAGTTTATGAACACGACTATTATATAATTTAGCAACATTTATACCACCTACCATTACTTGTCCTTTAGTAGGTTTTTCTTCTCTATACAATAATTTTACTAAGGTTGATTTACCGCACCCAGAAGCACCGGTAATAAAAACAAACTCACCTTTGTCAACAGATAAACTCACATCAGCTAATGCTGTAACACCATTTTTGTAAACTTTATAACAATTTTTTATGTCTATGAATTTCATCTTACACCACCTTAATACTTTAATTATAACAAAAAAATCCGTTTAAATAAACGGAAATTTAACTTTTCGGTGTCCACCGTAAACCTCGTAACAATCGTTAATTATAAAGAATGCTTGAGGATCAATTTTTTCAATAACATTTTTAAACATATAATAATCTTTAGTAGCTATAACAGTCATTATAATATTATTAGTTTTATTAGTATATCCACCATCAGTTCTCATGATAGTATAACCATTTTTCATAGCTGTAAGGAAGTCTTTAATTTCTTCTGGTTTTTTAGTATATATATAAAACATTTTACTATCAGAAATACCTAACATTATTTTGTCTATTAAATAACTATTAATTAAAATAATAATTACAGCATATAAAGCTTTACTAACACCAAAGATCATTCCACCCGATATTATGACACATATATTAAAGATAAATGATGCGACACCAGTAGGAATCTTTAAGTATTTATTAAGTATTTGAATAATGATATCAGAACCACCTGTAGTAAAACCGGTTTTATATATAAAGCCGTTGGCTGTACCAAATAAACATCCACTTACTAAGACAACTAAGATAAAATCATCTAAAACTATTTTTGTGGCTAAGTATTCACACATGTCACTAGTTAATGACACAAATAACGGATATAATAATGATCCAACTATTGTCAACCCCGTGTTTCTTGGTCCTAGAAAAATAAAACTCAAGATAATAAAGTATATATTAACTACTAGTAAAAAAGTAGCTGGTTCTAATCCTGTATATTCATGGACTATTATTGCTAAACCACTTGTTCCTCCAATAACTAAATCATTATGTAATAAGAATAAATTGTAGTTAACAGCAAGGACAAATGCACCTATAACAGTTATTAAAAATCTAGGCCAAAAATTTTTGGAGAATACTTCGTCGATTATTTTTTTATAATCAAACTTCATATTTTTCACCTATTATTAATTATACTATAAATTATTTTTTTTGCATATATTATTATCGAGGTGAAAATTTTTGAACGGAAATTATTATCAAAATCCTACTTTCCCAACGATAGATAATAGTAATGATAATTATGAAGATGGTTATAAAGCTGGTCAATTACAGGATTTGCCTATGCAACAGAGCTATATTGAAAATATTTTAAGACATAATAAAGGCAAAAAAGTTAGAGCTTACGTTAGTTTTCCAGATGCTAATGAATGGAAAGATAAGATTTTTGAAGGAACAATTGAGCAAGCAGGAAGAGATCATTTAATAATAAGAGATCCTAGTAATGGACACTGGTATTTAATTTTAATGATTTATTTAGACTATGTAGAATTTGAAGAAAAGATTGAATATACAGAGATTAATTTTATATAAAAAGCATTTTAGTAATAAAGACTAAAACGCTTTTTTTCTTCTCCTAAATTAGTACTAGGACCATGTCCTGGGTAAATAGTAATGTCATCAGGATATGATTTTAACATTTCTAAACTTTCTATCATATCTTTATCATTACCACCTAAATCAGTACGACCTATACTATTATTAAAAATAAAGTCTCCCGTAAACATAAGATGTTTAGTTTTAAAATAAAATGTTTTGGAATCAAAAGTATGTCCTGGAGTTTCAATAGTTTCAAATTTAAATTTATTACTATTAACTTTATTAACATCAATATCATATGTACTTAGTACTTCTTCTAAACTACCTATATGATCAGGATGAAAATGAGTTACTAAGCATCCTACTACTTTATAATCTTTGACAGCTTCTTTAATTTTATTAAAATCATCACCTGGATCAATAATAAGACATTCATCATCTATTTTTAAAATATAACAATTTGTTTCTAAAGCTCCTACTACTAAAGTTTTTATATCCATTTATATCACCTCTTTACATTTTATTATAAATAAAAGCTTTTGTAAAACAGATATTATGCTATAATTTAAGTAGAATAGAGGTTATAGGTATGCCAATATTATATAGTTTTTTATTTATTATAATTATAGTAGGTGCTTTAGGAATATTATACGTATATCAATTTAATAAATTAATGCATTCTAAAACAAAGATAGATCAAGCTGAATATTTAATAGATGAAGCTTTAAGAAATAGATATGATATATTACTTAGAGCTGATAAATTGGTTCAAAATGAATTAAAAAATGATAAGACTTTCTTTAAAGGTATTGATAAAGTAAGAAATGAAGATATTAGTAACTTTGACTTAGATAGAAAGTTAGTAGAATATTTAAATATATTAGAACAAATTAAAGTTGATTATCCAGATTTACTTAATAATAAAGGTTTTAAAGAAATATTAAGTGATAATAAACGTGAAACAGAAAAGTTACAAGCTGCTAAATCTTATTATAATAAATATACTAGTGAATTAAATGATTTAATAAGAACTTTCCCTTCTAATATAGTAGCTAGAATGCATGGAATAGCTATTAAACCATTCTTTGATGGTAAGAATATGGAAGATGAAATAATAGATGATTTTAAGTTATAAAAAGAACTCTACTTTTTGTAGAGTTTTATTTTGTATTTAAATTCCAATCTATTTCTTTTAAGTTATGTTCTTTTAAGAAGTTATTAGTTTTAGAAAAGGGGCGACTACCAAAGAAACCACTACGAGCTGAAAAAGGTGATGGATGAGGAGAAGTAATTATTAAGTGATTGGGATTAGTTATGTATTTAGCTTTTTCTTTAGCAAAATTACCCCACAAAATAAAAACTACGGGGTCTTCTTTTTGATTTAAGATTTTAATTATATAATCAGTTAATAGTTCCCAACCTAAATTACGATGAGAAGCTGGAGAATCTTTAACAACGGTTAAAACAGCATTTAGCATTAATACTCCTTCACGCCCCCATTTAGTTAAATCGCCAGAAGTAGCTATTGGAATATTTAAATCATCATGAAGTTCTTTATAAATATTTTGCAAAGATGGTGGTATTTTAATACCTTCTTGAACAGAAAAAGATAGACCATGAGCTTCACCTACTCCATGATAAGGATCTTGACCAACAATAACAACTTTAGTATTAGCATAAGAAGTTAATTTTAAAGCATTAAAAATATATTCTTTAGGGGGAAAGATTGTTTTAGTTTGATATTCATTATCAACTATTTTTAAAAACTTTTTAAAGCCTTCACTTTGCCATATAATTTTTAATTTTTCATCCCAATCATTACCTATCATATAGACACCTTCTTTTTATAATTTATCATAATTTTAATAAAAAACAATGAAAAGTTTATTTGTGATACTTTTCATTGTTAAGTATTTTAAATGAACGATATATTTGTTCTAATAAAATTCCTCTAAATAAACCATGAGGGAATGTCATTTTAGAAAAAGATAAACGATAGTTAGCTTTTCTTTTAATATCTTCATGTAAGCCTTCACTACTTCCTATAATAAAAGTAATAGTACTATTAGTAATAAATGTTTCATCGATTTTCTTAGCTAATTCTTCAGATGTAATTTGATTACCATCTATATCTAAAGCTATTATGTAATCATCTTTACCTAAATGTTTTTCAATATTTATTTTTTCATTAACTAAATTATTTTCATCTTTTAGTTCAATTATTTCTATTTTATGATATTTATTTATTCTTTTTAAATAATCATTAATTAAGTCATTTAGATAATTTTCTTTTATTTTACCTAAACAGATTATTTTTATCATATTTCAATCAACTCAGTTCTTTCTCTTTGTTTAGCACAAGATATATCTGTGAAAGATATTTCATATTCTTTAAAGACTTCTTTAATTGTTTCTAAAGCTTTTTCTTCCGTATTATTTTTTTGTGATAAGTGAGATAGAATTATTTTTTTAGTATTAGGACCAATTATTTTAGCTAGATAGATAGAACTATCTTTATTGGATAAATGACCATATGGTCCTGCTACACGATCTTTTAACCATTTAGGATAAGGACCATGCATTAGCATTTCAACATCATGGTTACTTTCAAATAGATAAATATCAGCATTTTTTATTTTTTTAAAATTCTTTTGGTTTATAAAACCTGTATCAGTCATATAAACAAAGGACTTACCGTTATTTCTAACAATAAAACTACGTGAATCAGAGGTATCATGAGATGTTTTAACTATATCAATAGTGACATCGTCTAAGTAAACAGCATCATTATATAAAATAATATTTTCATAGTATTTTAGAAAATCTAATTCGGCGAACATCTTAGGACTTAAACAGACGATTGGTTTATATTTCTTAATAAGGTTTTTTAAAGCTTTTATGTGGTCATCATGGACATGGGTAATAAATATATAATCAATATCTTCGATAGCAACAGAAAGCTCAGAAAGCTTTTCTTTTATGTATTTAACAGTCATTCCAACATCTAGTAGTATCTTGTGATTATCTGTTTCAACATACGTTACATTACCTTCTGAGCCACTTGCTAAATTACATATTTTCATTAACGCCACAATCTTAGCGAATCGATTACGTTATTTCGATTATAGCTACCTTTATATAGAGCAAAGTGAAGGTGAACACCTGTTGTTGCTCCTGTTCGACCCATTCTTGCTATTTGTTGACCACGTTTAACATTATCGCCGACTTTTACTAGGAAGTCACATTGCGATGCTTTATAAGCATAGTATTGTCGTTCTTGATATTTTTCTTTAGCTGCTTTTATAGCTATGTGACCATAGAATGTTAAATAACCATTATGATGGTCGATAACTAGGTGACATCCTGAAGTAGCATCACTAGCTGCAACGACGACTGTTCCACCTAAAGCAGCATAAATTGGTGATTTATAACCTGATACAGCAATATCGTTTCCTTGATGGTAATCACGATATCCATTATCCCAACGACGCCATCCAAAACGTGATGTAATGATGTATGGACGATTAGTTGGCCAGTACCAAGTACCACCTGTATCGAATGGTTCACCATAGTAATTGTTTCTCTTTTTAGTACCTTTAACAATTATTTTATCTTGTGTAGGTCTTATAACTTTTGTTTCTGATTCAATAATTTCACGACCTTGGCTTTGTTCACCATTGTTTATTTGAGTACGAGATGTAATACGGTTGATACCATTAACACCTTCTTGAATCGTTTTAACATAATCTGTATATTGAGTTTTATCTTCACGATAGATAGTTTGATATTGTTCTTCAACATCTTCAACGATATATTCATTAACTAATAAAGTTAAGACTGGTTTAATTAAGGAAACGTCTAGTTTTTGACCAATTGCTAAGATAGTATCGACACTTCTTATATCTTGGTTAACTAGTAATAATTCATTAGGGTTTAATTCGTTAGCTTCAGCTATTTTTTCGACAGTATCACCTTTAACTACGGTATATTCTTTAACAGAACTATTTTCACTAAATAATAAATATCTTGTTAAATCTTCAACGTTAGTATAGATTGTTTCATTAACACTAATATAAGATTCTTTAATACTGATTGTATCGTCAAAATACATACTTTCTATAACATAACCAACATCTGTTATTTCTGGTTGAGTTCCATCTTTAAATTGTTTATATCTTTCTTCAGTAATAAAGGTTTCAACTACTTTATCAATAGCTTGTTCAAAGATACTTTTATCTAAGACGTAAATATATATAGGTTCAGCACCTTCAGTTTTAGTCTTTATAGTAATAGTATATCCTTTTAAAGTAAATTCTTTTTTATCTTTAATGGAATCATATACTTCTTGAACACTAGAAATAGAATTATCATAAGTATTCTTTTTAATTATTTGGAACCCTTTTGGTGGATATACTTGGTTAACTTTGTATTTATCTTTTATTTCAACTTGTTCATTATTGATTAAGTCATATAATTCATCTTTAGAGTTAATTAGACCTATTTTTTCACCATCTAAATAAACTTGATAAATATGATTAGGTATTTCGTAATCTTCTTCATAATAGAAATTAACCCCTATTAACAGCCCTAATAAGATAGTTATTAAGGATGTTAAAATTATTCCTTTGACTTTATTCATGATCATCTTCCTTTTCGGTAGCTAAGAAGTTTCTAAAGTTACTCATATTTAATTCGAATAATAATTTAAATACTCCTGTGCTTCCTTTACGATGTTTTGCAATAATTATATCTGCAACAACATTTTTTTCTTTATCTAATTCTTCTTTTTTCTTATAATAATCAGCACGATTTATAAATAGTACTAAATCTGCATCTTGTTCGATAGAACCTGATTCACGTAAGTCAGCTAGCATTGGTTGATTACTTTCTCTTCTTTCGGCATTACGTGATAATTGTGCTAGGGCGATGACAGGAACTTTTAGTTCCATAGCCATTGTTTTAAATGCACGAGATATTTCTGATACTTCTTGTTGACGAGAATCAGGGCGTTTACCGCCACTAGTAACTAATTGTAGGTAGTCGATGATTATTAAACCTAATCCTTCTTCTTTATTAGCAAGAGTACGGCATTTAGCTTTTATTTCAGCTGCTGTTATAGTAGCATCATCAACTATTTGAATATTTGTTTCAGCTAACTGGCTATTAGCTTCATTAATTCTTTTCCAATCTTCATGAGACATTTGGCCAGTTTGAATTTTATATGAATCTATTTGACCGACAGCTGAACGCATTCTATTAACCAGTTGTTCTGCTGGCATTTCTAAGTTAAATATAGCCACGGCTTTATTACCAATGCTTTTAGCAGCATTAACAGCAATATTTAGAGCAAAAGCAGTTTTACCCATTCCAGGACGAGCTGCTATAATAATTAATTCACCAGGATGGAAACCAGCAGTAGCTTTATCTAAGTCATAAAAACCTGATGGAACTCCTGTGATAGCTGATTTATTTTGAGATAGTATTTCTAGTTGTTCTTGAGCTCTAGCAATAGCATCTTTAATATGAATGAAATCACTTGTTTGACGTTCTTTAACAACATTTAAGATTCTTTTTTCAGCTTCATCTAGTGTATGAGTTATATCTTCCTCTTCTTCGTAGGCATCAGTAATAATATCTGTTGCTGTATCTATTAAGTTTCTAATAACAGCTTTATCTTTAACTATTTTAATATAGTAATCTAAATTAGCAGCTGTAGCTACTGAATCAATTACTTCACTAATATATTCAATACCACCTATGGCAGTTAAATTTTTCTTTTTATCTAATTCTTCTTTAATCGTAGTAATATCTACTGGTATTTTATTTTCATAGCAACTTTTAATAGCAGCAAATAACTTTCTATTAGCATCACTATAGAACATTTCTTCATATAAATCTTCACATATTTTAGTTAAAGCATTTTTATTTAAAAAAGCTACTCCTAAAACACTCATTTCGGCCTCAAGATTTTGTGGCATTTTCCTTACTGGCATAAATTCACCTACTTTTTAAGAATTACTTTTATGACCCCTTCAACCTTTTTATGTAGTGCTATTTTAACATTATGAGTACCCAATGTATCTATTGGATAATCAATAATAATTTTCTTTTTATCAATATTTATTCCTTTTTTCTTTAATTCTTCACATATTTGTTTAGAAGAAACAGTACCAAATACTTTATCTTGTTCTCCAGTTTTTACTTTTATAGTAACTTCCATATTTTTTAACTTTTCTGCTATTTCTTTACATTCTTCTATATTAGCATTTTCTAGAGCTTGACGTCTGTCTAATTCTTTTTCTAATATTTTTTTATTAGAATTAGTAGCTGATACTGCTAAACCATTTTTGATAAGATAATTTTGAGCATAACCATCACTAACTTCAATGATTTGATCTTTCTTACCTTGTTTTTTAACATCTTGAAGTAAAATAACTTTCATAATATCACTCCTTTATAAATGTCTATATTTAATTATATCAAAATTTCATAAATTAATAAATACCTCAAGGGTATATAAATACTAGTGAAAGTTATTATATCACAAATATTTATAAAGTTATATTTGTATTTATAGTGTGCTATAATTTTATTGAAGGTGAATTTATGTATAATAATAAAAAAGTCTTTATATTAGGTATGGCTAGAAGTGGTTTTGAAGCTGCTAAAATACTTGCTAGTAATAATAGTATTTTAATTACTGATATGAAAGATCAAAATGAAGAACAATTAAATATTTTAAAGGAATTAAATGTTAAGTTTGTTAAAAGTGATAATCCAACTAATCTTTTAGATAGTAGTTATGATGTATTAATTAAAAATCCTGGTATTAAGTATACGCATCCTACTGTGGTTAAAGCTAAGGAATTGGGAATTGAAGTTATTAATGAAGTAGAACTTGCTTATAATTATTTAAATAAGGATGTTAAGATAATTGGGGTTACTGGTTCTAATGGTAAAACTACTACTGTTACTTTAATATATAATATGTTATTAGAAGATGGTAAAAAAGCTTGGTTAGGTGGTAATATAGGTACTCCGTTATGTAATTTTGTTAAGGATATTAAAGAAGATGAATATTTGGTTATGGAGATATCTGATCATCAATTATGTGATATGTATAATTTTAAGACTAATGTAAGTGTTTTAACTAATATATTTGATGTACATACTGATTTTCATGATTCACATAAGAGATATATTGAAATGAAAAAGAAAATATTTAATAATCATACTAAAGAAGATATTGCTATTATAAATTATGATAATAAGGAAGCTTTAGAGATAGCTAAAGATATTAAGAGTAATGTGTTATATTTTTCAAAAGATAATAAACAGAATGTTTATTTAAAAGATAATACTATTTATTATAGGGATGAAAAGGTTATTGAATGTAAAGATATTAAGTTAAAGGGTATTCATAATTATGAAAATGCTATGGCTGCTATTAGTGCTGTTAAAGTATATGGGGTAAGTAATGAAGCTATATGTCGTGTTTTAAGTAGTTTTGGTGGTGTAGAACATCGTATTGAATATGTTAATACTATAAATGGTATATCTTATTATAATGATAGTAAAGCTACTAATTGTGAATCTACTAGAATAGCATTAAGTTCTTTTACTGAACCAGTATTACTTATTTTGGGAGGTTTAGATAGAGGTCATTCTTTTGAAGAATTAACCGATAAGATGAATAATGTCAAGTATGTAGCATGTTATGGTGAAACTAAGATGAGAATTAAGGAATATTGTGATACAATAGGTAAATCTTGTGATGTATTTAATACATTAAATGAAGCAACTAGAAGTTGTATTAGTAAAGCTAATAAGGGAGATGTCGTTTTATTAAGTCCAGCTTGTGCTTCATGGGATCAATATGAGAAGTTTGAAGATCGCGGTAATGAGTTTAAAGAGATAGTTAATTCTATTAAGGAGGCTTAAAATGGATATACATGATTATAAAAATATTTATATGGTAGGAATTGGTGGTATCAGTATGAGTGGTATTGCTGAAATTCTTAAGAATTGGAACTATAATGTTTGGGGTTCAGATGGAGTTAAATCTAGTCAAACAGAATGGTTAGAAAGTAATGGAATTAAAGTTAATATTGGTCAAGTAAGTGAAAATATTATTAAAGATATTGATTTAGTTGTTTATACTGCTGCTATTAAAGAAGATAATCCCGAATTAGTAAAAGCTAGAGAATTAGGTATTCCTACAATGGAAAGAGGAGACTTTCTAGGAGAAATAACTAAGTTATTTAAAGATACAATAGGTATTGCTGGTACACATGGTAAAACTAGTACAACAAGTATGGTTTCTTATGCTTTTTTAGAAGCTAATTTAGATCCTTCTATTCAAGTTGGAGCTAATTTAAAAGCTATTAATGGTAATTATCGTGTAGGTAATAGTGATTATTTTATAATAGAAGCTTGTGAATATTGTGAAAGTTATTTAAAGTTTAAACAAAGAAGCGCTATTGTATTAAATATTGATGATGATCATTTAGATTATTTTAAGAATATCAATAATATTAAGAAGAGTTTTGAAAAGTATGTTAGTTTATTACCTAGTAATGGATATTTAGTACTTAATAGAGATGATGAAAGAGTTTATGATTTAAGAAATAGTACTAAAGCTAAAGTTATTACTGTTGGTAAAACTGATGAAGCAGATTGGACTTATAAAAATGTTTCTTTTGATAATGAGGGATATCCTACGTATGAAGCTTATTATAAGGGAGAAAAGATGGTTGATGTTACTCTTAAAGTAACTGGATTACATAATGTATTTAATAGTTTATGTTGTATTGCTTTATGTAATGCTTATGGATTAGATCTTAAGGTAGTTAGTAAAGCTTTAAGTAAGTATGATGGTGCTTCAAGAAGGTTAGAATATAAAGGAATGCTTAAGGGAGCTAAAGTATATGATGATTATGGACATCATCCTACTGAAATTAATGCAACGATAATGGGTTTAAAGAATAAGAAGTATAATGAATCTTGGGTTGTATTTGAAGCTCATACTTATAGTAGATTAGCAGCTCATTTAAAGGAATTTGCTCAAAGTTTAGTTCATTTTGATCATATTATTTTAATAGATATATATGCTGCTAGAGAAGTTAATACTTATAATATTCATGAAGATGATTTAATTAAGGAGATTAAGAAACTAGGCAAAGATGCTATTCATATAAGTGATTTTGATGAAGTTATTAGTTATTTAAGTAATAATGTTAAAGAGGGAGATGTTATTTTAACATTAGGTGCTGGTAATGTAACTAAGATTGCTAACAAAATAAAAGAGATGAATTAAATTCATCTCTGTTTTTATTATCTTACAAATGGAATTAATGCCATATATCTAGCCCATTTAATTTGTTGAGCGATATGTCTTTGGTGTTTAGCACAAGCACCTGTCATACGACGAGGCATGATTTTTCCTTTTTCATTAATATATTTAGAAATAATCATTACATCTTTATAATCAACGCTTTTACCAGCACACATTTGGCATATTTTTTTCTTTTTACGATAAAATTCAGCCATTTTATAAATCCTCCTTTTTAGAATGGTAGGTCGTCATCACTTAAAGCTACTTCACTACCGAAATCTTTGAATGGATCTTCGCTAATGTCTGTAGTAGCTATATCAGCTTCAGGACCTACATAGTTATTAGAATCGTTAGCAACGTTTGCACCTTTTCCACCTAGGAAAGTAACGTTATCGGCAACGATTTCTGTGACGTATCTTTTAGTTCCGTCTTGAGCATCATAACTTCTAGTTTGGATTCTTCCTTCAACAGCTACTTGAGTACCTTTTGTACAATATTTAGCAACATTTTCAGCTTGTTTTCTCCAAGTAACACAGTTAATAAAATCTGTTTCTCTCTCACCATTTTGATTAGTATATGTACGAGATACAGCTACTGTAAATGAAGTAGAATTAATTCCACTAGCAGTTGTACGCATTTCTGGATCTCTAGTTAGTCTTCCGATAATTATTGCTTTATTCATAATTTATCTTACTCCTCATCCATTTTAACAACTAAGTGTCTTAATACGTTTTCATCAAGTCCAGCTTTACGGTTAAGTTCAGCTTCAGCTTCTTTAGTTGCTTCTATTTGCATAACAAAGTAGTAACCGTTAAGTTCTTTTTTAATTGGGTAAGCTAGTTTCTTTTCGCCAAGTTCTTTGAACTCAGTAACTGTGCCTCCGCAAGAACTAACAACTTTTTTCATGTTTTCAGCAGTAGCTTTTACTTGATCACTTTCCATTGTTGCTTTAACAATAAACATCATTTCATATTTGTTCATTTCTTTGCACCTCCTTATGGTCTTTTCGGCTTTATATCTAGTATAAAGCAAGGAGTAAATTTCTTACTCGTCTCATATTATAGCATGAGCTTTAAGATAAGTAAAGTTTATTTTTGGCTATATTGATTATAGTTAGAAATTCCCAATATATGCAGTGATGGGAAATAAGTCGTTGAAATTAAATCAGGTAATCATTC
>CANQOR010000008.1 GCA_947625535.1 uncultured Bacilli bacterium
GGGCATGCGAAGGGGCGAGCAGAAGATGAAACGGCGCCAGAGATTCATGAGCGCGCTGGCCGTCGCCGCGGCGTTCGCGGTGATCCTGGGCGCGGCGGCCCTGGGCGCGAGCCGCCTGGCCGCGCCGAAGCCCGACAACCGCGTGGCGAGCCAGCCGCGCGCCCCCAGATCCGCGACCGCCGCCCCCGGCGTGAGCACGGCGTCCGCACCTGTGGGACCAGTGGGACCTACTGATAAGTCTCTAAAGCCACAACAACATCCATTTGAAGATTGATTTTGACGATTAAAATTATTTATTTTTTGTCTAGCTGCTTGTAATTGACAATTATTATCCATATATACCTCCTTACTATAATTTATTCTTATAATAAGGCAGTGATTAGTTCATTTTTATTAAACAAAGAAAAAAGGATTTACAATCCTTTATTTCATTGTAAATCCTTCTCTATTTAAGTAACTTTCTATATCACGTAATTGTGAATAGTTACTACCTATAGATGTTTTATTAGATTCAGCAAAACGAATAATCATTTTAGCATCATCACATGAGTAATTAACTTCACCATTATATTGTTCGCGAGCTTTCTCATAACGATCTTTACTTTGATATCTATATTCTACAGTATGATTACCAGATAATAAGATAGCATCTTGAGCAGCATTCATAAATCTTAAATCATATGTTTCATACAACTCGTAACCTAAACTATTATTATATGGAACTTCTTTATAATATGAACGTAAATTACCAGTAGCTTCAATAATTAAACTAGCTTTTTTAGTAGTGGCGTTATCAAAAGCATCTCTAGCTACTATATAAACTATATATGATCCAGGTGATGTGTATTTAGATGTTATTGTTTCATCTTGGAATGAATAGTTACATCCACTAGAATCGCTACATCTTTGAACAAATGAACTAGCATCAAATGTTCCATTTTCAGATATAACAACTTCTCTTACTTCTAAAATTGGAGCTTTAGTATCTTTAATGGTTATTGTCCCAGTTTTTTTAATACCTTTATAAGTAATTGTAAAGTCGTAAACACCAACTTTAGATACATCAACTTGCGATAAATCTCTGGCGTAGGCCATTTCATTAGTTAATTTACCTACTCCTGGTTTAACATAGGAAGACATAGCTGATGGTAATTTATCACCTAATTCAACTGTAATGTTTAATGGGGTGAAATCTTTATCAGTTGGTCTTTTATATAAGTAATAGAAGAAACCTCCTAGAGCAAGCATTATCATTAAGGAAGCAAGCGCTGTTGTATTTTGAATTTTTTGAGCTGTTTTGTTACGTTTCTTACGTTCTTTTTTCTTTTTAGAAGCTTTATTTTTTTGTTGTTCTATTTTTCTTTGTTCCATATCAATTTGTTCTGGCATGACAGCGTTTTCATTTGGAACGATATCTCCATCAACAGTAATGGTACCTATTGAAACAGCGCCATCACTTTTAAGAGTGTTATCGCGGCTGATTAACTCTATTCCTTCTTCATTAGAAAATTCTTCAAATTTAGGAATAATGGCTGATAAGTCTCTTTTTTGACTTATTTCATTTATGGCACCAAAAGAAGAGCCTTTTTCGGAAGGTTGCTCTTCATTATTGGTTGGTTCTAAAGTAATATCTGGTTCTTTTTCATTACTATTGTTATCCATAAAAAAGCTCCCTTCTTTTATTCTTTTCATAGTTTCTTACTATATATTAAATATACACTTTTTTTGGCTTTTTTTCAATATAAAAAGCACCATTGGTGCTTTTATACTATAATTTCATACCAGGATTTTCTTCTTCCTTAGCATCACTTAAATCGTATTCATATAGAACTCCTTCTGGAACTCTTATTTCTACTTTATAATCTTCTGGATTAATAGATTCTTTTGTTTTAAATGCGATTTCATTTCCTTCAACTGGAATTGTGTTACCATTTTCATCAATTGTTACATATGGTCTAGTTGTTTTTCTTTGACGATAGTTATCTTTATTTACTAAAGCTATACGAGCTTTAATATCATGTAATTTCTTAGCAAGTGATTGACTATATTTAATTTTAATACCATTTTTAATTAATGAAACAGTTAATTTATCTGCTTGATCAAATACTAAATCAGTTCGACGATTTATTTTTGGTACTGATTTTGGATTTAAATTAAGTTTTTTATTATTAACAACTATTTGTGATGGTTCAGTTTGTTCTGGTTGTTCTGGTTGTTCTTTAGCAGGTTGTTCTTTAGCAGGTTCTTCTTTCTTAGGTTTGTTATTAACAACTAATTCAGTAAATTCTTCTTGAGTCATTGTAATTTCACTTACTAAGCTAGTAGCTGATTTAATAACACCTTTAGCAACAAATAGATTTAAAATTGTTGTTATTGTTGTTTCACTTGTAATACCCATACTTACAAGGACATCACGAACTGTTTTTTGTTTATCTTGTTCTGCAGTTTCAGAACTTGCTCTATAGATTGATTTACCAACGTTTTCAAGTAATTGTGGTGTTAATGGGATGTCTTTTTTAGCATTCATCTTTTCAATTTGTTCTTTTGTAAAGATGTTGATACCCATACTTTGAGTTGATGTTTCATCTTGATAACGGAAATCAGCCATATTTTGATTAATGTTATATTGAATACTTAATTTACCAATTTTTTCATTAGCACAAATACGAGCAATTTCAGTAGCGATTATTTCACTTAAATTATCAGCTAGTAATTGTTCATCAGTTAAACCTCTAACAAATTTAGTAAATGTTTCAGAAGCTTCAGTTAAAATTTGTTCAGCTGTTTTAAGAGGCTTGCTTGGTTCTGGTTCAGGACCTTTATTTCCTTTTTCTTGAGCTTGACGAATTGCTTCACGTAAATCTCTTTTATTTTTACGTCTTTCGTTTAGAACTTCAACAATATTGATATTGTTTTTACGAGCTTCAACTACTAAGGCACGACCTACAGCAGAGTTTTGAGCTTCAATAAATTGTAATAATTCATTGATTTGTTCATCATACATTGAAGCATTAGTTGGATCATTTTTCTTTTTATCAACTATTTCTAGAATACTATTTTCAGCTTCAACGATTAATCTATCACATAAAGCAATAAATTCTTGAGTTTTACTACTAAATTTTTCTTCTTCTAATTGGAAATCTTTGATTTCTGGTACTGAGTAAATGAATTTTTGGAATTTATCAGTATATGCTAAACGTAAGTTAGATAATTCTAAACGTTGTTTAGAGATATTATTTTCTAATTCACGAGCTTTTTGTTCTAAAGCAATTGTATTAGTTACAAACATTCTATTAGATGGATACATAAATGTTGTTTGAGCTGCTGCTGCTTCTAATTGAAGATTAATATTATTTAGTAATTGAATTGTATCATTTAGAATTCTTAAACGTTCTAAGTATTCTTTTTGAGCAGCATCCATTTCATCAGTTTGTGGTTCTGCTTTAGGTGGCTCTTCTTTAGCAGGTTCTTCTGTTGGTGCTGGTGCTGGTTTGTCTTCACCAGTAGATCCACCTTGAGGATTAGGTTCTGGATTTTCTTCATCTTTTTTAGGTTCTTCGGCTTTTTTCTTTAAAGCTTCAAGAGCTTTATTGTTAACTACTTGAACACAGAAGTCTTGTAGATGTTTTGAACCATAAGACACATATAATGAACCTTCTTCTTCCTTATATTCAACTTTAATACCCATTTTTTGATTTTCTTCAGTACTTAAGAAAGCAACTAATTCTTGAATATTATTTTTAACAGCTTCATAAGTATCATTAAATTCTGGATTATCAGTATACATTGATCTTAATCTAGTAACTTTATCACTGTTATATAATGGAGTTAATTTTTCTTCAATAAATTTGAATTTCTCTATTTCTTCTTTAGTATATACACCATAAGCTTGCTTTTTAACTTCTTCGTAAGCTTTAGTTATTTCAGTATCACTTAATTTAGAATAAGATGATGCTAAAGCAAGTAATTCTTGAGTAGTTTTTTCATAGTCTACTTTTTCTAAACGACTAAGTTTCTTTAAATAAGAAGCAATGAATTTATCTAAGATAGCGCGAGCTTTTGTTTTATATTCAGCTAGTAAAGCTTCTTTATCAACTTTTGGTTCTCTCATCATTTCTAGTGTTTTTAAACTTACTATTCTTTGTTCGAAATGAATTTTAGGATCATTAAATTGAATTTTTAAATTTTGACTTCTTTCATTAAATGAAACTTGCATTCCTAAAGAAGTATCTTTAGAGTCAGATTGAAGTTCTTTAATAAAAGCACGAGCTTTAGCATATGCATACTCAAATGCTGAAGTTCCATATACTTCTTGTGTAGAACCTTTTAATATTTCGTTTAAACGTTTAATCATCTTAGAATCAAAGTAGCTGAAGTTATTACCTACTAAGTAATCAACTACTTTAGGATTAGTATTTCCGAATACTGGTTCTTCTTTTAGAGCTTCACTAACTGCTACATTTATTTCATTATGAGTTAATGTTGTGTAGTTTAAAGCGATATCTTTGAAACTAGCTAGTAGTTTTTCATAATCATCTTTTACAGTAACATCTAATTTAGTTAATTTATTTATTAGATTAGAACGTTCAGCTACTATAGCAGCTTTTACTTCATCTTTAAATTTTTTAACATCATTAGCATTATAAGCGTTTTGGAATTCACTATCTACTTCAGCTTTAATTTTCTTAAAGTCATCAGGATTTTCTAATAATAAATATAGTGAACCAACAGCTTCTTCAATAGTTTTAACAGCTGCTTGTAATGAATCTTTCTTATTGGCATCTGTAGTTGCTGTGATAGTTTTATTTAATTCATTTATTTTAGCAGCTAACATTCTATAAATGTCTTTAACATCTTCAGTAGACATATTAATACTTACATATTCAGCATCGTATGTACTACCACATAGTTTTTGATATTTAAGTTGAGCTGCTACAAAATCTGTTACTGTTTGAGTATGGTTAACAAGAGCCATTTTCATTTTATTAACATTATCAGTTAATTTAGTAATATTAGCAACAGGATCACTTAGTAATTCAGTAATAGCAGCTAATGCTTCGTCTATCTCTTTTTTATAACTTTCTGTTTCTAAAACATAATTTTCTATTTCAACGGCTAAAGATTCTAAATGTTTTTTGGCTTCTTCATCAATAATTAATTGATACATAGCATCCATAGAGTCAATCTGATCTTTAAGGTCATTTATTTTAGCACTATATTCAGCAATTAAATCTTCATACTTATTTTTATCTTCTTCGCTTTCAGCGGCAGCAAGGCCTTCTTCAGCTTTAGCTAGTTCTGCTTCATTAGATTCTAATAAGTATTTTAAAGTATTAACAAATTGATCATAACCTTTTTGTTTAATTAAATCTTCAACTATTTTTCTTAATTTTTCTTCATCAGAAGAAAAATCTATTTCTTCTTCATCACTTGGATCGATATTACGTCCTTTTTTTCTTAAGTCAGCAATTTTCTTAGCTAAAGATTCTTTTATACCTTTATAAATAGAATTTTTATTTCGATTACTTCTAAATACTTTCATATGATTTACCTCCCCTTATATTATGCAACAAGGCTTTTTATAAAATTAGAAATTTTCTCCTTGTCGATTGGATTATTAATATCAATTAATTGATCATATCCTTCTTGATCTTTAATTACGTAAGATGCAAGGATATCTACAGTTCCATTTTTATTATCTAGTGAATAAACAGCATATTCCTTACCATCTATTTCAACAACTGATAGTAATTCAGCATCCATTATTTCACCTGTTTCAACTTCTACTTGGAACTTTTGATTAGTTTCTTCCATTCGAATCCCCTCCGTTTTCTTTTTATTCTCTTTATATTATATCATATTAATTATTATTTTACATTATCTTTATTATAAACAATTCGAACTTTTGAAAGATAATTGTACTTAATTATTTCTTCTTTTAAATCATCTTGTTCAAATAATACCAACTCGCCAAACTCCCATACACTAAAGGAAGCAATAAAAGAAATACATTCAATTAGTAGTTCTAATTTGCCACAGTAGTGCAAAATCGCTAGTATTATAAAACCAATTAAACCAATTAGCAAGAAAAAATAGCTTTTGCGTTTTAAGGCTTTTAATTCCATTTCTTTATTAATTCTAGTTAACGCAAAATGATTCTTGATAAGTTTTCTAATTAAGATTTTCTCTGAAGAACTTAATTTATTCGAATGTATCTCTAAAACAATAGGATATTCTAAAGGAATATATGAAGCACAAGACTCAATATATTCTAAGAACTCTCTTTTTAAGATAGGAGATACATCTAAAGAATAGTCTGATTTTATACTTTTAAAATCAGATATTTGAATATCAATATAAGCTTCATCATCGTTTATTTTTAATTCATTTATTTTTTTGAAATTTTCAAATTTAGCTCTTTGATATTTCTTTAATTGGTCGGTTAAAGCCATAATCTACTCACTTTCTAGTGTTTTGATAATAATTGGTTTCAGCTAGTTGGTCAGCTAAGTAATTTAGTTCATCATCCTCATCAACATCAGCTTCATCTATCATATATAAAAGTTCAGAAATACTACCACATTTACTTGGATCGATATTATGTCTTTCTAAAGTACTTACTTGGTTATCAGTTAATAATAAACCGTTATTACGAACTTTTAGGAAATTACGATCTGGATCTTTTAATCCAACTAATTCTTCGATTTCATCATTAGTTAATTCATGAGCCATATTATTCACCTTCCTTTACTAAAACACCTTTTTCATTTTTAATATATACTCTTTTATTATTTTTATCTATTTTATTTAATACCGCTTTTTCTAAGTTTATATTAAGCATTTCAGCAATACCCATAGTAAATATCATTATATCAGCTAGTTCTTCATTAAGGTCTTCTTTTTTCTTACGATAAGCATCAAAGGCTTCTGCTACTTCACCATATAAGTAACAGAATTCTTGATTTATATCGGTTGTATTAAATCCTTTATTAATTTTATTTTGGAATACTTCTTTTTGTTTTTCTTGTAAATTTATCATCTTAAAACTCCTCTTTTACCATTCTAAATAAGTATACCATATTTAAGGGGATAAGTATTTAAAAAAGCGAGTTTTTTTACTCGCTTTGACTATTTTGTAGTTCTTCTATAGCTCTTGCTACTCCTAAACGACCATATTCGTATGTTAACCCACCTTGTTGATATGCTATATATGGAGGTCTTATTGGGCCATCACAACTTAGTTCAATAGATGAACCCTGAGTAAATGCTCCGGCAGCCATTATTACTTGGTCTTCATAACCAGGCATATCCCATGGCATTGGAACAGCATTAGAATCTATTGGGGAACCCATTTGAATTCCTTGTACGTATTTTATTAGTTTATTTTGATCATTAAATATTATGTTTTGAACGATATCAGCTCTGTTTTCGTTATACTTTGGTTCTACTTCATAACCTAAGTCTTCTAAGACTTTACTTGTTAAGATAGCTGTTTTTAAGCTACTAGCAACAACATGAGGAGCCATAAATAATCCTTGTAATAAGCTTTTATTTATACCAAGAGTTGGTCCTACTTCACGTCCTTCGCCAGGACAAGTTAATCTTTCACCAGCTAAATTAACTAGGTCTTTTTTACCAGCTATATAAGCTCCATTAGGAGCAATACCGCCACCTAGGTTTTTAATTAAGGAACCTACCATAATATCAGCACCTACTGTTAATGGAGTTTTATCTTCAACAAATTCACAATAGCAGTTATCAACCATAATAATAACTTCTTTATCTACTTCACGAATACATTTTATAACTTTTTCTAATTTATCTATAGTTAAACTTTTTCTAGTTGAATAACCTTTACTACGTTGTATTTCAATTAATTTTACTTTATTATTTTTTAAATATTCTGTTATTTTTGGATAATCAAAATCATTATTAATTAAATCTATTTGATCATATTTAACCCCAAAAGAAGCTAAACTACTATTATTAGGAATAATACCTATTACTTCATGTAATGTATCGTATGGTAAACCAGAAATAGATAACATAAGGTCATTAGGTCTTAAGTAAGAGAATAAAGCAACTGTTAAAGCATGAGTACCAGAAATAAATTGACTTCTTACTAAAGCATCTTCAGCGTCTAAACAGTAAGCAAATATTTTTTCTATGTTATCACGACCTAAGTCATTATAACCATATCCAGTTGTACTATTAAAGTAATTTTCAGATACGTTATATTTTTGAAAAGCACTTAGAACTTTAGCAGTATTACGCATACAAGAAGTATCTATTTGATGAAATATTTCTTTTAAGGAATCTTCAGCTTTTTCAATTAGTTTGATAGTTTTATCACTTATATTTAATTCTTGATACATTAGCATCTTCCTCCATCTATTTTAATAATAGCATCATTTATGTAAGTCGCTTGATCAGCTATATAGAAGATAAAATCAGCTATTTCTTCTGGTTCGGCAAAACGATTTAGTAGTATATGATTACATTCTTCTTTAATATAATCTTCATCTAGTTCTTTATTCATTTCTGTATTAACCCATCCTGGGGCAATACTATTAACTCTTATATTAGGAGCATACTCTTTAGCAAAGTTATGAGTAAGAGAGATAACACCAGCTTTAGAAGCATCATAATCCATACTATAAGGATAGAATGAATCTATACCATTTGTTGAAGATATGTTAACTATAGAACCGTGTCCTTGTTTTAACATAATATGACCAATATATTTACACATTAAGAAAGTTCCAATTAAGTTAGTATTTAAAATATTAGTAAAGTTTTCGGTCGTTTTATCTTCTAAGGTAGTATCGATAGCTATACCGGCATTATTAACTAAGCAATCAATATGATTAAATTCTAAAATAGTTTTGTTAATGAGTTCTTTTACTTCTAATTCATTACTTATATCTGCTTTAATAACTAAGGCTTTTATATGGTATTTAGATTCTACTTCTTCTTTTAGTGATAACGCTTCTTGTTTACTATTTAAATAGTTAATGACAACGTTATAGTTATTTTGAGCAAATTTTCTTATGGTAGCAGCACCAATTCCCCTACTACTACCTGTTACTATAACGACTTTTTCTTTATAACTATCTTTCATAATTAGACCTCGCTTTTCATAGCATTTATTATAGCACAAGATATATTTTAATGTTATAATATTTGCAGGTGATGGGTGTGGAGACATTATTGGGACCACAACAAAGACAAGAGTTCTATAATATGGGCAGAGAGTTTGCTTTTGAAGGCTTAGAAAAAGAATATTTTAAAGCTACTAGTTTGGATGAATTAGAAGCTTTTGAAGCAGGATATAATGCAGCATTAGAGACATTAAAAGAAAAGGAAAAAGATAAAACTCCAGAACAAGTTGAACCACAAATGAAGATGTAAGTAGTAAATACTTACTTTTTTATTACTTCAACATATTTATGATACTTAAGTAATTCTTTAGTAAATGGTGAAATATTAGTTGAAGGACTTATGATATAAGTAATAGTTTTAGTACGAGTTAAAGCAACATAAAATAAACGTCTTTCTTCTTCATATTTGTAATAATCTTTTTGATTATTAACATATTTTAATATTTTTTCATTTTTTATTTTAGTTGGCATTCCTGTTAGGGAATCTTCGATATTAATTAGAATGACTATTTCACTTTCTAATCCTTTAGATTTATGAATAGTTAGATAACGAAATGTTATATCTTTATATGTAAATAAATCTTCTTGTTGTGTAAATGTTTTGTCGATATACATATTTATATCTTTATTATTACGACCTAAGACCATTAGGTCTTTAATTTGTCTTTTTTTAAGAAGCTTTAAAAGGTATTTTAAAGCTTTTACTTTGTCATTTTCAAAGATTATTTTAATAGGATATGATAAATGTTTATGGGAAATTAAATTCTTTTTTTGTTGATAAGGATTTTTCATAATAAATGAACCTGCAACATTAATTAATTCTTGAGGATTACGATATGTATTTATAATTTGAAATATTTTAGAATACTTTAGGTATTTAGTAAAATTAAGAAAGATATGTAAAGTACAACCAGTGAATCTGTATATAGATTGAAAATCATCACCAACAGCTAAAAAGTTGGCATTAGTTAAATTAATTATTTCTTTTAATAAGTTAAATTTAGTTATAGAAGTATCTTGATATTCATCAACTATTATATATTGCCATTTTTTATTTAAACCTTTACTTTTTAAAGTATCTAAACATTTATTAATCATATCATTAAAATCAAGAGCATTTTCTGTACTTAGTTCATTTTCATATATTAAATAAATATTTATAATAAAGAGAAGTAAAGCTTTATTTTGACGATATTCTTGATAATTTATAGTAAATTTTATTTTTTTTAAGATCTTTTTAAAATAAGATATTGGATAGTTATTAGCTTTAAATAAGTTAATGAATGTTAAGATTAGTTTTTTTAAATTAAATAAATCTTTAGAAGTATAATTAGGTCCTAATAAGAGATGAATATTTTTCATATATATTTTATTTTGGGGAACAATATTATTTAAGAAGCTATCAATTATATCTTCTAAATAATTACTAGGGGCAATGTTATATGATAAGTTATGTGATTTTAATATTTCTAATGCTAATTTATGAAATGTATAAATATCTATATTAAAGTTATAATTTTTAGCAATATTATTTTTTAAATTAATAGTTGCATCGTTAGTAAAGGAAATACATAGGATATTAGAAGGATCTATATGACAATAATTTACTAAGTAAACTATTTTACCTATAATAGTTAGACTTTTACCTGAACCAGCACCGGCTACTACTAAAGTAGCTTTTTCATTACTTAGAACTACTCTACTTTGATATTCATCTAAAGGATAACCATTAATATTATTTAATAAAGTTACTTCTTTTTTCTTAGTATTAAAATAGTTTTCATTATTAATATTAATTAAGTTAGAAATATTTTTATAATCTTTAAGAAACTTAGTTTCAATTTGAGTATGTTTTTTTTGTTTTTTAATTTTTAAATATAAACTTAAATATTTATCAAGTATTATTTGTTGTTCTTCTAAATTAATATATTTATTTTGGTTAAATATAGTATAGAATTCTTTTATAGTTATTACTCCTATCTATTATATATTTTATAGATAAAAGGTTGTATTCCTTTAGATTTACTTATTTTTTTTATCATGATATAATTTAGAAGATAATAAAAGGAGAATGGTTATGAATGAGTATGATACTAAAGAATATTTAGATAAACTAGATAAGTATTGGAATGCTGCTAATTATTTATCTGCTTGTCAACTATATTTATTAGATAATCCTTTACTTAAGAGAAGTTTAAGAAAAGAAGATATTAAGAAGAAGATTGTTGGTCACTGGGGAACTGTTCCAGGACAGACTTTTGTTTATACACATTTAAATAGAATAATTAATAAATATGATTTAGATATGATATATGTATCTGGTCCAGGACATGGTGGTAATGCAGTAGTTAGTCATGTTTATTTAGAAGGTAGTTATAGTGATGTATATCCTTCAGTATCACAAGATGAATTAGGAATGAAGAAGTTATTTAAGCAATTTTCATTTCCTGGAGGTATTTCTTCACATGTTGCTCCTGAAACACCAGGTTCTATTAATGAAGGTGGAGAGTTAGGTTATTCTTTAGCGCATGCTTTTGGAGCTGTATTTGATAATCCAGAATTAATTGCTGCTGTTGTAGTTGGTGATGGTGAAGCTGAAACAGCTAGTTTAGCAACTTCATGGCAATCTAATAAATTTTTAAATCCAAAGAATGATGGTGCTGTTTTACCTATTTTACATTTAAATGGATATAAGATTAGTAACCCAACTATTTTTTCAAGAATTAGTGAAGATGAATTATTAAGTTTCTTCCATGGTTGTGGTTGGGATCCAATTATTGTGGCTGGTGAAGATGCAAGTTATATGCATAGAGAGATGGCTAAAGCTTTAGATAAATGTGTTGAAAAGATTCAAAAAATTCAAAAGCAAGCTAGATCTGGCGCGAAATATGAAAGACCAATGTGGCCGATGATTGTGTTAAGAACACCAAAAGGATGGACTGGTCCAAAGGTTGTTGATGGTAAACAAATAGAAGGCTCATTTAGAGCTCATCAAGTACCAATAGATATGTCACAAGATGATCACTTAGATTTATTAGAACAATGGCTTAGAAGTTATCATCCTGAAGAGTTATTTGATGAAAATGGTAAATTAATACCTGAATTACAAGAGTTAATTCCTAAAGGCAATCGTCGTATGGGAAGTAATCCTCATGCCAATGGTGGTAAAATATTAAAAGATTTAATTCTTCCAGATTTTAGGAAATATGCTTTAGATATAACTAAACCTGGTGAAGTTGAAGCACAAGATATGATAGAATTAGGCAACTATGTTCGTGATGTCTTTATATTAAATAAAGAAAATAAGAACTTTAGAATATTTGGTCCTGATGAAACTATGTCTAATCGTTTAAATCATAGTTTTGAAGCTGAAAATAGAAGCTGGATGGGTGAAATAAAAGATAGTGATGAATTCTTAGCACAAGACGGACGTATTATGGATGGAATGCTATCTGAAAATATGTGTGAAGGCTGGTTAGAAGGTTATATTTTAACTGGTCGTCATGGATTCTTTGCTAGTTATGAAGCATTCGTTAGAGTTATTGATTCTATGGCAAGTCAACATGCTAAATGGTTAAAGATTACTAAGCCTTTATCATGGCGCGAAGAAATAGCTTCATTAAATTATATTTTAACAAGTAACGTATGGCAACAAGATCATAATGGTTATACTCATCAAGATCCTGGTTTCTTAAATCATATTGCTACTAAGAAAGCTGATATAGTTCGTATGTATCTGCCTCCAGATACTAACTGCTTACTTTCTTGTTTTGAACACTGTATGAAAAGTAAGGAATATATTAATGTTTTAGTTACTTCTAAACATCCAAGACCTCAATGGTTAACTATGGAACAAGCTGTTAAGCATTGTACACAAGGTTTAGGTATTTGGGACTTTGCAAGTAATGATCAAGAACATGAACCAGATTTAATAATGGTATGTTGTGGTGAAACACCTACTTTAGAAAGTTTAGCTGCTGTATCAATATTACATGAGTATTTACCTAAATTAAAAATAAGATTTATTAATGTAGTTGATTTATTTAAATTACAAACTAAGAGTAAACATCCTCATGGATTAAGTGATGAAGAATATGATGCTTTATTTACAAAGAAAAAACCTATTCTATTTAATTTCCATGGATATCCTTCTTTAATTCATGAATTATTATATGAAAGATATAATCATAATATAGTAGTTAAAGGATATATAGAAGAAGGTTCTATTACTACTCCATTTGATATGAGAGTACAAAATGAAATTGATAGATATCATTTAGTAATAGAAGTATGTAAGATGGTTCCTAATTTAGGTAGTAAAGGTATATATCTAAGTAAATTAATGAAAGAAAAACTTATAGAACATAGAGAGTTTATTCGCGAATATGGTTATGATATGCCAGAAGTAAGTGAATGGAAATGGAATAATGAAAAGTAGTTATCATTGATAACTACTTTTTTTAGAAAATACTTTTTTAATAATAAAGTAAAGTATGATAAGAATTAAACCTATAATAATATTACTTATAATAACATTTTTAAATAACTTAATTAAACTTTGACTAATTATAATAGTTAATTCACTATTATTAATAAATAATTGTTTAAAGGAAAAAGTTAAAATTGTTAAAAGAAAACTATTACATAATAACATAATACCTAAATTAATAATAGTTTTTATAAAACCATTTAAGATTAATAAAGAGATAATAGTAATAATTAATAAGATTATTAAAGTTATTAAATATTTATTATTAAATAAGAATATAAGAATTTTATTAATATGGGGATTAGTTATTTTTAAAGAGTCACTTAATTCTTTATCTATTTCATAAATAAAATCTTTTATAAAAGAATGATCTATAGTAGTATTTGATTCTTTTTCATATTCTGTGTAAGCATTTTCAAAGATATTAAGTAAATCTTTGGAAGAAGGTTTTTCTTTAATAATGCCACTATTATATTTAAAATAATTAATTATTAAGGTACTATATGTTTCTTTTAACTTGTTTTGATCTATATATTTTATAAATTCATCATTTTCTAAGTTAGTAGTTATAACTTCTGTATCAGAAAATATTATATTAGATATATTATCAACAGATAAGAATGTTCTAGTTATATAAATAGTACATAAAACTGATATTATTAATAAAATAATTGTTTTTAAGATATAATTTATTATTTTTTTTAACATATAAATCCCTTCTCTATTATTAATTATTTTATCATATCAATATTAATTTGATAAGTATGCTATAATTTAAATGGTGATTATATGGATAAAGTAGCTTTATTACAACAATATATTGATGAAAGTAATAATATTGTTTTCTTTGGAGGTGCGGGAGTTAGTACAGAATCAGGTATTAAAGATTTTAGAAGTATAGATGGTTTATATAATGAGAAATATGATTATCCACCAGAAGTTATGTTAAGTCGTAGTTTTTTTAATGAGCATCAAGAAGAGTTTTATAAGTTTTATAAAGATAAACTTAATTGTTTAGATGTAGAACCTAATATTACGCATAAATATTTAAAGAAGTTAGAAGATACTAAGAAGTTAAAAGCTATCGTTACACAAAATATAGATGGTTTACATGAAAAAGCTGGTTCTAAGAATGTTTTATTATTACATGGTACTACTTATAAAAATCATTGTATGATGTGTGGTAAAGAATATGAAGCAAGTTATGTATTTAATAGTAGTAGTATACCTAAATGTAGTTGTGGTGGAGTTATAAAACCAGACGTTGTTTTATATGAAGAACCTTTAGATGAAGATGTTGTTAATAAAACAATAAAAGCTATTAGTGAATGTGATTTACTTATTGTAGCTGGTACTTCATTAGTCGTTTATCCGGCAGCTAGTTTTATAGGTTATTTTAAGGGCAAACACTTAGTAATAATTAATAAAGATAGTACTTCTTATGATAGAATGGCAGATTTAGTTATTCATGATAGTTTAGGTAATATTTTTAAACAATTAAAAAGTTGATTTATGATCAACTTTTATTATTTTCTTCTAAACTAGATTTCCATTCTGAACTTAGACATTCATTTTCACATAAATATTCAGAGGCCGCATTGATAGCACTAAATAATTTAGCTGTTCCTTGTTTAGTTTTACGATAATTAGAAATATTATTTGTTTTAATACCTAAAGATTCTCCTTCAGCAAAGGAATCTATGTTAGCACCAATATATAAGAATTCCCAATTAGAATGTTTAGTTATTAATTTTTTTATTTGTTCTTTATTATATTCAACAGAAGCATTTTCTAAACCATCAGTTGTAATAACAAATAACACTTTATTATCTTTAACTTTATTTTCAATAGTAGTTATTGTTTTACCTATAGCATCAAATAAAGCAGTACATCCCCTTACATAATATTCTTTTGGAGTTAAGTTTTTTACATTTTTAACGTCTTCACGATCAATTAATAATTCATAATTATCATCAAATAAAACAGTAGTAATATACGTTTGATGTTTATTCTTTCTTTGTTTTTCTAAGTAACCATTGTATCCACCTATTGTGTCTTTTTCACTACCTTGCATTGAACCACTACGATCTAATAAAAATATAACGTCTAAATCTTTTAATTTTTTCATTTCTTTTCCTTCTTTCTGCGATAATAATACTTTAAATTTTAAAATAATTGGTCGCTTTTAAAGGGACAAATATTCTATTAATGAATTAACTATTTCAATAAATTAGTATTGTATAGTTAATGTTTTTGATATAATACAAGTATGAATTGGGTGATTAGATGAAAGATAAATTACAATTATATTTAGATGAAAATTTAAATAATAAAACTTATGTAGGATTTAAAAAAGCAAGATATGAAGTAGATAGAGCTTGCTGTGTTAGTAATGCTTTATTATATGATTTAGAAGAAGAAAAAATAGGAAGTAATATAGATGATTTTATTAAAAATAATAAAGAAGAAAATAAGTTTCAAAAATTATTATTTAAATATATAGATGAACGTGGTTTAAAAGATAGTGATGTTTATAATAAAGTACATATAGATAGAAGATTATTTTCTAAGATAAGAAGTGATAGTAATTATCATCCTAGTAAAGAAACTGTTATATTATTGGGTTTTGCTTTAGAACTAAATGAAAAAGAAATAGAAGATTTATTACTTAGTGCATCTTATTCACTTCCTAAGAATAATGTTTATGATTTAATTATTAGGTTTTGTTTTATTGAAGGTATTTATAAAATACAAGATATTAATGATTTATTAGAAGAATATAAATGTAAATTGTTTGCATATTAAAAGTAGGGTTTCCCCTACTTTTTAACTTGTTAAAACTAATCTCGGTTGGTCATTTAAAATCTTTAAGACTTGATCATTATCTAATAATTCGATTAAAGTATCAAGACGTAGTGCACAATAAAACTCTGTATTACTATTCTTTATATAAAACATTTTAAAGAAGGGATTATTAAAGAAGTTATTAACATCGACACAACCTAAGCAAAAACTACAATATAAATAATTTAATATATTAGGATTATATATATGTTCATAATGAGATAAACTATATATTTCATATAATATTTCTAATTCTTGTTTTTCTAATTCTCTTATTTGAATAGTAATTAAATCTATTTTAGGATGACCTTTAGGTAAATTTAAAGATAAGATATTTAAACGATTTACTAAATTAGATTTTTGAAGAGTTATTTTTTGTAAATTGTTTTTTAATTTAAGAATTTCAGGATTAGAAATAGTTGTTTTTGATAAACCTATTTTGTTTTGAGGAATAGTTAATTGTTCATAAGGGAAGTTTATTGAATCTTTACCATAGTTTAATAAAGGATATAAATTGATGTAAGAATATAATATTTGTAAATCTTTAATACCTACTTCTTTTAAATCATTTTTTAATAAATGATAAGTAATAAAACTAATAAAGGTATTAAAGTTTTTTCTTACTTTATCTATATATGGAATAGTGTTTTTATCAACACGAAAAGTATATTGATATATTAGGGAACGTTCACTCATTTCATATAAAGAAAAGTGTTCATAATCTTTAAAAGAATATATTTTACATGGTTCTTTTGTTCTTTTAGAAAAATAATTATCACTTGGATAAGAAGGAGAAATATTTATAAGAATTGGTTCTTTTTTTATTTGTTCTATTTCATTTAATAAATTATCTAGATAAGATAAAGGATAGATAGTTCCATTTATTTCTAATCTATCTTCTGTAATATAATAGTTAGTACTATTTAGAAGTTCCATAATTTTTTCTGCTAATGAAGGATTTCTTTTTTGAATACTTTCTAGATTAGCACGAAAATATACTAAATAGATTTCATATTTAGTATAGATATCTAGATTAGGATAAGAGTTATTGTTTAAAGCACTCAAAAAAGATTTATTAGATTTAATAAAGTTTTTTAATGTTTCAAACTTTTTCTCTTCCATTAGTAATCATTCCTTTAAATTAAATGATATTTTTTTGCCATATTATTTATTTCATTAATTACTTTATCTTTTTCTTGAGGATTTTTAATAGTTGGTAAGGAATTAATTAAGTTAATAAGATGATTCTTATCTTCAAGATCTAACTTAGAATCCTTAACTTTATGTTTTAAAGCGGTATAATCTTCTTTTGGTTCATCATCAATACCTAAATCAAAGAATTGAGCTAGATTGTCAGCTAGTTCAAAGTTACTTTTACCACGTACTGTAATACTCATATTTAATCACCTTTTTATATTCTATCAAATATTTTAAAAAAAGATGAGTTTTTTTGCTCATCTTTGTTGATAACCATAACTATCAAAGCTATGGTTAATAGTAGACATTAATTCTAATAATTTATTCATAGAAATAGATACTTTAAAGATACATTTACCTATTTCATCATTATATAGTTCAATATATAATGTTTTATTATCTTTATTTAAATAGATACGACCTGTTTTAGTAGCTTGTAGTATTAAGCTCATTATTTTATCATTATCAAAAGCTAACTCTGTAAGTGATGTTTTATGTTCTTCATCAATAATAGCTTGTAATTGATTACGAGTTAAGCCATATTCATTTTCTAAACGTTCTTCTTCTCGATAAAGACTTAAAGCTTTTTCATATTTAGCTTGGGCTTTTTGATATTTATCACTTTCTTCAGAAGAATCTATAGATTGTAATTTAGCTAAAGCTTTACTTGCTTCTTCTTTAGCAATTATTCTTTTATCTCTTTGAGTATTATAACTTTTTATTAATTCACTTAATTTAGTTAAGTTATCTTGCATATTACTAGTTAAATAATTATGAAGACGAAAATCAGTTAAAGATATAGAATTAAAATCTATTTCTAAGTTATTAATAAGACTTATATATAAATTAAATAAACCAACAATGATATCTTTAGAAGGAATATCTTCTTTTAAATAAGAAACATTAGGATCTAAACTAGATGTTAATAAATGTCTTTGGGTTTCTCTATTAGCTATTTCATTACTATTAATATATTCTAATAACCAACTATTAAGCATTTTCTTTTGAACTTCTAATGGTTCATTATAAAACTCTGGACCTAAGTTATCAGCTTTCATAACTAACCAGAAAGCATCAGATAATTTATATCTACTTATTTGTACATCACAATCACTAGGGGCATTACTAATAAAAGTAGCCATTAAATCACTAACATTTACTTTTCTTTTATCTTCTATACTAGCTAAAGTTTTAGTAGTTATATCATTATATGTTTTAGCATAGTTAAAATTAGGATTAGATGAAGATAAAGTTACTAAGAATGTTTTAGTATGTCTAATATAATCAATTAAACTATTACGATCATATATATTATTTTCAGCATTTTTATTATATAGGAAGAATTCTTTATGAGTTGTTTTCTTTAAAGCAGTTGCTATACGATATAACCAAATTTCAGGGATAGTAACTTCTAAATCTTCACTAGATATAAAAAGATGGTGTTCATCATCAAAAACATAATTATTTTCTTTTAAAGCTTTTATTAAAAGATGATAAAATTCTTGATAATTATTAAAATATTTAGGATCAACATCAGGTGTTGCTATTTTATCTTCAAATAAACCAGGTATAATACCAGTGAATAGATATGATTCTAAAGAAAATGGTGGATTATCTGTATAGTTAGTTAAAAAATCATTTATAGAAATATAATTAAATAGATTAAAACGAGCGTTTTCAAATGTTTTAGGTTCACTAAATGAATTTAATACTTCAGAACGAAGATTACTATTTGTTAAAGCTTGATGCATTAATAGTTCAATACTTTTAAGTTCTGCTCTATACATTTTTTTCACCTACTTTACTACTCTATTCTATTTTTTATTATAGCATAATAGGAAAGAAAAAACTACATATTAAAAAAGTAAAAAGTTAGTAGCGGCTTTTTACTTTTTTAGTTAAAGTTAAAGAATTAGGTTTTATATCTACATTATTATTTCTTCCAGTACCTAGATTAATATCAGGTTTTATTTTAAGACCATGGTAATCAGTTCCACCACTTTCTAATAAACCAAGTTCTAATGCTAGATGATGGTATGAAAGTCTTTCTTCTTCATTTAAATTAGGATGAGTAGTTTCTAGTCCTTGTAAACCTAAACCTTTTAAATAAATAATTTCTTTTTTTAGTTCAAGATAATCTTTTTTTAAACTATTAGGATGAGCTAAGATAGGAGTACCATTAGCATTAATAATTAATTCTAGACATTCTTCTTTAGTTAAGCCTTTTTTATTTTGACGGGCTTTATCATAAGCATAAATTAAGTATTTTTGAAAGGCATCTTCAACAGATATACAATAACCTAGTTCTATTAATAATAAAGCTAATTGAGGACGACCTATATTACCTTTTAAATTAAGTATTTTATCTACTTTAGATTGGGGAATAGTTAGATTAAAGTCTTTTCTTAAGATATCAATATACATTAAAATATTATATATAGCATTATCTTTTTGTTCTTTTAATACTTTATTAAGAGGAATATTATCTAAATCTATGTTATAACCTAAAATATGCATTCGTCCTTTAGATGTCTTAGCAGTTAGTTCTACTCCACTATAAATAGTTATATCAGGGTGTGGAAGTTTAACTAATTCTTTTGAACCTTCAATATTATCATGATCAGTAAGACTTAAAGTAACTATGTTATTATTTCTAGCTAATTGTAAAAGTTCTGCTGGAGTATTTTCACCATCAGAATAAATACTATGAGTATGTAAATCAATTCTTGCCATATTATCACCTCTTATAATTGAATTATAAGATTATTTTTATTATAATTAAAATACAAATATTTTATTTCTATGATAACTGGAGGTTATGATATGAATGTTAATTTGGAATTATATCGAATATTTTATGTAGTAGCTAGTGTTGGGAATATTACGAAAGCAGCAGAAATATTAATGATAAGTCAACCAGCTGTTACTAAGCAAATTAAAACTTTAGAAGAACAATTAGGGGGAGATTTGTTTATTAGAACTAAACGAGGGGTTATTTTAACTGATAATGGAAAAGAAATATATAATTATGTTAAACAAGCTATGAATGCTTTAAATAATGCTGAAATGCAATTTTCTAATTTGAAAAAGTTAGAAAAAGGAACAATTAAAATTGGTATTAGTACTACTTTAATGAGAATCTTTTTACTTAAGTATTTAGATGTTTTTCATAAGACATATCCAAATATTGCTATTCAAATATTTACTGATCCTAGTAGAGTAATGCGTAATATGTTAAAAGATGGAACTATAGATATTCTATTTGCTAAAGAAGAAGTTAAGGAAGATGAAGATTTAGAAGTACAAAGATTAGGTTTATTACATCCTGTTTTTATTGCTTCTAATTACTTTAGTGATTTAAAAGATAAGGTTATTGATATACGTAAATTAGATGAATACCCTATTCTTTTACAAAAATATCCTTCTACAACACGTGAAGCTTTTGATTTATTTTGTCATAATAATGATATTAAGATTACAACTAAGTTAGAGATAGCTAGTGCTTCTTTGTTAGAAGATTTTGTAAAAATAGGTTTAGGTATTGGTTTAGCTACTAAAGAATTTGCCCAAAAAGAAATAGATAACAAGGAAATATTTGAAGTTAAAACAACACCTGTTTTACCAGCAAACTACTTTTCTATGATTACACTTAAAAATTCTAATCATAGTTTTGGGATTAATAAATTAAAAGAATTAATTATAAATGATTTAAATAAAAAATAGAATATTACTATTCTATCTATACTTATAAGTTAGTTTTGGTCCTTCGGATGGTTCTAAGTTAATAATTGTACAATTTAAACCATATAGTTCATTAATAAATGGTATTTCGATAAAAGTACTTACAGCACCATTTACTAAGAATATAGTATCAGATACTTGACGTACACCATAAGCTGTTTCAGGAAATAAAGTAAAATTGGGAGCAATTATTCCTTTACCATTAAAGTATTTTTGTAAATTATTGGGCATTAAAGCATTATGCATATGTCCTGAAACAACTAAATTAGCATTTGTAACGACACTACTACCTGTAGCTTTACTTATACTATAAATTGATTTAGGATCATGAATTAAGAAAAGACTAAAACAATTAGGATGTAATAAGTCTGGTTCTATTGTACTATAATATTCAGTTAAAAAAGAACGATAGTTTTCATGACTATCTAAGTAAAAACTAACATCTTGATTAAAAGCTGATATTTCTATATCATTTAAATTTACTACTTCATTATTTTCTATAATGTGAATATTGGGAATTGTTTCAAACACTTCTTTTACATATTCACTATCAAAGGGAGCCCATTGTTCAAATCCTTTACGATCGTATTGTTCATGGTTACCTATACTCATATAAGTTGGAGTTTTACCAGTAATACTTTGTAAATTATTTAAAATAGCAGATTGTTTACGAGGATTTTTTAAAGCTGCTCCACTATGTACGATGTCACCAGGCATTAATATGAAATCAAAATTATCAGGTTTTAAACACTCATAATCTTTAATATGAGATACATTAGATTTATTATTAAATCCCATATGAAGATCTGATAGAGTAAGAATTCTTCTTGATTTTTTTATTAAGGGTGAATAAATTATTAAACTTCTAATTTTGCCCATAAATTATACCTCTTTGTCAAGTAATTATTTTATTATAATTTAAGATAAAGTCAAGAGTTAATCAATAAAGTAATATGTTCCGGTAGCAATAGCAATTAAGTTATCTTTTTCATCGTAGATATTGCATCTATAAACAGCTGTTTTCTTACCTACTTTAATTTTTTCAGTTTCAGCAATAAGTTTGGAACCTTTACCTGGATGTAAATAATTAATTGAAGAATCAATTGTAACGACATTATGGCCAGTTGTTCTGGCAGCAATACCCATTACAGAGTCAGCCAAGCCAAAGATTAAACCACCATGGACTGTGCCATTGGGATTTAAAGAGTTTTCATTTATAAGAGCAGACATTTTAGCATAAGAATCTTTAATATCTAAGACATGAATATTATTATATTTAATAAAACCTGGATTATTTTCTAAATAAGTAATTAATTCTTTTTTTTCTTTCATTTTTATTATCTCCTTTTGCGTACTTTATAATTTTATAATATTTTAAGAATTATTGCTATCTTTTTTAAAATATATGTAATTAAATAATATTTATTATATAATATATTTAGAGGTGAATAAGTATGTGGAAGAAATATCAAACATATATTATTTTTACTATATTGGTCTTATTAATGCTAGGTGGAGTATTATTTTGGAATAAGATAATTGATAAAAATGAGGATAATAAAAGTAATGATGAAACGATTGATGTAAGTGATGCTAATAATGTAAGTTATGTTGATGCTGAACTTGGTGAAGATTTAAGAATTACACAAGGTTACTTATTAAATTATACTACGAGAAAGAGTTCTATTTGGTATATGAGTAATGGCTATGTAAATAAAGTTACTAAGAAGAAAGATGAAACAACTATTATATTAAGTAATAATAAAGATAGTAAGACTTATATTGAAGCTAATATAGATAGTTCTAAATGTTCTATTAAAAAAGGAGATACTGTTAACTTTGTTGGTACTATTAATTTAAGTAATTATAGTATTGATTTAGCTAATATAAGTACTGATGAAATAACTTATAGTAGTAAACAAGATATTAGTTTTGAAGATTTAGAAAAGAATATTAATTTACTTAAAAGTACACATTTTGTAGTTAGTGGATATATAGTAAATGATAATAATGAATATAAATTATATGATAGTAAAGATGAAGTATCTAAAGATAAAATATTAAATTATTTTGTCGTTAATTTTAAAGATAACGAAGAATCTATTAATAACGAAGATATTAAAATAAGATGTTTATTAAGTGATACTTATGAACTTAGAGAATGTGAAAGACAAAAATAAAAGGTTGATGGCAATATCAACCTTTTATTTGTCTTCATCCTCAAAATCATCTAATGAAACATTAGCATTATTTAAAAGTTCTTTAAATTTAGTAATAGCGTTATTTACATCTTCGATATATGATTGACATTCATGATTATCAGTAAATGTTTTATCTATTTTAGTTAATGGTTCGTAGTTATCTTGACGATAATAGCAAGTTAATGTATTATCTTTTAATTCTAAGACAGGATATAAATTAGATATAGTAATAGTATATTTAGTATTAGAAATAGTCATTTTACCTTGTTTATAATTAATAGAATAATTAAGATTATCTATATCTTTATAACAAATTGAATCATTACATGTATACTTAAATGTTTCTAAGTATCTTTTTAATTTATTAGTTGGTTTTAAGATAATAACAAGACCAGATATTAAAGCTATTATAAGTATAATTATAATACTTGGTATGGCTACATCTTTATAATTAATTGTATTTGTTAATTCTTTAGATTCTGGTAATAGTTTTTGATTACTTAATTTTTTCATAATATACCTCACACAATTGCACCATTATTTTTTTTCTTTATTTCTTTAATACGTTTATTTTCTAAATTAGGATGTTTTTTAATATATATTATTAAATAGATAGTATTAATAATATTTAATATAATTATTATAATATATTCAATTAACATAATAATGAAATGTTTATCAAATAAAATTATAATCATAGATATACAAAAGATAGAAAGCAAAATACTACATATATTTAATAATAACGCTCTTTTATGATGAGATTTATTTAATAAAGCTAGACCAGTTATTAAAGGAGTTATATAAGGTATTAACCACCCTATTATAACAGTCATCATCATAATATATATTGCATCTTCACTAAGTTTAGCTATTAAAAGAATAAATAATAATATTATAGGAATTATAATATTTATTATAGATAGTATTTTAGGAAATTTCTTTTTCATAATTATCACTTCTTTACTAAGCTAGTTTTGGTAAGTCTTGTTGTTCTAATAAACCATTTAAGATATTTTGGTTACTTATTTTTAATAATTCTTTAAAAGTTAATTCTAAGTAAAAAGAATTTTCTGTTTTTTCATAATCTTCAAAGATAATAACATTATTAAAGACGGAAGAAGTATTATTAGTTTTTAGATAGAAAGCACAGCTTAAAATAGAATTAATTATATGTTTTATAATAGAACTATTATAGTTATATAAATCTACATTATGATATTTAGTTTCTAGTTCTTTTCTAATTACTTCATATTCTTTGGATAAAGAAGCTATTTTAGAATTTAAACGACCTATTTGAATACTAGCTCTATTTATATTACCTACACATCTTTCTAGTTCTTTTTGATATTTATCTGGTGGTAATTCATTAGTATTTAAAGCATTTCTCTCTACCTTGTATTCTTCTAAATCTTTTTTTATAGATTGTAATTCAAGATTAAGTTTTTTTAATTTAGATTTTAATTCTTGTTCTTCATTTTCACATATATTATTCATATATTTAGGTTTAGCATTATCAAGATCTAATAAACTATAATCAAATGAATCCTTATTTAAATAAGTTACTAAGAAAAGATTAATACTTAGAATCATTATTATTGGAATAAAGTTTATTTCATATTTTTGATTTATGTCTTCAAAAGTTTGATTATTTTCTAATCTAATGATTGTTAAGAAGTCAATTATACTATCAATAGATGAATTAATATTTTCTAATAATGTTATATCATTACTCTTTTGCCAAATAGTATTTTCAATAATCTGAACTTGTTTACTTAATGGTAAATTATAATAGTCTTCATTAAATAAAACTTCTATTTTAGCTAGTTCACGAGGATTTATATCTAATAAATTAGTTTCTGTCTCTTGTAATTCAAAACCTTCTTTTTGACATTCTCTTTTTAATAAATTATAAAATATTAAGTATGATTCAGATGTTTCTAAACCATGACGATATTGTTTTAAATGCTTTAAATAATTAATAGCAGCATTTTTTACTATTAAGATATGATTTTCACGGACTGGTTTAGTAGTATCTATATGTTTAACTTTAATATTATAATATGTAAATTCTTTTAAGAAGTCTTCGATATTATCTTCTTTTACTTTTTTAATATCACGATTAGGGATAGTATAACAAATATTTATTTCTTTATTTTCATCTTTTTTAGCATTATCTAAGATCATTGAAATAAAAGTTAATAACCATCTTGCATCGACATAAGTATTATCTTTAAAAATAATTCTATTTCTATTTTCATCATAAGTATAACTATCTAGAGTTAATTTTTCTTTTATTTTAACTATTAAATCTAATTCTTTATTGTATTCTATATTAGTTATACCATATATTTTGTAATATATTTTTTTAGGATACTTAGTAATATATTCATTATATTTATGTTCTATATATTCTTTATCATTAATAATTAATTTAAAGAGATATAAGTGAATAATAAATTGGTTTTTATATAAAGTATGATAGAAGTATGGATTATCTTTGATTAAAGATTTAGGATTTTTAAAAATATCAATTAATGAATTAATAATTAGAGAAATTTGTTCAGGAATAGTTTTAAAATCTTGTCTAACTATCATACTTTATACCTCCTTTTATAGTTTTTCTAAGCTTTCTCCTAAGATACTATATAAATATATGTTAATATCTTTAGAAGTTAATGTTTTTATATAATCTTTATAACCTTGTAATTGTTTTAAGTAATTAGTATCTTTTGTATTATTTAATTTATAATCTATGATATCAATATGATCTTGATATTCTAGCATTAAATCTATTATACCATGATATTCATTAAATTCATCGTGATAAATAAATTCATATTCTTTATAAATATTTGCTTCTTTTATATTAGAAAGTAAAGGATTACTAAGAAATTTAATTATTTTATTTTTTATTAAAGAGTTATCTATTAAAGAATAATCAGGGTTTATAAAATCTATATATTCTAATGTTTCATGAACTAAAGTACCAAAGTTCATATTTTTTTTATTTTCTTTAGTAATTAATTCATGAATTGTTTTAGATAGATGTTCTTCACTAAGAGTTGGAGTTTTAGGAATAGATATTTCTTCAACAATTATTTTATTTAAATTATCTTTAGATTCTAAGTTAGTAATAGATTTATTATTATATAAATAGTTTTTAGTTAAATTAAGTGAATCAAGATCTATTTTATGATAGTATTTTATTATTTTAGACTTAATTGATTTTAAGATATCATTAAATGAATCATAATGATGACGAGTGTTTAAATCAATAGTACCATTAAATTCAATACTTTCATTTTCTTCTTCAGATTCAGGTGATAGAATAATCATTTTTTCACGAGCTCTAGTTAGAGCGACATAAAATAATCTTATACGTTCTGATATTTCATCTTCTAAGTAATGATATTTAAGTAAATATTTTATAATAGTATCATTAATTCCTTCTTTAAAGAAGGGTGCTACTATACCATGTTCATTACTATATAAGAAACGATTATTTAAATCTCTTTTATTAAAGTTTTTATATAAACCACTATAATAGCAAAGATTATATTCAAGACCTTTGGAAGTATGAATAGTCATTATTTTAACAGAGTTAGCTGCTGGATTATTAGATTTGTATTTCATTTCTTCTTCACTATCTAGTAATTCATTTAAGTAATCTTTAAAGGTATATATGTTATAACCTAGTTCACTTAAATTATCAGCAATATCAAATAGTTTAGATAAACGAATGATTGCAACGTTAATATCACCTACTTGAATAAATTTTTCATAGATATTAGTTTTAGCAATAATATCTTCTAATAAAGATGAGATAGTTTTAGAAGATAAATTATTAGCTAAAGGAGCAAATGTATTATAGATAATATCATTTTGAAAAGTATTATTTTTAAAAGTAGTTAATATTTCATTATCAGGAATAGAAAATAAGTAACTACGAGCTATAGAAGTATAAGCATACTTAAATTCAGAATCATATTCTTGCTTATTTATTTTAACTATTAAATTAATAATATTTTTTAAAATATAGATATCGTTTGATTCTTTAATATCATCATCACGATATATAGTCATAGGAATACCTAAGTATTCAAATATTTTTTTATAAAGAGTAAAATCAGTACTACGATCCATTAAGATAACAATATCACTATATTTAATATCTCTTAAAAATTTTAAATCTTTATCATATACTTGATATTTATTATCTATTTTTTCTTTAATATCTTTAGCTATAGTAAAGATTTCTATTTCATTATTTTGATACTTAGATGGTTTAGGGTTGTCATATTCTAAGACTTCAACATCATAAGAATAATTAGTAGCTCCTTCATTAATATATTCTTTATTACCATAGACCATTTGATGAGATTCATGGTATTCAGCTCCACCTATTGTATTATCCATAACTAAGTTAAATATTTCGTTAATATTATTTAAGACTTCCATACGAGAACGGAAATTTTGAACTAAGTCAATTTTTAGACCTTTGTTATGTAAACTATATGTATCATATTTATTTTTAAAAATATTTGGGTTGGCATTACGGAAACGATATATACTTTGTTTAATGTCACCTACCATGTAAACATTATTATTTTCAATTAAACTAACAAATGTTTCTTGAATATCATTAGTATCTTGGTATTCATCAATCATTATTTCTTTAAAAGAATCACGAATTTCTTTTCGAACATCTTCATGTTCTTTTAATATTTTTATAGATAATAAAGCAATATCTTGGAAATCATATATTTCATTATTTTTTTTATATTGATGTAAACGATTTAAGAATTCTTTAATTATAGAAATAGTAGCATTTACATAATCATTAGTAAGTTTTAAATGTTCTTTAATAGTTTCTTTATTACCATATTTAAGTAATAAATCTTTTAAATCTTTTATATTTTTTGCAAATTTTTCTTTATCTTTTTTTGTTTCTTCTTCACACTTAGATGGTAGTCTAGGAATTGTTAAAGTAGGAACTGTTTGATAATAAGAATCTAAGTCAGAACAATTAGTTAAATTAGTTAATAAAGTATTTAATTCGTCAGTGAATTTACCTTGAAGAGAAGAAACATTTAAACGTTTACTAAAGTTTATTATGTTGTTAACTAACGAAGTAATAATATTTTCATATTCTTTAATTATTTCATTAATATATTCTTCAGAAAAGTAATTAGAAACATAATTATCTAAATATTCTTTGCGATTAGGAAGGCCATCTATTTTTTCAGCTATTTTAATAAAACTTTTTTTAAGTTCAGTATCATCTTTAACACAAAAATCATAAATTAATTTAGTAAAATCAGCAGTAGGATTTTGATAAAAATAATCAAATACTTCATCCATTATTTTACTTTCTTGCATTTTAATAATTGAAGAATCAGTTATTTTTATATCATTAGATATATTTAGTAAATAGTGATATTTTTTAACGATAGATAAAGCGTAAGAATCGAATGTAGTAATATAAGATTGATCTATTAATTCTAATTCTTTTTCTAAATTAGGATTAGTTTGTAAACCTTTCTTAATAGATTTTCTAATACGGTCTTTCATTTCACCAGCGGCAGCTTTAGTAAATGTTAAGACTAGTAATTCATTAATATGAATATTAGAATTTAATATACGCATTACACGAGCAGTTAAAACAGCTGTTTTACCAGAACCAGCACCAGCTGAAACAATTATATTAGTTCCAGTTTCATCGATTGCTTGTTGTTGTTCTTTAGTCCAATTCATTGTTTTCACCACCCTTACCTAATACTTCTTTAATATCTAAAGGTTCTAACTCTTCTATATCTTTTGCTGTATGGAAACATATATCTTTAAATTTACAAAAACGACAGCCATAATTTTCTTTACCAATTTTCTTAGGAGCAATAGCAAAATTACCCTCCTCTATTTGTTTGGCACCTTCTTTAATTTTGTCTTCAGTCATCGTAACTAATTCATCCATATCTTTAGAAGATAAATTTTTAGCTGAAAAATAAAAATCATTATTTTCTTTTAAACGCATTCCTCTAATTAACATACTATCCGCAAAAGTTGTATCAAATTCACTTAAAATAGCATGATCACTATTAGAATATCCTTGTAATAATAAATTTTCTTTTTTTAATTGTTCATAAGTCTTACTTTTATCAACAGTTACTTCATTATTTAAGATTTTTTGAAGATAAAAACCTGCTATTTTAACATTTTTTAATTTAGAAGTATTTTTAGCTAGATATAAATATATAGGTAGTTGCATACCAATACCATATGGAATAGTATCTAAAGAAAGATTAGGACTACCAGTTTTATAATCAATAATAGCAACTATTGTTTCACCATTTACTTCTTTATATTTTAATTTATCAATTACACCGGTAAAAGTTATTTTAATATTACCTTCAATATTAGTTATAATTCTTTCTTCATGTAATTCATTTTTTAAATTAATATAATTATCTTGTTCTTTGATTGTTTCTATAATAAATAGTAATTCTTTTTTTAATTTAGTTAAGAAAAATTTTTCTTTTAGATTGAATTCATATGTAAGAGAAGAAAGTTCTTGTTGCCATAATTCATCATAAGATAATTTACTAGTATTAAATTTTTCTAAAATAGCATGAAATAAACTTCCTACTACTTGATCAAATGTTGTTTCAAAAATATTTAGCTTTAAAATATTACCAATATAGTAACTAAATGGACAGCTAAAATAACGGTCTAAAGTTGTGTAAGATAAAGTTAATTTATGATTAATAAAATCTAAGAATAAGGCATTATTTAGACCTTTAAATTTATTATTATATATATTGTATGGTAAATCTTGATAAGTATTATTTAAAGTATATAATAAGTCACTTTTAGTACCATATTTATTATATTCATCTAATAAAGATGTTAATTTTATTTTATTATATAAATTAGAATTAGATAAATCAGTATCTTCTATTATTTCAACATCATATTTAAGTGTTTCATTAATACTTGAAGGATAATAAACTTCACCAAAAGCATTTAATTTATATGTTATAGTTAAGTTTTTAAGACTTTGTAATTTATTAATAATTAATTCACGTTCTGAGTTATTTTTATCAATTGTTAAAGAAATATTTAGTTCTTCTTTATCTTTATCAGTTAAATAAGATTCATCTTTATAAATAGAAGGTATTATCCCTTGGTTAAATGAAAGAATAAAAATGTAATCTTCATCTTTAAAAAGAGTATTTTTTAGATTGACTTCATGAAGTGAAGCTATAATATCTTGTTTACTTATATTAGTCTTTTTTAAGTCATAAATAATCATTTCTTTAACAATATTTTGATCATCTATTAAAACATATTTATTAATTATATTAATAATCTTATTATATATTTTTTCTGATTCTTCATCAGTTACATACTCTTTTAAATTAGTAACAGTTTCTTCTAAATTATCAGAATATAGTTCTAAGAATTTAGTACATATATAAGTTGAATATATTGATGAAGTATCATTTAAAGTATAAGGAATATTAAACATAGGAAGTAATCTTTTAAATAATTTACGATATTCATTATCTAAATTAGTTATAAAAATATGACTTATATCAATACCTTGTTTGATTAAACGACATATAGAATTAATAACATATTCTACTTCATCTTCAATAGTTTTAAATTCTTTAATAGTGTGATTGTATGTTTTTATTTCATCATTTTTAGTAATGACATTGTTATTAAGTTTTAACTTATCAACAAGTAAATTTATCTCTTTAGATGAAGGAAGATTATATAAACAAATAGTTTTATTTTTTAAAGTACTTTGAAATAATTTCTTAATAATTAATAGATTATTATCTAGTAATTCTTTTTTTAAAGAAGATAAAAAAATCAACTTATTACTTAAATATTTTTTGTCTTCAATATAGTATAAATTATCTAAATATATTTTAGCTATTTCATAACGAACATGATAATTTTTCATAACATAGTATATAGTTTGTTCATCATAGTCAAAGTAAAATAATTTATTAAATTCTGAGATAGAATAAATCTTATATTTTAAAAATTGATTATTAAAATTCTTTAATAAATTGTTTTTTATAATACTTGTAGTTATTAATATATCAACGTTTTCAAACATTACTATCACCAAGATAATTTTATCATAATACGTATATAATTACACATTAAAATAGATTTTTTAGCTTGTGTTAATTAATAATATTTTTATTTTATAGTATTATAAAAAATAATTATAATAAAATTTGAGTTAAACAATTTACAACTTTAAGGATATGTGATAAATATTTAATAGGAGGGTTTGTGATGGAAGAAAAAATAAATGAATTAAAAGATATGTTATTGGTGTTTTTTAATAATCCAAATTGTCGCGGTAAAAAGTATAGATATCGTGAAATTAAAAAAGAAATGTGTTCTAAAAGAGGATTTAAACCTGATATGTTAGTAATGGCTTTAGATGAATTACAAACTGAAGGTTATATATATTTAGACGCAAGAAAAGAATTGTATAGGTCTTTTCCACATGAACTTGGTTTTGTTCAAGGAGAGATTAGCCTTAATAAACATGGTGAAGGATTTATTACTACTGAAAGTAAAAAATATAAAGTAAGACCTAATGATTTAAAAGATTCTTTAGATGGAGATATTGTTATATTAAGACCTACTAATAAAATTGAACATGGTCATATTATAGCTAAAGTAGATAAAATTATTAAAAGAAAAGATGGCTTAGTAATTGTTGAAGTTGGTTGTAAAGATGGTGAAATGATTCTTAAACCATTTAATGTTAAATTAGATCACCCTATTATTATTAATGGGATGGCAATGAAACCTTTAGTAGAGGGAGATCGTTTACTTGTTAAAATAGATAAATTATTTAGTGGCAAATACTATGCAGGAGTTATTAAAAGTTTAGGACATAAAGATGATCCTGATGCTGATTTAAAATTAATAGCTGTAGAAAATAATATTACTATTGATTTTACAGACGAAGCTTTAAGAGAAGCTCAAGCACTTCCAACTGTTGTTAGACCAGAAGATAAAAAGAATCGTTTGGATTTGACGAAGAAATTAATTTTTACCATTGATGGTGAAAAAACTAAAGACAGAGATGACGCAATTAGTTTAGAAATAAATGAAAAAGGAAATTATGTATTAGGTGTTCATATTTCAGATGTAACACATTATATTCATCCAGGAATGCAATTATGGGATGAAGCTATTTCGAGAGGAACTAGTGTTTATATGGTTAATACTGTTATACCTCAATTTCCTCATATAATATCTAATGGTATTTGTTCATTGAATCCTAACGTAGAGAGATTATGTTTGAGTTGTATAATGGAGATATCTCCTGAAGGTAAAATACTAAATTATGATTTTGAAGATACAGTTATTAATTCACGTAAAGCTATGACTTATGAAGATGTTAATAAGTTATTAGAAGATGGTGAATTTGTTGAAGGTTATGAAGAATTTTATGATAATTTAGTTTTAATGCAAGGTCTTTCTAAAAAGCTAGATGTAGAAAAGAAAAGACGTGGATATGTTGACTTTGGAAATAATGATATAGAAATTGAAGTTGATGAAAATGGTAATCCTTTAGAATTTAGACAAAGAGTTCAAAGGACTGCTGAAGGTATTATTGAAAACTTTATGTTATTAGCTGGTGAATGTTATGCTAATTATATGATTTTACCTTCACCATTACGTGTTCATGAAAAACCTGATGAAGAAGATGTAGAAGAAGCATTTAATTTATTAGGTCGTAGTGGTTTAAAAGTTAAAACTTCTCATGACGTTGTAAATGGTAAAGTTATCCAACAAATATTAGCACAATTTAAGAATGCTGAAGAAAGAAATGTTGTAGCTAATATAATGCTTAGATCTATGAAATTAGCTAAATATGATGTTCAAAACTTAGGTCATTTTGGTTTGGGTTTACCAAAGTATGGACACTTTACTAGTCCAATTAGAAGAGCAGCTGATTTACTAGCCCATCACAATCTTAAACAACAAAGAGATAACAGATTTAATATTAAATTAGTTGATGCTGCTTATGATGATATGGAAAAGATATGTCGTCATATAACGAAAAAAGAAAGAAACGCTGATCAAGCAGAAAGAGATGCTAATCATTTTGAGATGATTAGATATATGAGTGAACATATTGGAGAAAAGTTTGAAGCAACTGTTACTTATGTAAATAGTCGTGGTATATATATTAAAACTTCTGACGGTATTGATGGTAAGATATTAGCAGAAGACTTAGAAGGAGATAAATTCTTCTATGATGATGCTACTGCTTCATATAGAGGTAAGAAATCTAAGATAAAAATAAGAATTGGAACAAGATTAACACTTACTGCTATTGATACTAAAAAGGAATATCGTACAGTTAACTTTGGTTTAGATGAAGAAGACTTTATGAAATTAGTAATGAAAAAACGAGGAGCTTAAACTCCTCGTTATTATTATCTATTAATAATTTTTAAACATATAAGCATTATGATAAGGGCTCCAATAGTTATTAAACCCATATTTAAAACTGTTTCACCGATATAACCAGCAAGTAAATCATATGTTACTTCTTTAATCATTTGAAAAAATTCGACGAACATTTTTAATAAATCTTTTATTTCATATTCTATTCTTTCCCATATTGTCATATTAGCTAATATATAAGTTAAAGTATTCATTATGTCACTTCCCTATTTTTAATTATAATATATACTTGCATTTTATTCAATTATTTGTTATTCTATTTATACGCATGGCGGTGTTGGTGAAGTGGTTAACACACCAGATTGTGGCTCTGGCACGCGTGGGTTCGATTCCCACATACCGCCCCATTGTGATTACGACTCGAGTACTTCGAGTTTACATAGGTACTAATCCTTGAAGGGTTAGTTTTTTCTTGCAAATAAATAGTGATTATTCTATTATTATAGTGAAAGTAAAAGAGTGATTATAATGAAAAATAATAATAAAGTTATTTTAATAATAAGTTTTATACTAAGTTTATTTTTAAGTTTTGGCTATTCAATTTTTAAGTATCATGTTGTTGATAACTTATTTAATAACAATAAAATTTTTATATGGTTATTATTTACAATTATCTCTACAAGTATTTTTTTCTTTTTAATTAAGATATTATATAAATATTTAAAAAAAATAAAATATCATGATTTTAAAAATACTTTTTTAGCGAAACATTTTTTACTTGGATGTTTTATAACATTTTTTATTTTTGGGTTGCCAATAATTATTATTTATTATCCTGGTTCTGTTCAGTGGGATGGAATGCGTGAATTAAATTATTTTTTTGGTATTACAAAATGGAGTAATCACCATCCCGTTATTCCTACATTATTAATGGGATTTTCTCTTAAATTAGGCCGTTTCTTAGGTAGTGATAACTTAGGTGTTTTTATCTTTAATATAATACAATACACCTTTTCTTGTTTTACTCTATCCTATTTATTGAACTTTCTAAAAAAGATTCAGACACCTAAAATTATTTTATTTTTAACATTTTTGTTCTTCATAAATCCTGTATGGTATATTAATAGTTATACTTTAGTAAAAGATACATACTTTTATTTATTTTTTATAATATATCTTATTGAATATATTAAATATTTAATGGGAGATAGCAATATAATTAAGTTTGGTCTACTATCTATTCCGGTTATTTTTTTCCGTAATAATGGAATTTATATTATATTAGCTACTTTAGTTTGTTTATTATTATTAAAGAAATATCGAAAAGAAAGTATTATTTTAATTGGTTGTTTTTGTTTATTTCAAATATCTTATAATATTATAATAACTAGTTGTGGTATTGAACAAGGTAATGTTAGAGAAATGCTATCTGTTCCTTTACAGCAAACAGTAAGATATTTAAAATACTATGACATGGAAGAAGATGATACAAAATTCTTACAAACTTTATTTAATACTGATCTAAGTGTTGTAGTAAATGAATATAATCCTGAATTATCAGATAAAGTTAAAGATAAATTCGATGTTAAAGATAAAAAAGATTTAATTCACTATTTTAAGATATGGTCTAAATATTTAATAAGGCATCCTAAGGTTTATATTGATTCTTTTTTAGAAAATTACTATGGTTATTTTTATCCACTTCGTAAAGATGTTAAAGATGGTGTTGCTTGGTTTACAGTTGTAGCAAGTAAACGTGTTAATACAGGTTATTTTAATATTAAAATGATAGATAAGTTTTCATATGCACGTACTTATATTGAAAAAACTATATCTAAAGTAAGAGATATTCCAATAATTAATATGATATATAATACGGGTATTTATAGTTGGGTGTTGCTTTTAATTATCGGGTTTATTATTTATCAAAAAAAATATAAATATTTATTAACAAGTATACCGGTATTATTTATGTTAGTATTTTGCTTTTTATCACCAGTTAATGCTTATTTAAGATATATGAATCCTGTTATAGTTGTTTTACCTATTTTATTAGGGGTATCTTTAAGTAATATTAAGATTAAATTTTAAAAAAATACATCTTACAAGATGTACTTTTTTAATTTACAACAGTTACACTACTTAGAGAAATCTTTTATAAGTTGGGAAATAATTTCTTCATTTGTTAATTCGTAATCAACTCCCGCATATATATTGGTACTATTTTTATCAGTATTATAGTAAATATATCTATCTTTTATATAAAAATCAGCATCATTTAATTTAAATTTTTTATAATCATCTAATTCAGTATATGGAGTCGAACTAAAAGAAATATCATAATAATAATCACCATAATTAACTTTTGTATAATTATAATAAAATGTAACCTTATCATATGAATCTACGTAAATATTGTATTTTTGTAATAAATCTATTATCATATCATTTGCCAATCTATATTCTTTATAATTGCATTTTGATATTGTTTCAGAGTCTGTATAAGTACAAATATAAAAATTTTTTTGATAATTGCTAACAGCTTCTTTGGCTTTTTCAATATCACTATAATGCCCCATATTTATAAAACGCCAAGAGTAAGAGGTTTTTTCGCCATAGTCGTGTGAATCCCAGCCAGTTTCTTCATACTTATAATAGACATAATTTTTATCGGTAATATAATAATTATTATCTTTATACAACACTTCTTCGTCTTCAATATATTCTGCGGTATGATCATTTTTTATATAATATAGTTTATATTCAAAATCAAAATTATAAATTTGTCCACCATAAGTAAAACTTATATCAGGAGTTAATTTAGTTAAAGTTATAGTGTCATTACGTAGCTGGCTTCCTGCTTTTAGTGGTGACGAAATATTTTTTTCACTAATACCTAAAAAAACATTGTTTTTATCATTAATGTCGTGTGTATGAAGAAATGATATCTTATCAGTTATTTTATCATTATCATTGAAATAATTAATTTTTTTGTTTTTACTAGGTTCTACGGTGCTATCTTTAGATGAATTTGATTCTTTTTCGACGTTTTGGTCCTTTGAAGATATTATCACTACAATTGTTATGGCAATAATAGCTAATATAGCAACACCTATTCCGATTGCTAAACCTTTAGATTTTTTCTTTTGTTTTCCTTCGTTAGGAATAGTGTTTGTCATTGCCGGTTCAACAATCTGTTGTACATATGTTGAATTTTGGAGTTGTTGTTCAGCATTTACTTGATTACTTGTGTTTAGAGAATTAACCATAGTTGGATTTTCACTATTGCTAAAACTTGATTGTTCATTTGTGTCATTATTATTGACATTATTATTTTGTTCTTGATTCATATTAATTAATACACTCCTTCTATTTTTCATTATAACATAATTTTTTTACTTAAATAAAATTATGTACTTTATAATTCTTGTGTTATAATAACAAACCATTAAGGGGATAATTATATGGCATTTAATACAATACAATATTTAAAAGAAGGTAAAGTTGATTTTGTATATAGTTTAACTATTTATGATAGAGAGTCTTTAATAAAATATATAAGGAATAATGAAGATAGAAATACTATTATAAATGGTTTTTTACCTTTACTATTAGATTCTTATTATCGTTTTTGTTTTGAAATTATATATGATAATGAAGATTATAAAAATGAAGCGTTGTATTTATTAAATAAATATTATTCTTTTGATGCTTTAGATAATGAAAAAATAATTAATATACTTAATAATACTAGTTGGGGTAAAAGATATATAATTGATCATATTGATGAAATATATAAAGATGAAGATTTATTATTAGAAATATTTAATTATATATTTAATGATATTAATAATAATTATGATTTTATTAAAATGTTTTATTTAAATGATAATCTTCATATTAGATATTTATTTATGAAATATATAGTTAATAATTATCCAGAATTAATTAATGTTATTTATGATGATTTTACTAAATACTTAACTAGTGTTACTTATAAAGAAAATGAACAATTAACATTCTTACCTACTCTTATGGATATGAAAGATATATGTAAATTAGCTATTGCTGTTTTTAATTCAACTTTAGATAAAAAAATATGGGAACAATTAAAAGAATACATTTTAGAAAATTATCCTAGTAATAATTTAGCTGATGAATTACTTAGTTATGAAGAAGTACCTCTTAGTGGTTCAGCTTATACATTAAGACATAATCCATTAAAGATTGAAGAATTTGTTAAAGATGCTGAAAGATTATTTAATACTTCTAATTCAAGAAAGTTATATATTTATCATAATTATGCGCATTTAATGACGGAAGAAATGAGAAAGAAATACGCAAGTATTGAAGAAATGTTTAAAAAAGATGGTCAAAAGAGTTATGTAACTAGTGAATTAGAGACTATATATAGAGCTGGTTTAGGTAGTAAATTAGAATTATATGTAGAAAAATACTTAGATTTAAGTCATAGTAAAGATATGGGATATATAGCTAGTGGTGCTACTGGAGCTTGCTATAGAATTGGAGATTATGTTATTAAATTATTTAGAACTAAATGGTCTTATGAAGATGTTATATGTCCTAATTTATATTTAATAATTAAAAATGAAGAAGAAGATTATGTAAGAGATAATAATGGTATTGTATGTGGTGGTATTGAAGTACAAAGATATTTAACTAGAACAGCTAAGAATGTATCTAGTGAAGTTTTAGTTCAATTTGAAAAAGAACTTAGAAGATTAGGTTATTATAGTTTAGATACTTTTGTAAATGGGACTTGTGGTGATAATTGTATGATCTTAGATACTTATAAAGATGCTAATTGTAATAATCCTGATAGATTACCTGAATGGTTTAAAGAAACTCCATTAGTTCTTGTAGATAGAGATGATATATATAAATTAAGTAATAAGTATCCTAAACATAGACATTCAGCTGGATATTAGTAAGTAAACTATTTGAAGATAATAAATGTTAATGATGTAAATTTTAATAAAAATGTGTCAAATTTATTATCTGTTTACAAATAGTTTATTTTTATTTTACGTTATATTATATATAATAAAGATGGTGATAATATGAGTGAAGTATTGTTATTATTATCTGTTTTACCTTCTATAGTATTAGGAGTATTTATTTATAAAATGGATAAAGTTGAAAAGGAACCACCTACATTACTATTAAAGTTATTTGTATTTGGTATATTAGCTATCTTTTTAACTTTGTTAATATCTATTATCGCTTATATAATATTCCCTATTTTAGAATCTACTTATGAAGATGGTTATATTAAACTAGCTATAGCTACTTTTATAGGAGTTGGTTTAATTGAAGAAGGAAGTAAATGGTTATTCTTAAAGGTTTCAACTTGGAATGATAAGAATTTTACACATATATATGATGCTTTAATATATGCAGTATTTATTTCTTTAGGTTTTGCTACTTTAGAAAATATTTTATATGTATTACAAGGTGGTATAGGAGTTGCAATTATGAGAGCTGTTCTTTCTGTACCTGGTCATGTTTTCTTTGCTGTTTTTATGGGTTACTACTATGGTATAGCTAAACAAGCGGAAATAAATAAGAATGAAAAAATTAAAAGAAAAAATTTAATATTAAGTATTGTAATGCCATTTGTTTTACATGGGACATTTGATTTTTGTTTATTATCAAGAAATATTTTCTTTGTTTTAGGTTATTTCTTGTTTGTTATTTTCTTATATATTAGTTCATTTAGTAAAGTATTTAAGTTTTCTAAGATAGTTTATCCTTTAAGAGATGATTATTATTGTAAGATATGTGGAAATGTAGTAGATGGTGCTTATTGTACTCATTGTGGAACTAAAAAAGATTTATGATTAATTCATAAATCTTTTTTATAAGTTAGCATTATCAAATGCACTTCTTATACCATCTGATGATTGATAACCATTAATACCACCAATTATTACATTATCTTTAATAATAAGAGTATTTGGGGTACCATTTAAAGCTGTAGCACCAAAGCCATCCCATGAACCTTCTCCTTTTAAGTTGTAAATTGTTTCATAGGCTGTTTGGTCAATAATACGTCTTTCAGCAACGTTTACTATTTTAGAAAAATCAATATATCTAATAGTAATACCATATTCTTTAGAAACACTGGTAATAATTGGTGCAAAAGCAGCACAATATGAACAACCTTGACGACCAATTAAAACAACGATAGTTTTACCTTTAGATTCACTAGCTATGTCAGTCGCACTTATTTCTTTAAATGCTTCTGTACTATATGTATTACTATCTTCACTATATGTGTCTGAAACGTTAGAAGATGAATCATTACTAAACATACCAAATAATAAGATAGCACTTAATATAGTAATAACAACAGTTAAAAATAATAATATATTAACTTTGTTTTCTAAGTTAACTAAACGATCTTCAACAGTTAAAGCACTATATTGAATATTTTCTTCTTCATCATCAATTTCTAGTTCTTCTTCTACTTCATCATCTAGTTCTTCTATTTCTTCTTTTTTCTTGGTTTCTTTTTTCTTTGCCATAAAAATACCTCCCTAAAGAAATTATAAACCAAATTTGTTTTATTAACAATAATGTTAAAGGAAAAAATATTAAATGTGTTATAATAAAGATGGTGAGGTAAAGATGGCAATTATAGATGGAAAAGAACTTCGTAAGAAGAAATTAGAAGAATTAAAAGAAAGAATAAAAGGTACTAAAAAACAATTAGGATTAGCTGTAGTACAAGTTGGTCATGATGAAGCTAGTAATGTTTATATTAAACAAAAAGAAAAATTAGCTTTAGAATTAGGTTATTACTTTATACATAAGAATTTTGAAGAGAATGTAACACAAGAAGAATTAATTAAAGAATTAAATATTTTAAATAATGATGATAAAGTAGATGGAATTATTGTACAAATGCCCCTACCACATCATTTAGATGCTAGTGTTATTCAAAATACAATTAGTCCTTTAAAAGATGTAGATGGTTTAACTTATGTTAATGCTGGTAAATTAATTCAAAATGTAGATGGTTTAGTACCATGTACACCAAAGGGAATTATTGATTTATTAGATGAACATGAAATAGCTTTAGAAGGTACTAATGTAGTAGTTATAGGAAGAAGTATTTTAGTTGGTAAACCTATTGCTAATTTATTAGTAAATAGAAATGCAACGGTTGTATTATGTCATTCTAAGACAAAGAATATAGCTGAAATTACCAAAAATGCTGATATTATAATTGTAGCTGTTGGTAAAAAGCATTATTTGACAGCTGATATGGTTAAAAAAGATGCTGTAGTTATTGATGTTGGTATTAATCGTGAAAATGGTAAGTTATATGGAGATGCTGATTTTGATAATTTAAAAGATATATGTAGTTATATTACTCCAGTACCTGGAGGAGTTGGTCCAATGACTGTTTATGAATTAATGAATAATGTTCATTTGGCTTATACATTAAGGAAGAAGAAATAGTAATATTTCTCTTTTTTAATGGTTTTATGTTATGATATTTAAAGCGAGGTGATATCAAATGAATATTAAAAATTTATCAATGTCTTTTGGTTTACAGGAAATATTTGATGATGTCACAATAACAATAAAAGATAAAGAAAAAGTTGGTATTATTGGAATGAATGGTGCTGGTAAATCAACATTTTTTAAATTAATAATGGGTGAATTAGAACCTGATAATGGAAGAATTATTTTAAAACCAGGTGTTAGAATTGGTTTTTTGCCGCAAGTAATAAGTGATGAAATACCTAGTATGGAAATATCAGTATTTGATTATTTATTAGAAGGAAGACCTATTAAAAAATTAGAAAATGAGCTAGCTAAAGCTTATAACCAAGCAAGTATTGAAACTGATGAACAAAAAATTAAATATATAATGAAACAAATTGGTAAATTACAAGAAAAATTAGAGTACTATGAAGTTTATAATGCAGAGAATATTTTATTAAAAATAGTAACAGGTATGAATATTGATAGTGAACTATTAGATATGAAGTTATGTAATTTATCTGGAGGACAAAAAAGTAAAATAGCTTTTGCTAGACTACTATATTCTAATCCAGAAATATTACTTTTAGATGAACCTACTAATCATTTAGATATAGATAGTAAAGATTATATTATTAATTATTTAAAAAATTATAATGGGACTATTTTAGTTATATCTCATGATATAGATTTTTTAGATCAAGTTACAACACAAACTTTGTATGTAGATAAAGGAACTCATAAAATGGAGTTATTCCCTGGTAACTATGAAAAATATATGAAGATACGTAATGAAAGATTAAAGACTCAAGAAAGAATTTATGATAAACAAACTAAGGAAGAGGAAAAATTAAAAAGAATTATTGCTAAATATATTGGTGGTAATGAAAAGAAAGCTAAGATAGCTAAAGATAGACAAAAGAAATTAGCTAGATTAGAAGAAAATAAAGTTATATTAGAAAAGAAACAAAAAACAACAAGATTTAAAATTAAAATTAATCATCCTAGTGGAGTTGTTCCATTAAAGGTAGATAATTTAAAATTTGGTTATAAAGAAGATCATATTTTAATAGATAATTTAACTTTTGATTTAGGTCGAGGAGAAAAGTTTTTAATAGTTGGAGAAAATGGTGTTGGTAAATCAACATTACTTAAATTAATAGTTGGTCAGTTAACTCCCCTATTAGGTTCTATTATAATAAATGATAAAACAGAAATAGGTTATTATGCACAAGAACATGAATTATTAGATAATGAAAAAATTATATTAGAAAATTTTAGTGAATTTAATTTAAGTACTAAAGATTTAAGAGCTTTTTTAGGTAACTTTTTATTTACAGGAGATGATGTATATAAGAAAGTATCTTATTTATCTCCTGGAGAACGTAGTCGTGTTGCTTTAGCTAAATTGGCTCTTACAGGAGCTAATTTCCTTATATTAGATGAACCTACTAATCATTTAGATCCTGAAACACAAAAAATTATTGCTGAAACATTTAAAGACTATGAAGGAACTATGTTAGTAGTATCACATAATCCTGAATTTGTAGATAATTTAGGTATAGAAAGAATGCTTATGCTTCCTAGTGGAGATATTAGATATTATGATAAGAAGACTGTTTTATATTATCAGGAATTAAATAATCAAAGTAAATATAAAAAGAATTCAAAATAGATGTGTTATAATTAAGGTATAATTAGGAGGTTTTAATATGGAGCAATTAAAGAAACAACCTGTTTTTAAAAGAGTTTTAGAAGCTATTTTTATGACAATTGGAGCTATTATGGCAGCTTATGCTATAGAGTGTATTTTAGTACCTAATTCTATTTTAGATGGTGGTATTAATGGTATAAGTATTATTTTAAATTTATTATTAAAATGGAAATTAAGTTTAACTGTTTTTATAATTAATATACCTTTTATATATATTGGATATAAGAATTTAGGATGGAAGTTTTTAGTTAAAGTTGCTTATAGTATTGGATTATTTTCAATTATGTTAGAAGTATTTCATGGTATTGAACCACTTACTGATAATATATTATTAGCTACTATATATGGTAGTGCTTTATTAGGTATAGGAGTTGGTCTTATTATAAGATGTGGTGGTTGTTTAGATGGTACTGAATCATTAGGGATTGTAATAAGTAAAAATACTAATTTATCTGTAGGTCAATTTGTATTAGTATGTAATGCTATTATTTTTACAGTAGCTGGTTTCTTTTTTGGAATAGATAGAGCTTTATTCTCTTTATTAGCTTATTTTATTACTTCAAAAGTTGTTGATGAAATTGGTGAAGGTTTTGAAAAAGGTAAAGCTGTTTTAATAATAACTGAAGATGGTCAGAAAATGGCAGAACATATATATAAAAAGATAGGTAGAACTGTTACTATTATAAATGGTAATGGTTTAATGAGTGGAGAAAAAGCTATTTTATATTGTGTAATAACTAGAATAGAAGTTTCTGAATTAAAAAGAGTTGTTACAGAAGAAGATCAATCAGCATTTATTACAATAACAGATGTTTCTGAAATAATAGGTGCTCATATTAAAAATAATACAGGATTAAGAAAAAAATTAAGATAAGAAGGCAATAATGTCTAATTATCTTATTTTTATTTGTCAAAATGCTTATTTTACTATAAAATATATTATATAAGGTAGAGATGGGTGATGGTATATGTATTCAAGAGTTGAAGAAGCTATTTACTTTATGGTAAAAGCTAATCGTGGAATCAAGTTTAAAAATGAAAACATTGATAAAAGTTTTCATGCGATGATAGTCTATTCAATGATAAGAGATATTACCACAACTGAAGATATTTTAGTAGCTGCTCTACTTCATGATATTATAAATGATACAGAGTATGGCTATGAAGAGATAGAAGAAAAATTTGGCACACTGGTTGCTGATATGGTATCAGATTTATCAGAAGATATGGCTATCGCAAAATGGTTAGAAAGGAAAAAAGAATTTATCTTACGAATGAGAAATAATGGTGATGTTAATGTTATCAATATTTTATTAGCAGATAAATTACATATTCTAATTTCTAATTATAATAATTTTCTTAAGAATGGTGATAAGATATGGAAAGGTACTGGCGGTAGTAAAGATGAAAATCGTTGGTTATATCGTGAAATATATAATATCGCTAAAGCTAAAGGAGCCAATGTTAAATTACTAGATAGATATAAAGAATTACTTACTACTTACTTTGGTGATTTAGATGAGTAAAAGAAAAATAATTAAAGCTTATTGGAAAAGAATATTATTTTCAATAAGCTTATTAATTTTTGGTATCTTAATAATACTATTATTAACCGATAATATAAGTACATTTGATAATACTATATATAATATTATTATTAAGTTAAAGTGTGAACCTGTTACTTATTTTTTTAGATTTATTTCTTTTTTGTGTAGTACATGGTTTATCTTTTTCTTAGCTGTTGGAATTATGATATTTAGTAAAAATAAAAAGAATGCTTTTTATATTGTATTAAATATTTTATTATGTGTAGTTTTAAATCAAATATTAAAATATTTATTTGCTAGATCGAGACCGATAGATATTAATTTAGTTTTAGAACAAGGTTTTAGTTTTCCTTCTGGTCATTCGATGGTAAGTTTATCGTTTTATGGATTTGTAACTTATATAATAGTACATAAAAAGATAAGTAAGAAAAAGAAAGTATTATTTAGTTCTTTATTAATTAGTTTAGTGTTATTAATTGGAATTAGTAGAATTTATTTAGGAGTTCATTATGCTAGTGATGTATGTGCTGGTTATGCATTATCAATGGCTTATTTACTTTTATATATTAAGTTATTTTATAATAAATTAAAAACATAATATTCAAAGCGAATATTATGTCTTTTTTATTCTGTTAAATATTTTTCTAAGCTTTCACGACGATATATAGGTTCTGGCATTCTACTTGTTGGAATGAAACCAGGGCAAGCATTTATAACATCTGGAATACGATTAACAATGTCAGCACAAGTAAGTTCTACAGTAGCAGGTTGTTTAATTGTAATAGTTGTTTCTGGTTCTCCGACAATAGTCCATTCATTGGTATCTACTTCATCTGGACCATATACTTTACCAATACATTCTGCTTCTAGAATTATTCCTTCTTTGGTTTCAGCTGTTACTACTGCACTCATTCCTGTAGCTGTACCTGCTTTTATAGTCATTTTTAATGTATCAGAATTTAAATCTTCTTTATAGGTTTGTGGTACACATTCTTGTTTAATATCAGTTATTTCTAAATGTAATTTATCTGCTAACCACCCTACTGTATTCCACATATATGATGGTGCATAATTACCAGAATTAATAATATTTTGTCTTTCTTCGCTACTAATACGATCAGCAGAAGCAATTTCTTTATCAAATTGTTCTAAAGTAAGACCTGCTCCATGAGCTTTAGCTAAAGCAAGACCATAGTCTTCTACATTATATGAAGATGAACCTTTTATTTTAGATATACGATGAGTTGTTCCTCCTAAAACACTGATTAAGTTACCCCAAAAGATATCTTGGTAACCACAACCGGTTATTGTACATTTATTAGCTTTAGCTAAAACATCTAATTCATGATATAAAGTTGGATTAGAATTTTCAGCATAGAAAGCTTCTTCACATGTTGTAATAACATTAACACCATGACTTACACATGTTCTTACGACTTCTTTAATATCTTTTAATAAACTCATAGTTGTAACAATAGCAATGTGAGGATTAGTTTCTTCTAAGTATGTATCTAAATCACTTACATTTGTAATTATTACATTTCTTTTATCGCCGCCCATTACTTCACTTATATCTTTACCAATAAGATTGTAATTGATATCAGCAGCTCCAACTATTTTAGCACCACGTTCAATAGCATAGCGCATTGTATAAACACTCATTTTGCCACAGCCAATTTGAAATACCCTTATTCTTTCCATTTTATCACCTATTCTATATGTATTATATCAAAAAAAGAAATAGTTTAAAATCTATTTCTTATTCAGTATCATTTAAATCAACATTCTCTTCACGAATTAAATCATTAAAATCTATTTTAAATTTTTCAATAGCTTTCTTTTTAGCATCATCATAAACGTTACGAGCATTACATATAGCTTTATAAATATGTTTAATACGACAGACATTTTCGTTATCAAATAAAGCATAAGTAAAGGCATTAGATAAAATTGTTAAACATATATCTGGATAACGACTTGATATTTCATAAATTCTTTTATATTCATCAGTCATATCAACAATAAATTTCATTATTCTTTCAATAACGAAATCGGTATATTCAAAATGAACGCCTGTTTTAGCTTCTATTTTAGGATATGTACCCATTAAAATTTTAACTGTAGTTTCTTGATCTGCTTCTTGAACATCAATTTTTTGGAAACGTCTTAGAAAGGCACGGTCTCTTAAAATATATTGTTCATATTCTTCATCAGTTGTAGCACCAATCATTTTTATTTCACCACGGTCTAAGCCAGCTTTAAACATGTTAGCAAAATCGATACCATTTTCAGCACCTTCTTTATTAACTAAAACATGAGTTTCATCTAGGAAGACAATGGTTTTAGGACGTTTAGCTAATTCTTTAACTAATAAATCTACACGATTTTCTATTTGACCATTTGATTCTGTTTGACCTAATAAAGATGTTACATTTATTTTGTATATTTTATAACCATCTAAAGCATTAGGGACCATTTTTCTTTGAATACGATAAGCTACACCTTCAACGATAGATGTTTTACCTACACCAGCTTTACCTACTAATAAGGCACTTTTTTCAGGAGTTAATAAAGTCATAATAACTTGTTTAATTTCTTCATCACGACCAATAGATGGATCGGTGATGTACTCACGACTTGTTAAATCTTGACCATATCTTTCTAAGATACTGACATTACCATCATAAATAGGTTTATCATTTGGAGTTTCTTCTTGTTTTACTGGAGGTATAGGAGTTGGATTTATATTTGGTATTGGTTCTTTTGGTCGATTACCACCAACTTGATATGTAAATCCTTGAGGTTTATTATTTTCGTTCATATCTAATCACCATTAACATTATATCATAAATATATGATTGTTTTATATAACAAAAAAACAAACTCGTAAGAGTTTGTTAATTTTTAAATGGCGCCTGATGTAGGACTCGAACCTACGACCTAACGGTTAACAGCCGTGCGCTCTACCGACTGAGCTAATCAGGCATTGCTCTTTAATTATAACATTCCTAAAAATATTGTCAATAAAAAAATTTAAATTTTAACAATTTTTAGAAGTAATTAAAGAGTTTCTAAGTTTTTTACATAGCTTTCTTTATCATTTATGACAATATTAGCTTTTAAAGAGATATAGATATTTTGTTCATCACTTATAGCATCTTCTTTATTAATAGGTAAAAGAGAGTTTTTATTATTAGGAATTTTTATAATAAAAGAATAAGTAAAATAAGTATCAGTTATCTCTCTTATATATTGTGTTTCAATTATGTCAAAACTATTCCATGTTTTAATCATTTCATAAGTAATTATTTGATCTTTTATAATATCGTCACGAACATTATTTAAATATTTATTTATTAAAGATTTTTCATCTATATTATCTAAAGAGGATGGTTTTTCTTCGAATAAAACTTGTTCTGGTTCGTTTAAGTTAGTATTTTGCATTTCTTTAACAGCACTTTTAACTTCATCTTTCAAGCCATGAAATTCATCTAAGGATGAAATATAGTCTTTAGCACCTAAACCTAAAAGAACAGCTGCACCGATTAAGCAGTTGTAGATAACAAAATCATATTTAACATTTCTCCTTAATCTTCTCATATTGTTCACCATTTTAATTATACTATATTTTATTAACTTTTTAAAGGCGACGATAATGTGATATAATATAATTGGTGATAGTATGAGAGAATATTTAAGAGATTATGTTAAAGAGGTTGATGATTATTTAGATAATAAGAAACACGAACATTTAAAGGAAGTTATTGATAATCATTTAATTAAAATTCAGTTTTTTCAACATGAACGTTATATTCATTTATGTGTTACTTTATTTTATGCTGTTATTACTTTAATCTTTTTAGCTTTAATGATAGTTAGTTTAATCTTTTTACCAATAGCATTTATATTAGTTGGTTTTTTAATAGCATATATATATCATTATTTTTTTTTAGAAAATCATGTCCAATATCTTTATAAACAATATGATAAATTAAAAGAACTAGATCGTAAATAAATCTAGTTCTTTTTTTGATCTTTGTTTTTATTTTTATCTTTAGACTTGTCGTCTTTGTTATCTTCTTCTACTTCAGGTTCTGCTTCTTTAGGTAGTTCGATATTATCGATTAAGTCAGAAGCTGTTATATCTTGTTCTATTTTAATACTTGGTTTTAAGACAACATCTGAATAATCAATAATTGTTTCTGTTTTAGGAGCAGATGTATCTTCTAATTCAATTTTTTCTTCTTTTTTATATGTTACTTCTTGATTATAGTTTAAAGAAGATAAAGAGTGAATTTCTGGTTCTTGTTCTTCAAAGACTTCATAAATATCTTCATAGTTTTCTTGTTTAGGAGCATCAAAGATTAGAAATTGATTATTTAATTTTAAGAATTTTAATAAATATTGAATAGGTATTCCATTAGCTCTTTCGTTATACCTGAATGCTTTAGCATTATATTCACGACGAGATATAGCTAGACCATTTTCTAAAGAGTTTAAATCTTTTTCAGTAAATGTTCCTAAAGATTCTAATTCTTTTAAGTAAGGATATTTTTCTAAATCTATTTTTTTACTTAATTTAAATTTATTTAGAGAGTTACTAGCTGCTACTTTATCATTAATAGTTCCTTGTTCATATTTTTCTATTTGAAGTAACAATCTTTTTATTTCTGTAGTAGCTACTTCAGAATCTTCATGGTCTTTCATTATTCTATCAGCTATATTTTTAGCTTCTGTTATTTTATTTTCAAGGTATGAATCTAATGTTTTATCAAATATTTCTTTTATTTCATTAGTTTGTTTTTTTAGTTCTTTATATTCATGATAAATATAATATAGAATTATTAATAAAATAATAAAGAAGATATTACCAAAAAGAAAATTAGCTAATCCTGTCATATTATCACCTATTATTGTAATTATAACATATATTATCTAAATAATTTAGTAAATTCTAATGGATATTTTGTTTCAAAGTGATATAGTTTGTCTTTATCTTGATATTCTAATAAATAAGCATGTAAAAGAAGTCTTTTATAAGGGTTTGTTTTAGAATTATATTTTTTATCTCCTACTATAGGATGATTTATATTAGCTAGTTGAACTCTTATTTGATTACGACGCCCTGTTTTAATATTTATTTTTAATAGTGAATATTTATTATTTTCTTTTAATACTTCATATGAAGTAATAGCTAGTTTACCTTTATTTTTATTATTAGTTATATAGATATTTAAGTTTTTATCTTCTATTAAATAATTTTTTAAAGTATCTTTAGATTTAGGCATTTTACCTTCTACGATAGCTAGGTATTCTCTTTTGGTATTAGACCAGTTATTTTGAAGAGATATTTTCTTTTGGGGATTTTTAGCGAATAGTATAATACCTGATGTATCTTTATCTAGGCGATGAACTATAAATATTTTATTTTTAGGATACTGTTTTTTGACATAAGTACTTACTTCATTATATAGAGTATTATTTTCTTTTTTATTAGTGGCAATAGTTAAGATATGAGGAGGTTTATTTATTACTAAGATTTCTTTATCCTCATAAATGATATCTAATTTCTTCATATTTAATCGTTTCCTTTAATTAGTAAATTATATCATAAATAGTAAAAACGTGATTATATCACGTTTTCAGACTGTTGACAAATAGGTAAATATTTTTACTTATTTGTCTTTTTTTTATAAAAAAGTATAATCTAGAGTATT
>CANQOR010000009.1 GCA_947625535.1 uncultured Bacilli bacterium
TATTGTTCTCAAATTTATTATAACATTCAATGATTTCTTTTTTTATGTCTTCCACAAATAATTTTACACTATCATATAATAAACATATTTGCTTATAATGTTTATATATGTTATAATTACTAAGTTCGAGGTGAGCTGGATGACTAAACATCGTAAAGAGAAGTTCGATTCAATTATCCAAGATATAACAAATAATAAAGAATTTAATAAATTACATAACGAATTACATCATGGTATAAATAGATATGATCACTCTATGAGAGTAGCTAAATGGACATATAATATATGTGATATCTTAAATATGAAAAATACAAATGATACAACAAGAGCTGCTTTATTACATGATTTCTTTACTAATAAAGAATTAAAAAATGAAAATAGTATTCAAAGATTAGGATCACATCCTAATCAAGCTTTAAAAAATAGCTTAAAATACTATGATTTAAATAATATTCAACAAGATATAATAGCTAGTCATATGTTTCCTTGTACATTAACAATCCCTAAGTATAAAGAATCATGGTTAGTATCACTTGTTGATAAAACAGTTAGTACATATGAAGTACTTAGATATAAGACTTCATTATATATGGGAATATACTTATTATTTATCTTTGAAATAATAAGATTACCTAGATAAATATTATAGCTAAAAAAGCCATAATATTTTTTTGAAAAAGTATATTATAAAAAGAAAAAATATGATAAAATATTTAAAGAAAATTAAATTTTTATTTTTCTTTTGACTTAAAATAGATGTAATGATATACTACAAACGTCTATGAAAAGAGTTTATAAACGGAATTGAGAAGGGATAATTTATGGAAGAAATCAATTTAAAAGAGTTATTTGATTATTTTAAAGAAAGACTACTAATAATGGCTATTATAGTTTTATCTATTTTAGTAATAGGTTGTGCTTATTCTATATTCTTTAAAACTCCATTATATCAATCTAATACTACTGTTGTTTTAGTAAGTGAAAATGGTAATAATCAAACTGGTTATACTCAAGCAGAACAAAACTTAAATAAGAATTTAGTAGGTACTTATACAGAAATAATTAAAAGTAGAAGTGTCTTAGAAACTGTAATTGAAAACTTATCATTAGATTATTCTTATAGTTACTTATATAATAAAGTATCTATTAGTAATACAGCTAATACAGAAATAATTAAAATATCTGTTGTTGATCCAGATAGTACATTAGCTACTGATATAGCTAATGAAATAGTTAAAGTATTTGGCGATGAAGTAACTAGAATTTATAAATTACAAAATGTTTCTGTTGTTGATAGAGCATCTAAAGAAGAATCACCATATAATATAAATGTTTTAAAAGATACAGTAATATACTTATTAATAGGTATGGTTTTAGCTGTAGGTGTTGTCTTTGTTATTTATTACTTTGATACAACAATTAAGAGTGCTGAAGATGTTGAAAATAAATTAAATATTCCAGTTATTGGTATTGTACCAAAAGCTAAAAAAACTAAAAAGTAGGTGAAAATGATGAACGAAACAGATTTAATAATAACTATTAATCCTAAATCAATGTTTAGTGAATCAATAAAAAGTATTCGTACTAACCTACAATTTACTAGTATTGATAAAGGATTAAAAACAATCCTTATTACATCACCAGAAGCTGGTAATGGTAAAAGTTTTATCTCTGCTAATTTAGCAGTTGCTTATGCCCAAGATGGTAAAAGAGTTTTAATAATAGATTGTGACTTACGTCGTGGAAGACAACATAATATCTTTGGGGTTATGAACCATTCAACAGGTGGTTACTCTAATTTAATCTTAAATTATAAAGAAGATATTAAATTAAGTCGTTATGTTATTAGAACTAGTATTAAAAATATCGACTTAATTCCAATTGGTCCTACACCACCTAATCCTGTAGAACTATTGGCATCTAAAAATAATGAAACAGTTATTGACGAATTAAAGAAACATTATGATATAATTATTTTAGATTGTCCACCTGTTTTAGGTTTAAGTGATACACCAATATTAACTAAATTCTCTGATGTTAATATTGTTGTCGTAGCTAGTGGTGATACACCAATTGAGTTACTTGAAAGAGTTAAAAAAAGCTTTGAAGCAGCTAATACCAAAATTGATGGCGTAATAATTAATAAAGCTAACATAAAAGGTAATAGTTATAATAGTTATTATGCAAGTGAGTACTATACAAGTAAAAAAAGTTAAGTTATAATATATTAGTAGGGGTGTTATGAAATGAAAAATAATCTTCAAGAAAGGGGGATAGTATAATGAACGAAGCAATAGAAATTGAAGTTGGATCATTTAAAGATACCATGTATTTAGCATTTAAAAGAATGTTTGATATCTTTATTGGATTAATTGGTTTAATTATACTTATTCCTATTTCTTTAATTATTAAAATATTATCAATATGTACAGGAGACTTTGGCAGTATCTTCTTTGCTCAAAATAGAATAGGTAAAGATGGTAAAGAATTTAAATTCTATAAATTTAGATCAATGGTTCCAAATGCTGATGAAGTCTTATTTGATATGTTAAAGAAAGATAAGAAAATAGCTGAAGAATATAAGAAAAATAAAAAATTAAAAGATGATCCACGTATTACTAAAGTAGGTAAAATATTAAGAAGAACATCTATTGATGAACTACCTCAATTACTTAATGTTTTAAAAGGTGATATGTCTTTAATTGGTAATCGTCCATATTTACCAAGAGAAAAAGAAGATATGGGTGAATACTATGAAGATATAGTTAAAACAAAACCAGGTATTACTGGTTATTGGCAAGTAAGTGGTCGTAAAGATGTTACTTTCAAAAAAAGATTAAAACTAGAAAGTTATTATTCTAATCATCGTAGTTTAAAATTAGATATTAAAATCTTCTTTAAAACATTTGGTGCTGTAATTGGTGGCCATGGAGCAGAAGAATAATCAAAGTAGATAAAGGAATCTACTTTTTTGTTTGGAGTTGATAAAATGTCAAAGAACTTAGAAACACCTATTATATGGGAATATCAAAATAAACAATACTTATTAATGAATGTCATTCTTACTAAAGATAATTCTATCTATTTTACATTTCCTTCTAATAATAAAAGATATATCTCTAAAATAAGAATGAAAAGATTTGATAATACAGACTATGTAGAACATCAATTAAAATTAATAGACTATGATAAAGAAAACTTAGAACCAAAAATATCTTTTCATCCTAAAGAAATGATAGCTCATGTTAATTCAAATATAACTAAAAAAATAAGTAATGACTTTCCTTTACTTAATATATCTGCTACTAAAAGTAAACTAATAACATATTTTTTACAAATAATCTTTCCCGCTAATCCAGAACTATATAAAGAATATACTGATACTAAACATAAAGATAAACTTATTATTAGATATCTCCCTCATAATGATATATTAAATATTGAAATAATCCTTCATTCCAAAGATATTTATCCAGATCCTAGATATTTACCACCATTTGCTATTAGAAACTTTAAATTCTATTCTAATCTTAGAAGTCCTTATAAATATTCATACACTATCTTTGTATCTACATTACCTAATAATTCATCTAAAAATATAGCTATAACTTTAAACACTAAATACCAATATTGTACTTATATCCTAGATGAATCTAAATAAATATAAGTATATAAAAACATAGGACTTCCTCAATTTACTAATTAATATTGTCCATGGTATAATACAAATATTAATGAGGTAAATTATATGAAACGTATACTTATGAACAAAAATGTAGAAGTTTTAATAGCTGAATATGATCCTGCAACAAGTGTTTTTACTAAAATATATGATGTTAAAAATATCCATTATGCACCTTATATTTTAAAAAATATTGACATTACAAACACTATTGATAATACATTATTTAGAACTAATTTAAGTGAATGGTTTAAAGGAAGAGGTATTCCATTATGGCGTGATAAATTAGATTTATTACTACACCGACTAAATATAGTTGCACCTTATGAACTTTTAGATAAAGCCTTTGGTTTATCTTTATCTGATCAATATTGGTTAAAAGAAGAAAATAGTAATATTTCTTATGATGATATTAATTTCTTTGATAATGATTTTGATTATGCTGAATTTATGGAAGCATCCTTATCAATTAATAGTAAAATAATAACAAAAGAAACTTCTTTAAGAACTCCTAATAATACGACAGATGGAATGCTTAAAAAAGCATGGATAATAGATAAAGGAATAAGATATTTACTAAAAGGTGGTTATAAAAATGAAACTTTACAACCTTTTAATGAAGTATTAGCTAGTGAAATATGTAAAAGATTAGGGTTTAATCATGTTGAGTATTCATTAGATACATATAAAGATATGGTCGTATCTAAATGTCCTTGTTTTATAACTAAAGATACAGAACTAGTTACTTGTTATCAAATTAGAAACGATATGAAAAGACACGATAATATAGAAGATTATGAAGAATATATAAAGAAATTAGAAGATAATGGTATAGAAAATGCCCGAGAAAAAATAGAAAATATGTATATTTTAGACTTTATCATTATGAATGAAGATAGACACTTAGGTAACTTTGGAATAATAAGAGATGTTAATACTTTAAAATGGCTTGATGTAGCACCTATATTTGATAATGGTCAAAGTTTAAATATTGAATATTATGACAACGAAGAAGTACATATTTCAGGTAATGGAAGACTTTTCTATGAGGTTAAACCTTTTGATGAAATAATAACAATAGTTAAAAATATAAAAAGAATAGATATAAGTAAATTAGATGGAATAGTAGAATGGTTTGATGATTTATTACATCAATACCAACATTTAACTGGATATTCTGATACTAGAATAAATAGATTATGTATATTATTAAATAGACAAATTAATAAATTAAAAGAATTAATTGGATAGATGATATTTAAGTAATAAACATTCATATAACATTAATAAACCTAAAAATTTCGTTTAATTTTAAAAGCAATGATAGGATTGTAGTATAATCTATATCGTGGTGATATTATGCATAAAGTTAAAGTTAGATGTAAATGTTTAGTTAGTGGATTTCCATCAATTGAAGAAGAATATAAAATTGGTGATTTTAAGCTATGCTATTTGAAACTAGATTTTAAAAAATTTAAAATTAACAAGAATTTGCAGGAATTTGATTTAAATGGATTTTTACTATTTTGTCAGTATACTTTAGAGAGTGATGGTAATTATTATATAAATTATTTTGAAAATCAAGAATTATTTGAAATAGAATTAAATGATGATGATTATAAAAAGATTCAAGAAAGAACAAATATTGATATAAAAAAATACGATATTATTTTAGATAAAATAAAAACATTAGAAAGAAAAATTAAATTAGAATTGAATATTCATGTTGCAATACATATTGCTTGCATCGAATTCCTTGACGATAACTTAAATGTCACAAATTTTTATAACCTGTTATTCAGTAAGCCATTCTGGTTTAGATTAAAAGAATTAGATAACGAATTTAATAATAATACAAGATTTCATCTTAATTTTGAATTAATAAATAATATTAAAAATGAACGATTGAATAGGGCATTTGAATTTTTTTATGATTCTTTTGATAGCGATAAAATTGAAATTAGATACATCCTATTATTTACCTCACTTGAGTGTTTATTTAATTTAAATGGGAAAGATATTACTGAAACATTATCTAATTATGTAGCCAAAATTATGTCACTTTTTGATGAAAGCAAATATGATACAGTTTTTAAGCGAATCAAGAAACTTTATAAAATAAGAAGTAACTATATTCATGGAAGTAAAAATGTAACAATATCTAGTCAAGATGAAAAAGAACTAAGAAGAATTGTTAGACAAGTTCTAATTTTTTATTACTTAATATTTTTTAGTAAGAAATTTTCATATAAAAAAATGCTAGATTATTTAAACGATGTTGATAGCATTGATATAAATGATCGTTTAATATTAAAAACTATATTATCTAAATCATTTGAAGAACAACAACTAGGTGTGCTTGCTGAAATAGAAAAAGAAATAAATGTTCCAACATCATTTAAAGAAAGAATATATGAAGGAATTGAAAAGAACAAAAGCGATGAGTAATACTAAGATTAGATATTAAAAACTTAGTTTAATAATAAAATGCAATTCGTATATTTTACTATTTTAAAGTTGCATTTAACTATTTAAGTAATAATGGATTTAAATAATTCTTCACTATTTTAATATATGTGTTATAATACAAAACTAAGGAGCGAAGTATATGCAAATAACAGAATTAATGATAAAATTGGTAGTTCTTTTATTACCTGGTATATTTAGCACATTTATAATAGAAAAGTTAATTAACAGAAAGAAGATGGATTTAAGAACGTTTATTGTTTCGGTAATAATGTTAAGTTTTACATCTTATCTTATATTATTAGCCATTAATAATATAGTAAGAATTATTAGATATGGGCTTGATAACTATAGCTTTAAAAATATATATTTCTTTGAATCCTTATTCATTGAAAATACCACTGTTAAATTAACCGAAGTTTTTAGCACAGTAATAATAGCTATTTTATTAGGTGTACTTATATCAAATGTTATTAATAAAGGACATTTTTATAAGTTATTTAGAGATGTTATTCATATAACAAATAAAACTGGTAATGACGTGTGGAACGATGTCTTTGATAATAATACAAAATCCATTAACAAATATGTCTATGTTGTAGATAAAAAATACGACATAGTTTATGGAGGATGGTTAAATAACTATTCTTCAGATCCAGATAATAAAGAATTACACTTAACTAATGTTGTGGTTACAAAAGATTCAGAAAGAAAAACATTATTAAGGAAATTTGAGGAACTCTACATTACTTATGATAAAAGCAATATGAGTATAGAGATAGATAGTGGTAATAGCTCTAATAATAAAGGAGATTCTCAAGATAAAAATAATAGTAGTAATGATAATAATTCTTATTTTAAATTAAAGACAGATAATACAGATATCGAAGTTAAATTAGATGAAAGGAGTAAAAAGAATGGCAGTTAAAGAAATACCAACAAAGCCTGCAAAGCCACAAAGAAGTAATGTAAAAGTTCATTCTCATACAAGCTCTGAATTAACAAAATTTAATAAAAATCCAAATAAAATCGTAATTGAAAATGTTAACCCAAACCCAGCACCTGGTGGAAATAATACACCATTACCACCAACAATGAAAAAATAATAAAAACATAAAATATGTATATTAAATATAATTATTATAAAAAAATACCTATTTATAATAAAAATTTGATATAATATGGAAGTAAAAGAAATATTTTATGTTTTTTTGTTGCGCTTTGCAACGAAAGGAGGATAGTTATGGAAAATAAGGCTATTACTCCTAAAGGGGAAAAATGATATGAAAAAGAAAAATAGAAAGCCCAGACTATGTTTAGTCTCTAGTAGTGGAGGACATTGGGAACAATTACAAAAACTAGAACCATTAATAAAAAAATATGATGGTTTTATGGTAACAGAGAAGACTCAGTTTGAAGCACCACTAGCTAAATACTTTATGTTACAGACAGATTTAAAAGATAAATTAATGCCAATTAAAATGCTTTGGAATGCCTTTTATTCCTTAATTATTTGGATTAAAGAAAGACCTGATTTCGTAATAACAACAGGTACAATGGTTGCTTACCCATTTTATCTATTAGCGGTTTTATTTAAAAAAAAATTTGTTTTTATTGAAACATTTGGTAGAGCTAATATGCCTACAGTTGCTGGTAAAAAAATGGAAAAACATAGTGACTTGTTTATAGTCCAATGGGAATCACAAAAGAAACATTATAAAAAAGCAGTATATGGAGGTTGTTTGTATTGATATTTGTTACAGTAGGATCAAGAAATTATCCATTTGATAGATTATTTAAAAAACTTGATGAACTATATGAAGATGGAACATTAAAAGAAAAAATGTTTGCTCAAATAGGAACATCAACTTATAAACCAAAACACTATGAATATAAAGATTTTATATCACCCGAGGAATTTGACGAACAAATAAAAAAAGCAGATATCGTAGTTTCACATGGCGCTTCTGGCTCAATTATGAAAGCACTAAATGCAGATAAAAAAGTAATAGCTGTAACTAGACTAGAAAAGTATGGGGAACATATAAACGATCATCAAATACAAAATAACGAAGCTTTTGCTTCAAATCATTACGTATTAATGGCAGATTTAGAATTAGAAAATTTAGGTGATTGCTTCAAGCAAATAAAGAAAAAAAATAATGGCTTAGTCAAATGGGAAAATAAAGATCCGATGGCCATAGTTAATATGATAGATAACTTTATACAAGAAAATTGGCAAACAAATAAGTAAAAATAATAAAATAGGAGAATTATTATATGAAATTTAAGAGATTAAAAAAAATTGCTATGATAATTAAACTATCGCTTAGTAATAATGGATACAAAAAAGCAGAATACTTAAAAAAACACGGCAACTTTAAAGTATTTGGTGAAAAAAATTTTTGGTATCCAAGAATTATTCCTGCAGACATGGAATTAATTTCAATTCATAATAACGTCAAAATAGCTACTAACGTTTATTTTTGTACTCATGATGTGTTACATAATCTCTTTAATGATGAAACATCGGGGGGGGGGGACAAAATTTTAGTAGATACTCTGGCGAAATAGAAATATTTGATAATGTTTTTATTGGTGCTAATAGCACAATAATGTATAACGTTAAAATAGGACCAAATGCTATAGTAGCTGCTAATAGCGTTGTCACAAAAGATGTTCCAGAAGGAGCAGTAGTTGGAGGTAACCCAGCAAAAGTTATAGGTAGTTACGAAACTGTAAAATCAAAAAGATTAAAGCAATAAGTCCTAAAATTGAAAGGTGTGAAAATATGAACTTTGTAAAATTGGAATCTACTGGGAAAAAAATATTCGCAAAATTTCCAAAAACAAGAAGATTTTTAAAAGGGATATATCAAAGAACTATGTATTTATTGTCAAAAAATAAAATAACATGTGAAGGTAATATAGAAAGAATATCACCAAATAACGATTTTGAATATTTTTTTGGATATTATGATAAGTCACCATGGGATATAACAGATAGATATATGATAGCATTAAAAGTTAAAAATGCTCATAAGGTACCAGATTCAATTGAAGAAGCTAAAATAGTTGTTTTTGACACCAAAAATAAAAACAAGGAACATATTATCGGAACAACTCACTGTTGGAATACTCAACAAGGTTGTATGGCTCAATGGCTAGGTCCAAAATTTGATACTAAAATTATTTATAATGATTTTAGAGAAAATAAATATGTTTCAGTTATATATAATTTTAAAGAACAAAAAGAAGAAAAAGTCTTTGAAATGCCTATATATGATGTTTCAAAAAAAGGTGATTTTGCTTTAACATTAGATTTTTCTAGATTACATCGATTGAGAAAAGGATATGGCTATGCTAACAAAGAAGAAGAAACAAAAAAAGAACTATGTCCAGATAAACCATGTATATGGAAGATTGATTTAAAAACAGGTAAAATAACGCCGGTAATAAAATATACTGATTTATCAAATTTTGAGCAAAGAAAAGAAATGATAAATGCTGAACATAAAGTAAATCATATAATGATAAGCCCTAATGGGAAAAGATTTATGGTACTACATAGATGGTTTAAAAATAATGAAAAATTTACAAGGCTTATCACAATGAATATCGATGGAAAAGATATTTATAATCTTAGTGATGACAATTTTGTATCTCATTGTTGTTGGAAAGACGATGAAGAAATTTTATCATTTTTAAGAAAAGAAAAAACAGGAGACCATTATTATCTTTTAAAAGATAAAACTCAAGAATATAAAATGCTTTGGCCAGAATTAAATACAGATGGTCATTGTACATATTCTCCAGATAAAAAATATGTAATTACAGATACTTATCCAAACAATAAAAGAGTAGCTAGTGTTTATTTATGCAAAGAAAATGGTGAATACGAAAAATTAGCTCAAGTATTTTCCCCTTTTAAGTATGATAATGATACAAGATGTGATCTTCATCCAAGATGGAATCATAAAAGAGACAAAATTTGTATAGATTCAGTACATGAAAATAAAAAAGAATTATATGTAGTAAATATAAAAGGGGTGTGATAAAAATGAGTATAAAAAATAAAATAAAAAAACTTAGCAACACATATCCAAAGTTAGATATTGAAAAAATAAAGAAATCAATAGATAAATATGAATATATTTCATTTGATATTTTTGATACATTAATAAAAAGAGATGTAGAAAATCCAAATGATGTATTTGACGTTGTAGGGAAAATATATTTCAAAAAAAACAATACATTTAAAAAAGATAGATTAAGTGCTGAAGAGCAAACAAGAAAAAATTTAAATAACAAGGAAGAAATATTATTAGATGATATTTATAATACGCTAATAAAAGATTATAACTATTCAAAAGATGATGCTAAAAATCTTAAAGAATTAGAAATTGATATTGAAATTAACTTGTGCACTAAAAATAAAGAAATATATGAAGTATATAAATACTGCTTAAAAAATAATAAGAAAATAATAATTATTTCAAATATGTACTTAGATGAAAAAACAATAAATAAAATTTTAGAAAATAATGAATATGAACAATATAAACTATATTTATCTTCAACAATTGGTAAGAAAAAAAGCGGAACATTATTTGAATATGTATTAAATGATTTAAATATAAATAGTAATCAAATATTACATATTGGGGATTCATACAAAAATGATTACTTATCTGCAAAGAAAAATAAGATAGAAACACTTCGTATTCCTAAATGCATCAATAAATTAACACATTCAGAAAATAAACAAATTATCGAAAAAGACGCTCTATTTACTAAGTCATTAAATAGTTTTACTAACAATAGAATATCTAACGAAGAAGATAAATATTATAATTTTGGCTATCAATCTTTTGGAATATTATTGTATGGATTTAATAAATATATGCACGATGACCTTGAAAAAAAGGGTATAAAAGATATTTTCTTTTTTTCAAGAGACGGTTATATTATAAAAAAAGTATATGACGAAATGTATCCTGATGACAAAATAAAAAGTCACTATATTTACGTTTCAAGAAGAAGTCTTAGAGTTCCACAAATTTGGACAAATCCGGAACTTGAAAATGTAATAAATTCATTTCCACTTGCTAAGATGCTATCTATGGAAACATTTTTAAACAATATCGGTCTAAATCCAAATGATTATAAAAAAGTTTTAAAGAAATACAATATGGAATTGAAAACAACAATATTTAAAAAAGATATTTTGAGTGATAAGAATATCATAGATTTTTATAATGAAATCAAACAAGACGTTATTGATCATTCTAAAGAGGAATGTAATTTACTTTTAGAATATTTTAAACAAGAAAAATTTAAGGGCAAAGTAGCAATCGTTGATATAGGATGGCATGCTTCATTGCAATATTTTATAGATAATTTAGCCAAAAAATGCAAATACGATATTGATATGGAAGGTTATTATATAGGATTAGCAAAAGAAGCAAAAACAGGTATAAAAACTAATGGTTATATCATTGATTATGACTCTAAGACAAATTCTTGTGATAGTTGGAAATCATATAATGGTTTAATTGAGACGTTATTTCTAGCACAAGAAGGTTCAACAGAAACTTTTAATAAGCAAGGTTCAAAAATAAAACCTGTATTATATAAATATGAGTATTCAAAAGAAAATGGCGAAAAAGAAAAAGAAGCCAACTACGTAGCATCACTACAACAAGGAGCTGTAGATTTTGCAAAAGATTTCAAAAAATCTGTTTTAGCGAAAATAGAATTTTGCTCTTTCACAGCTTACAGAAAAATTTATTTAACTGGCATATATCCAAACAAAAAGGATTTAATGATGTTTTCTGAATTTAGATTCCTAGAAGAAAAAATAGAGTATTTAGCAACTCCAAAAAAATTATCGTATTACATTACTCATGTGAAAGCGTTAAAAAAAGATTTATTTTCAAGTAGATGGAAAATTGGATTTATGAAAAATCTATTTAAATTAAATTTACCATATTTGAAATTTTATCAAATATTAAGAAAGATGAGTAGTTAAAATAAATTTTAATAAAAAATATCATAAAATTATTGCCTCGTAATTAAAATAAAAATAAAAAAGAATGAAGGAAATATATATGTATAGTATTAAAGATAAAATGCAAGAAAAAAATTTCTTTGACCTGATGGAGTCTTTAAAAAAAACAAATTTAGATTGGCTTAACTTAAGGCAAAGTAAAGATTATAGAGTCGGAATGGTTATTTGCAAGATTATTTCTTCTATCAAAAAATTCAAATTTAACGTTATAATTAAAGATTTAAAACGTTGGAACATAGGTTTAAAAACCAAAATAAAATATAAGGAAAAGACCATAAAAAGCAATTCACAAAGTAATTGTGAACTATCAAACTATTTCAGCGACGAAAGAATCGCAATATATACATCAATCTTTGGTGCATATGATAAAATAACAGAGCCATATTTTATTCCAGATAATTGTGATTTCTATATTTTTACTGATCAGAAAGTTAGTAGTGATTCATGTTGGAAACAACTACCACTACCAAAAAATATTGAAAAAATGTCCAATGTTGAAAAAAATAGATATATAAAAATGTTTCCAAATGAATTATTTCAAAATTATAAGTACTCAATTTATGTTGATGGCAATGTTCAGATAATAAGTGATTTAACAGAATACATTAATAAGATAAATTCAAAAATAGGATTAGGAATTCATAAACATCACCTAAGGGATTGTGTTTATGATGAACTTGTAGCTGTTTGTAAATCAAGAAGAATAAGTAAAAAGGACGCAGAAAAGCATAAAAAATATTTAGAAAAGTGTAAAATGCCAAAAAATTATGGCCTTCTTCAATGCAATGTAATTGTAAGAGAACACAACAATAAAACTTGTATAAAGATAATGAAAGAATGGTGGAATGAATTTTTATTATTCTCAAAAAGAGATCAAATATCTCTTCCACATGTATTGTACAATAATAAAGTGACTATAGATGAGGTAGCAACTCTTGGCGATAATATTTATAGAAATCCATCATTTAGAATTATATCACATAAATAAAGGAAATTAAGTATGAAAATTAAATATAATACTATTCTGGATTTCCTATTTTGTGCTTTTATTTTTTCAATCTCTGTTTTTCCTCAATCCATAATCGGAAAAGGATTACAATTAATTTTTGCTTTATTTACATTTTTAATAGTTAGCAAAAAAAAGTTAAAATTTAATAAATTTCATTTATTTGAATTACTTTTTTGCTTATTTGTTCTTTCACAATGTATATTTCACATAGCTGTTATAGAACAAGCTACTAAGTCTATATTCATCACAATGCTTTATAATTTATTTTCATCGCTAGCATTGTTTAATTATGTTGTATATAGGAAAGATTTAAAAAAAATATCTTATTTATATTCAATTATAACCATAATATCACTTACATTTTTATCAATTTTTTATTTTGACACTTTATTACAATTTAGGTTTGACACTAATAAAGTATTTAGTATAGGCAATTTTAAATTATTTGGAGGGCATTCATCTACAACATTATCGCTATTTGCTACAATTCCATGTTTTTTTCTTAATTTATTTAATGACGAAAAAAATTATCGAAAAAATATCTTTATTTCTATAGTACTATTATTATTTTCAATAATAACAGGAACAAGAAAAACACTAATAATATTTGCGTTTATTTTTATAATAATGATTCCATTAAAAGGCAAAAATGTTAATTTTGAACGAATATTTAAAATTATATTTACTTTTATAATTATTTTTATTCCATCTTGTTTTTTGGTGATGAAGGTCCCTTTTTTATACAATATTATTGGAACTAGAATAGAAAGTGCTTTTGTATATTTTCAAAATGATGATGCAAATATAAATAATATTGATGATTCATCAATAAGGGTAAGAGAAAGAATGAAAAAAATATCATTGGAATTATTTAATGAAAAAAAATATTTTGGTTGGGGAATGGATTATTTTAAGGCGAGCAATCAAAGTGGATTAGGATATTACTCGCATAATAATTTTTTGGAAATGTTGACGGGTGGAGGAATTATTGGATTTATAATTTACTATTCCAAATACGTAATTCTGTTTATTAGTTTAATAATTACATATTTAAAAAGTCAAAAAAAATATGTTTGGTTTTCTAGTATTATATTTTTATCATTAATGACAGTCATTGAAATATGGCAAGTTACATATATTTATAGGTTTATATTAATTTATCAATCTATTTTATTATCAATGATATACCTACAAAAAAAATACAAGATGTTTTCATAAAATAGGAAGTGATTAGCTTATGCGTAAAAAAAAATTATTAAGTAATATGTTGTCGTCATTGATATATCAAATAACTGCAATATTATGTGGATTTGTTTTACCTAACTTAATCTTAAGATACTATGGATCTAATGTTAACGGATTAGTAAATTCAGTAAATGAATTCTTACGAATAATAACCTTTTTAGATTTAGGAGTAGGAACTGTTGTATGTTCCAACTTTTATAAACCATTAGCGCAAAAAAATGATGATGAAATTAGTAAAATATATAAATCAGCCAAGAGATATTTTAACAATATAGCAAAGTTAATTATAATCTATATACTATTACTGCCGATTTTGTTTAGCTTTTTTATAAACAAAGGATTCGATTTTATATTCAATATGACTCTAATTTTTTCTATGGGAATAAGCTCATTTTCGCAATATTACTTTGGCATGGTTAATCAGCTATTAATAACAGCAGATCAAAAAGGATACATTCAATATAATTTACAAACAGTAACTTTAATAATTAATACTATTGTTTGTTCTATTCTTATCTGTAAAGGTACAAGTATTCAAATTGTTAAATTAACTACATCATTTATTTTTCTATTTAGACCTATTTATTTAGCTGCATATGTAAAAAAGAACTACAATATAAATAAAAATATCAAATATAAAGTAGAACCAATTAAGCAAAAATGGAATGGTTTGTTTCAACATTTAGCGGCAGTTGTTTTGGATTCAACAGATACAATTATATTAACAATTTTTTCAACTCTTTCTAATGTTTCTATATATTCTATCTATTTTTTAGTAATTCATGGAATAAGGCAATTAATACAATCATTTACAAATGGTATTCAGTCACTGCTTGGTAATATGATTGCTAAAAAAGAAACAGATAAACTTAATATAGCATTCAACTTGTCAGAATTTGGAATACACGTCTTCACGACTTTTAGTTTTGGTTGTGTTTTGGTATTAATTGTGCCATTTGTAATGGTTTATACAAAAGATATAAAAGACATAAATTATATAGTTCCATTATTTGGCATAATTTTAACCATAGCACACGCATGTTATTGCTACAGACTACCATATCATCTAGTCATTAAAGCAGCGGGGATGTATAAAGAAACTCAAAATAATTACATAATAGCTATGTTTATTAACATTGTTTTATCCGTTTTATTTGTTAAAATATCTGGATTAATTGGAGTAGCAATAGGAACACTAGCAGCTATGTTATTCCAAACAATATGGATGGCAAATTTTTGCTCTAAGAAAATAATAAACAGAGAAAAACAAACTTTTTTAAAACAGTTTTTTATTGACGTTTTGACATTATTAATTGGATATTTTGCTACATGTAAAATAGTGATGAAATCAATAAATTATTTTTCTTTTATTATTTTATGCTTGAAAGTATCCTTATTATGGATAATTATTATTGCAATAATTAATTTGATTTTTTATAAGAAACAAATTAACGAAATAAAAAATGTTCTATTAAAAAACTATAAGAAAAAAGAAGTGAGAATATGAAAGATAAAAGTATTTCTATAATAAAGACATACATGATGATTGCTGTCGTATTATATCATTCCATGATGTTTTATACAGGAACATCGTGGTTTACATATATTGAACCAAAAGGACATTTTAAAATTATTGAGTTATTAGCTTTTTTCTTAAATTCTTTTCATGTAGCTACTTTTGTAGCTGCTTCAGGTTATTTATTTTTTTATAAAAATTATAATAGTGACAAAAAAAAGATAATTAAGAAAAAAATAGATAGATTAATTTTGCCATTTATTTTTACAACAATTTGTTGGGTGTTACCTTTTGAAATGATATTCTTTAAACCAAATATTAAAAACATTTTTTTAAAATTTTTCCTAGCAACGTCACCTAGACAACTTTGGTTTTTACTAATGCTATTTTGGAATTTTGTAGTATTTGCATACGTTATAAAAAAAATAAAATTCAATAAGAAAACTCTTCTAATAATGTATTTTATATCCAGTATATTGGGAGTCGCTATTTCAAAATTAACATTAGATATTTTTCAAATAGGTAATGCAATTCAATATTTATTGTATTTTTATTTTGGAGGATTCTTATATCATAAAAAAAATTACATAGAAATAAACAAAAAAATATTTATGATAGTAATTATACCAATAATATTATTATATCCATCTTATTTATTAAATATAAGTAATAGTTTATTTGCAAAAATTATATATCACTTGATAATGCCATGCATTAAGTGCTGCGAAATTTTAATTATATTTATTATTGCAAGAAAAATTGCACAATTCAAAATTAACAATACTAAAATTAACGAAATACTAGAAAATAATAGTTTTGGAATATACTTATTTCACCAACAAATAATATATGTAATTATTACTATAATTAATAATAAATTAAATGTAATAACACAAATTACAATAAGTTTAATAATTTCAATATTATTATCAATAGTAATTTGTAATATTCTTCGAAAAAATAAAATAAGTAAAAAAATGTTTGGACTATAATGTTAGTTATTTTAAATAAAAATGATTATAACTAACTGGTTAAAAAAATCTAAAATATAAAAATAATATATAAAAAGGAGATTAATTATTATGAAAAAAATCGATTTAAAAGGAAAAACAATATTTGTAACTGGAGCAGCAGGATTTATTGGAGCAAATTTAGTTAAAAGAATTCTATCTGATTACGAAGAAATTAAAGTAATTGGATTAGATAATATGAATGATTACTATGATGTAAAAATTAAAGAATTTAGATTAAATGAATTAACATCAAATAAAAACTTTATTTTTATTAAAGGTAATTTAGCAGATAAGGAATTAATTAATAAAATATTTAATGATTATAAACCAGAAGTAGTTGTTAATTTAGCTGCGCAAGCAGGAGTTAGATATTCAATAACTAACCCCGATGTGTATGTAGAATCAAACATAATAGGTTTTTATAACATATTAGAAGCTTGCAGGCACAATGAAGTAGAGCATTTAGTTTATGCTTCTTCATCATCAGTATATGGATCAAATAAAAAAGTTCCATATTCAACAGATGACAAAGTTGATAACCCAGTAAGTTTATATGCTGCAACTAAAAAGTCAAATGAATTATTGGCTCATGCATATTCAAAATTATATGATATACCAACAACAGGATTAAGATTCTTTACAGTATATGGTCCAGCAGGAAGACCAGATATGGCTTATTTTGGTTTTACAAATAAATTATTAGCTGGAGAAACAATAAAAATATTTAACTATGGAAATTGTCAAAGAGACTTTACTTATATAGATGACATAGTAGAAGGTGTATTAAGAGTAATGCAAGGTGCACCTGATAAGAAAAAGGGAGAAGATGGTTTACCAATCCCACCATATGCTGTGTATAACATCGGAAATAGTAACCCAGAAAACTTATTAGATTTTGTACAAATATTACAAGAAGAACTAGTAAGGGCTGGCGTTCTACCAGAAGATTATGATTTTGAAGCGCATAAAGAATTAGTACCAATGCAAGCGGGAGATGTACCAATTACATATGCTGATACAACGCCATTAGAAAGAGATTATGGATTTAAGCCAAATACACCATTAAGAGAAGGACTAAGAAAATTCGCCGAATGGTACAAAGAATTTTATAAATAAAAAAAGTTCTTTGCTAAATAGTGTTAGTAAAGAATAAATTTGATATTAATTGATTTGTAAGGATGACTCTGGTCATCCTTTTAATATTATTTATGAAAATAATAAAAGGAACTAATATCACTACCTATAATAATATAAGTAGAGAGGAGAAGATTTCTTTGACAAAAAATAATTTTTGAATTAGTATAATAAATCTAAAATGATTTATAAAAGGCAATAATTTATGCACTTATATCATAATTTATGATAAAATAAAATAGAATAGGATGATACGAATGAATTGGAGAACAAACATTGAATTAGTAGCCAATTATTTTTTAAGCAGAGTAATTATGACTAATAAAAAATTACAAAAAATAGTTTATTACGCTTATTGCTGGTTTATAGTTAACCATAACGATAACTCAGAAAATATAACCAATGTTTTGTTTCGTGAACAACCTGAAGCATGGATTCACGGACCTGTTTTTCCTACTTTATATGAAAAATATCGTCAATATGGTAGAGATACTATACCACAAGTAGAATTTAACGAAACAATTGATGAAGATTTAGAAGAATTTTTTAATGAAATAATAGAAATATTTGGAGAATTCGATGGAGATCAACTAGAATTAATGACACATAATGAAAGCCCATGGCTTGAAGCAAGAAAGAACTATAATAATAATGAACCTTCTAATAAGTTAATTTCTTTAGAAGAAATTTATAATTATTATAGTAGTATTTAATTTTGACTAAAAAAGTAAAAAGTAGTTTAGATCCATCGGCAAAAGAAAAAGAATATAAAGAAACAAGTTATTCGTTTAGATTTGATAATTTTAAAACAACATCAGAAGTTAACACCTCCCTTACTTTTAATAGCAATTACAGGTCTCGAGAAGATTTTGATAATATTAATTCTGAGTTGTTTTATATGATGAAAATTTTAAGTGAAAAGAATTATAATAATACAATAGTTTCAAATGATTTAAAAAAAATAATGCATTTTAAACTATTGACAAATGAAGATGCAATACAAAGAATTAATGAAATTATAAAAAAAGTTTATGGCGGTAGAACAGATTATTCAAAAGAATTGGAAGAAGGTAGTTCCTTTTTAGAATTTGGAATATCAGGTGATTCAAGGTTTATAGCAGTTCTTCTAGACTATCATATAATAAGTCTGCTATATCCAGATCCAAATCATCTTACATTTCCTGACACAAATTTTGACATAAACAGAAAAATGTCATATACATTTCCACCATTGTATAATTTAAAAAATAACATTCATAATGATAAAACAACTACAAATGTTGTTTATGGCTCATATGATGGCAGTGAAAATAAATATTTAGATCAAAAAGATAGAGAAGAATTAAAAAGTTACAGAACACTAACTAAACAATTATATGATAAAGAAATATCCGAAGAAGACACTATAGAATATTTAAAAGAATTAGAAAAGGAGAAAAGAAATGAAAATTAATTCACAAATAAGTCTTTACTTAGCAGATGGTAACAAATATAATGAACTTGATATAACAAGGAGTTTAATTGAACTATATCCTGAACTAGATAAGCCAATTATTTTTACCGAAAACTCAAACTTTCCAATTGAAGCAAATGCACCAATTTTTATATTCGATAAAAATGCTAAGTTAAATATAATAGGGAATTATTATTATATTACAATTCAATGTAACGAAGAATATACATCAATGATAAGCGAAATTACAAAAAATATTACGGAATATCTTATAAAAAATGGTGTTAAAATTTATAGAGTAGGATACGTAAATATATTTAATGAAGGAAAAGATAAAATTCAAAAGATAAAAAGTAAATATTTTAAAGAAGAGAATGTTATAAAAAGTGATGATTTTGAATTAAGTTGGTTAAATTACATTAAAATAAATAATGCTAATTGCAATTGTTGGCAAAGATATTTTATAAACAAAATATCTGAAGACGAATTAAATAATTTAATTGATGTTAATACAAAAGAAGATGAAAAAGTTGAAATTGATTGTGATTTTATAACGTCTTTTATAGAAAATGTGGACAAATATATTAAGTTAGAAAAAGAAAAGAATGACTAAAAGAGCAATATTATTGCTCTTTTAACTTGCAATACAAAATAATTGCATATTTAATATAATTATGATAAAGTAAACAACTAGAAAAGCAAATAATTATGTAAATTTAAATATTTTTCATAATATACTATGAAAAATATAAAATATTTTGTTATAATTATTTAGTAAACATTTATATAAATATTATGTTTTTTTGTTGCGCTTTGCAACGAAAGGAGACTTGCTAACCATTGTCAAGCCTAATTGTTTTATTAATTTAAAAACACAATGAAATGAGATAATGACTTACCTCGTTTTTTTTAATAATATAAAATAGATCAAACAAAAATAATAATTGGTTCCATCTCTTCTACATAGTTTCATCCTGGTTCGTGACACGAAAGTACATAAAGTATTTCAACTTGCTAAATCGAATGCATCATGTATAGGACGGTCAACTCCCTCCTTTGCGAGTGTTATAACTCAGATAGCGTACGTTGACCAATTACTTTGCATATAATAATTTATATAAGTAAAATAGGCAAATTTACCTCATCAATTTAACTTAAATTATAGTCATACAAAAACGCACGGAATGAAATTGCCAAATTACACGGAATAAAAAAATACGATTTTTTGTAAATCGTATTTTTTAATTATAAATTTCTTTAACTCTAGCATAATATATTCTTAAAAATTTATTTAATCCAGCAATTTTAGCTACTTTTTTAGGTTTACCTTCAGCTTCTTTTTTTAATATATATTGATAAACAGCATCATCTTTTTTAGGCCTAGAAGATTTAATACTTTTAGTTACTTCATATCCAACTTTTCTTAAATATTTATTACCACGCTTAGAAATATGTCTTCTTGTAGCATTAAACATTCCTGATTGATATGGTGGAGTATCTATACCACAATATGCTATTAACGCATTAGCATTTTTAAATCTTCTAATATCACCAACTTCAGCTATTAATCTAGATCTAGTTTTTACTCCAACACCAGTCATTTCACTAACTATTTTATATTCATCTAATTGCATAGCTAAATTATCCATTTTTAATATAATATCACTAGTAACTTTTAAAGATGATCTAAGTAAATTAACACAACTATTAATAGTTAATTGAATAGATTCATCATAAGGACAAGAAGTAATAATAGTAGGAGCTATTTCATAAATAGCTTCACCTAATTCTTTTCCTATTTTATGATTATATTTCTTAGCTAATCTATCAATATCGTTTTTAAATACTGTTTTACTTTTTTCTAATACTAAACTAGGATAAGAATACTTTTCATAAATATCTAGTAATAATTGATATCTATTATCAGCATTAATAATTTCTTTTAATCCTGGAAAAGTTTTGTCTAATAAATTAGTTAATTGAATCTTTAATTTTGTTTGAACACTAATATATTCTGAATATTGTCTAGATAAAAATTGTAATTGATTTCTAATTTCATCAGATGGATGAAATTTTTTTAATTTGTAAAACTTTTCACTACAATAAGTAGCTAATTTTAATGAATCCTTTTTATCATTTTTTACTTTTCTTAAATCTACATCACAATATTTTTTTATTATTAATGCATTTTCAATGCATACAAAATAATCATATTGAATTAAAAAGTTGAGAAGTGGCAAATGATAATGACCTGTTGCTTCCATTAAAATTTTCACATCATCTTTATCATATTTTTCTAATTTTGTAAGTAATAACATAAATCCTTTTTGATCATGATTTATTTCAAAAGGTTCTTCTATTACTTCTCCTGTAGTACTGATAATAGCAACAGTACTTTTTCCTTTAGAAACATCAATTCCTACTGCATACATATAATTTTTTCCTCCTAAATAAATAAAATTATCTTTTCCATAAAAACTTCAACCTGGCTTATTACACGAAAGTACATATAGTATTTCAACTTGCTTAATCGAATGTATTATGTATGAATTAATCGACTCTCCTCCTTTGCGAATGTATATATTCAGATAGTGTGCGTCGATTAATTTGCCATACATAATAATAGAAAAGAATGTATTAATCAAATTTTTCCCCGGTTGATTAATACATTTATATAGTACCAGGATAGTTATGGAGGGGAAGGCTATCACTCCAAAAGGAAGTGTTGGTATGAGAATAGCAATGATTGGGCAAAAACGTCTTGGTTTTCGTGAAGGCGGAGTAGAAGTAGTAGTTGAAGAACTAGCAACTAGAATGGTAAAACTTGGACATGAAGTTACTTGTTACAATCGTAGAGGTAAACATGTTTTAGATAAAAATGAAAAGTTAGAAAAAGTAAAAGAATATAAAGGAATAAAAATCAAAGAAGTATTAACAATTGATAAAAAAGGCCTTGCAGCAATGACTTCTTCATTTTTTGGGACTTTTAAAATCTTATTTTCTAAAGCTGATGTTGTTCATTATCATGCTGAAGGTCCTTGTGCTATGATTCCGATAATTAAATTCTTTTCCAAGAAAAAAATTGTTGCTACCATACACGGATTAGATTGGCAAAGAGCTAAATGGGGAACAGGATTTGCTTCTAAATATATTAAATTTGGTGAAAAAATGGCAACAAAATATGCTGATGAAATAATTGTTTTAAGTAAGAATGTTCAAGATTATTTTAAAAAGACTTATAATCGAGAAACAAACTTTATTCCAAATGGAGTAAGTAAACCAAACAGTTTAAAAGCTAATATAATAACTAAAAAATATAGATTAAAAAAGAATGATTATTTTTTATTCTTAGGAAGAATTGTTCCTGAAAAAGGAATTCATTACTTAATTGATGCTTACAATCAAATAAATACCAAAAAGAAATTGGTCATTGCCGGTGGAGCAAGTGATACAGATACATATTATTTAGAACTAAAAGAAAAAGCTAAAAATAATGAAAACATTATTTTTACAGGTTTTGTTAAAGGTGAAGAATTAGAAGAACTTTATAGTAATGCTTATGTATATGTATTACCTAGTGATTTAGAAGGTATGCCTTTATCTTTATTAGAAGCTATGAGTTATGGTAATTGTTGCTTAACATCTGATATTCCAGAATGTGCAACAGTAATGGAAGATAAAGGAGTTACATTTAAAAAGTCAAATATTAAAGATTTAAAAAAAGTTTTACAAGACTTATCTAATCAAAAAGAAATAGTTGCTAAATATCAAAAAGAATCTCAAGATTATATTTTAAAAAAATATAATTGGGATGAAATTGTCAATAAAACATTGGAGTTATATAGAAAATAGGAGTGAAAATTATGGCAGAGAAAAAACTAAATGGAACAGTTATAGTAACCTATAGATGTAATGCTAGATGTACTATGTGTAATAGATATAAATGTCCATCAAAACCAGAAGAAGAATTAAGTATAGAAACAATAAAAAAATTACCAAAAATGTATTTTACTAATATAACAGGTGGAGAACCTTTTATAAGAGAAGATTTACCAGATATAGTAAGAGAACTATATAAAAAATCAGATCGTATAGTAATATCTACTAATGGTTTCTTTACTGATAGAATTATTAAATTATGTGAAGAGTTCCCTAATGTAGGTATTAGAATATCAATTGAAGGATTAGAAGAAACAAATAACAAAATAAGAGGATTAAAAGATGGCTTCAATAAAGGTTATTCAACATTAAAAAAATTAGTTGAAATGAAACATCCAGATGTTGGATTTGGTATGACAGTTCAAGATGCTAATGCTAAAGATTTGGTAGATTTATATAAATTATCAGATGAACTTAACATGGAATTCGCAACTGCTTCTTTACATAATAGTTTTTATTTTGTTGAAGCTAAAAATATTATTCATGATAGACCAATGGTTGCTAAAGAATTTGAAAAGTTAATAAATGAACTTTTAAATTCTAATTCACCTAAAAAATGGTTTAGAGCTTACTTTAATCATGGATTAATAAATTATATTTATGGTCAAAAAAGATTACTTCCTTGTGATATGGCTTTTGATACATTTTTTATTGATCCATATGGAGATGTAATGCCATGTAATGGTACTAAAGATAAAGAAGTAATGGGAAATTTAAATGAGCAATCATGGGATGAATTATGGAATTCAAATCAGGCAGAAAAAGTTAGAAATAAAGTTAGACATTGTGATAGACAATGCTGGATGATTGGTTCCGTTTCTCCAGCAATGCACAAATATATCTGGGTACCAGCTTGGTGGGTTATTAAGCATAAATTCTTAAGATTCTTTAAAAAAGAAAAATATTCTATGTATGAAAATAAAATAGTTAGAGATTTTAGAGATGGAAAAGTAACAAAAGAAGAATTAGATGCATGCTCAACATGTGATATGAATTGTGTTGTAAATAATGGCTTATCTGAAGCTTCTAAAGAACAATTAAAAAATAAAACTGGCGAAGAAATTGTAGAAGCTGACTTAAAAAAACAAATGAAGAAATAGTAAGGTGATAAAAAATGTATAGAGTTGCTTTAATTAGATCAGCTTCTTCTAAAGTTTCTAAAAACCAATACAATGTTCAAGAAATTGGTTTAGCTAAAATATTAACAGAATTAGGAATGATTGTTGATATCTTTTTGATAAGTGATACAAATGAAACATACTCTGAAAAATGTGGTAAAAATGATAATGCAACTATCTATTGGTTAAAAGGCATTAAAATACCAGGACAGCAAGGATATTATAAAGATTTAATTCCTATTTTGAAAAAAAATAAATATGATGTCATAGAAGCATTAGATGATAGTCAAATAACAACTGTATTAGTTAGTAATTACTGTAAAAAAAATGGTATAAAATTCATTTTATGGCAAGGAATGTATGAAAATTATCCAGAAACATATAAAAGAGTAATACAATTTTTCTATGATTTATTAATATTGCCTGTTTTAAGAAAAAATACAAAGTATTGTATAGCAAAAACAAACTCAGCTAAAGAATATCTTCTTTCTAAAAAATTTAAAAACATAACAGTTATTCCTGTTGGGTTAGAAACATCAAATTTTCAAAAAAATAAAGACATAGATTATAGAGAAAAATTAAATATTCCAAAAAATCACAAAATATTACTATATATTGGTAAAGTTGAAGAAAGAAGAAAACCTATTTTTTGTATGAAATTATACAAAAAAATTAAAGATGAATATAAAAATACAAGTTTAGTATATGTTGGTAGTGGACCTATGTTAGAAGAGACAAAGGAATATGCCAAATCTTTAAAATTAAAAGATATTCATTTTATAGAAAAATTGCCTCAAAGTGAACTTCAATCATTATATAAAGAAAGTAGTCTCTTTATTTTGCCTACCAGATACGAAATATTTGGAATGGTATTATTAGAATCAATGTATTTTGGAACACCTGTAATAACATATAAAGCAGCAGGTCCTTTAGATGTCGTCGAAAATGAAAAAGATGGTATTGTAATGGACAATTTTGAAATAGAAAATTGGTTTAATAAGGTCAAAGAGTTAATTTATGAAAAAGATTTAAGTAATACAATGGGTAAAAAAGCTCAAGAAAAGATAAAGTCAAATTATTTATGGAAAGATATTGGGAAAAGATATTATAAAGAATTTGAAAAAATAATATCAAAAAATTAATTTAGATACTAATAGAAAAGGTGTTGAGTTATGAAAAAAGGAGAAAATTCAAATATATATAATTTATTATGGACTGGGGGATTTGATTCGACATATAGATTAATAGAATTATCTATGAGAGATGTAGTAATACAACCAATGTATGTTATAGATCCAGGAAGATCTTCTATTAAATATGAAGAGAAAGCTAGAGAAAAAATATTAGATATGCTTTCTAAAAAAGAAAAAACAAAAGCAAAAATTTTGCCTATAAAAAAAATAAAATTAGAAGATATTCCTAAAAATGAAGAAATAGAAAAAGCCTATCAATTATTTAAAGAAGAAGCAGAGATGGGATCACAACATGAGTGGTTAGCACGTTTAGCATTGCAATATAACGGACTAGAAATTTGTATAGAAAAAGCTTTAGGAGAACATGCACCAGTTAGAAATTCAATATTAAATCATGGTAAATTAATAAAGACTGATGACGGATATATAGTTGATAAAGATAATTCTTCAAAAGAATTAAATTTAATATTAGGGAACTTAAGATTGCCTATTTTTGATAAGACAAATTTAGAAATGGTTGAAGATATCAAAAAATGGGGATACGAAGATGTAATAAAAAATATATGGTTTTGTTACACTCCAATTGATGGTAAGCCTTGTGGTGTATGCAATCCTTGTAGTACTAAGGTGGATTCTAAAATGACATTTTTACTACCTGATATTGCCGTAAAAAGAAATTTAAGAATGAAAAAAATCGGTAAAGTTTTTGGTCACAAAGGCAAAAGAATTTATTCAATATTTGTTAGAAAGATAAGTGGGAAAATATGGAAATAGTTTTATCAATTTGCTTTGGCTTATGGTTTTTTATGGGCGCTATTTTTTATGGTATCTTCACTAAGCCTGAAAAGAATACAAAAAGAAAAGGAGATGTAAATAAAAAATGAATAATATGTATGCTATTGGAGTAGCTATAGCAATAGTTGTTTTTATACTTGTTGGTGTAATAGCTGGTCGCAAAGTAAAAAATACAGATGACTACTATGTCGCTGGTAGAAAAGCTCCTACTATTTTAATTGTAGGATCATTAATTGCTTCTTTCTTAAGCACAGGAGCATTTTTAGGAGATACAGGAGAAGTCTATAGTGGATTTTTCATGGGTATAGTTATTGTTGGAATTTTGCAAGCATCAGGTTATGTATATGGTGCAGGATTATTTGGAAAATATATTAGGAGAAGTGAAGTTAATACAATTCCTGAATTTTTTGGTAAAAGATTTAATTCATCAAGAGTTCGTAAATTAGCTTCAATAACTTTAATTGTTGCAGTAGTTGCATATTTATTATCTGCCATTCAAGGTGTTTCAACTTTAATGTCAACAATTACAGGATTAGATTACAAATGGGCTGTTTTAATTGCTTGGTTCTCATTTACAATATTTACTGTATATTCAGGTTCAAAAGGAGTTTTAATAACTGATACTATTATGTTTTTAGTATTCTTATGTGGTGCTTTAATTGGAGTTCCTTTCATAGTTAGCCATGCTGGTGGTTGGTTTGAAGCAATTTCAACATTAGCAACATCATCATCAAATCCTGGAATAATTTCATGGACTAATAATTTAAGTTATTTATATCCTACAGGAGTACAAAATCTAATTTGGGCTATTACCTATGGAATCGTATGGGCAATTGTAGTAATGATTAGCCCATGGCAAACAAGTAGATATCTTATGGCTAAAAATGAACATACAATAATGAGATCGTCTATCTGGGCTTCTATAGGAGTTACAGTAGTAACAATGGCTTTATATTTCTCAGCTGCATTTATATATAAAATAAATCCAGGATTAAATGACTCAAGCACAGCAATGATTTGGGCTGCTATGAATTGTATGCCAACAATTATTGGTGTAATTTTATTAACTGGAATTCTATCAGCAGGAATATCTTCAGCGTCAACTTTCTTATCATTAATAGGTTCATCATTAACAAACGATATAATAACAAAATACAATGATGCACCAGTAGAAAAAGCTTTAAAAGTATCAAGAATCGGAATGTGCTTTGTTAGTATCATCGTCCTAATTTTAGCATTTTTTAATCCACCACAAATCTTTTGGATTATGTATTTTGGTGGAACAGTTATAGCTAGTTCTTGGGGAATTGTTGCTATAGTAAGTATTTGGAGTAAAAAAATAAGTGAATCAGGTGCTTTCTGGGGAATGCTTTTAGGTTTCTTAGGATGCGTAATTCCTAAAACAATATCAGCAATTAAAGGAATCACATTACCTATTTATTTAGATCCTTTCTTTATTGGTCTAGTACTAAGTTTAGTAGGTATTGTAATAGGAAGTTTAGTTAAAAAAGCAACAAAAGAGAATATTCGTTTTGTTGAAAAAATTCATGTCCGTCCAAATACAGAAAAAGATGAACAAGAAGATAGAAAAACTCATAATCTTTTATACGTATATGCTGTATTTAGTATATTATTAAGTTTATTCTTCATATTTGCATATGCAATACCATACTTAAAATCTTTATAGTTGTAAATTTTTTGAGTATTTATAATACTTAAAATAAATATTATTAAAAAATATGTACTTTAGAATAAAATAGGGAAAAATTTGCTTATGTATAATAATATTTATTTTATAGTTGAAAAATAAGACTATATTTATAAATAATTATACTTTTACAAATTTGGCGAGGTGATATTGTTGACAAAAAGAAAAACAAATATAGAAAATTTTATATTTTATATTTTTTGGAGTATCTTGTTAGTAGGAAAAGGATTAGGTTTAAATTCCAAAGATACAATTTATATATATATGACATATTCAGCTGTCATTTTTGCAGCCTTAAAACTTTTTATTACTAAATGGACAAAAAAAGAATTAATGGTTACTGTACTCTTAAATGTATTAGGTATTACTATTTGGTATTTCAGTAAAGATGCAGCAGCCCTTCTTTTGACAATAACAATAACTTCGTTAAAAGGAATAGATATAAAAAAAGTTTTAAATTATAGTTTATTAATCTTGGCAAGTTTATTTATTGTTAAAGTAACTCTTGCTCTCAATGGTATCATAGACAAACAAATGTTAATAAGATATGATTCAGGAAATGTTCACACTGTTAGATATGCTTTAGGATATATACATCCAAATGCTACACAATCTATGGTGTTTGTTATTTTTTCTTTAATAATATTGAAATATAAAAATAAAATAAAAGTTATTCATTATATTATTATGTTTTTGATTAATTACTGGATGTTTAGATATACAAATTCTAGAACTGGTTTCTTAGTTACTACATCCTTATTATTAATAACTTGGTTATATTCTAGGAAATGGAATGATAGTATAAAAGGAATGATTTATTGGTTTTCAGAAAGAAGTTACATAATAGGCGCTATGATTAGCTTGATTATATGTTTTTCTTTTTCCAAGTTTACTATTTTATTAAAATACACAACCTTAGCATCTAGAGTAATAACAGCAATTAACACAATTAATACTCACGGATTTCCCTTGTTTGGTTTTCCGAATATTGTTACAGACTGGGGTTATATTAGCATGCTATATGATAAAGGAATAATATTTTTTGTATTATTTATAATTTCAATGAGTAAATTATTAATGTATTTTAAAGAAAAAAATGATACCTACTCTGTAGCTGTATTTGTAAGTATAGCTATATATACATTGACTGAAGCATATTTTTCGTCAATTGTAGTAAACATACCTTTACTTTATCTAGGAATTTTGCTACACGGTAATAGTTTTAAAAAAGAAACAATATAATTTTAATACTGTATATAAAAAGGAGTAAAAATATGAATGCTGTAAAATCTAATCAAAGAATTAAATGGATAGATATCGCAAAAGGAATAGGAATAATATTAGTAGTTTTAGGACATTCACCTAGAGATGAAATGAGAGTTTCTTTTTTATCGATTGAATATATGTATCAAATCATTTATACATTTCATATGGGATTATTCTTTTTTATATCTGGTTATATATACTATAATAATAAAAATAAAAAAAATAATGAACTAATTAAAGCAATAAAAACATTACTGGTACCTTGGATTGCATACACACTTATTATTTATTTATTATTTTATTCTGCTAGTCTAATACCTTATTTCAAAAATGTATTAGGTAATCAACGTGTACCATTTTATTATTATTTATTTCAAAGTTTTTCCGGCAATAATCCGTATTCTTTTCATTTATGGTTTATCTATGTTTTGTTTTTCATAAATGTTATTATTTATTTTTACAACAGAATCATAAAAAAAGAAAGTTTTAAAAAGTATTACATATTAATAGTTATTTCTTTCACATTATATATTATTTTTAAAAAAATATTTTTAATAAGTTTTATATTTAGATTTTTGATTTTCTTTAATTTAGGTATTTTATTTAAAAAAAATGAAAAATTTACGAAAAAAAATAATGGTGTTTATATCTTATTAGGAAGTATACTTCTAAGTATTTTCTTTATTTTTCTTGAAAAAAGTATAAGTAATAATACCTTAATTTATAGTATAATTAACAATTTTAGAATATATATAATTAGTTATATTTTAATATTATCAATTATTAATATATCATATACTTTGAATAGTAACAAAATGCTGGAATATCTCGGGAAAAATTCTTATAACATATATCTATTACATCAACCATTTTGCTGTGGCTTCGTAGGAATTTTACTTTTAAAATTTCTTAGTTTAAATTTTATGAACTCAATTATCATAATGATTATATGTTTTTTAATAAGTTTTACTTTACCACTACTATTTATGTACATTGTAAGTAAATGTAAGTTATCAAACCTAATGAATAAAATTTTTAATTTAAAATATTTTTCATATAATAAATGAATATTATAAATCAATTAATCATGAGAGTAGAAACAATAATATAAAAAGAGGATGAATATTATGAAAAAAATGATAAAAACAATACTTTACTATTTTCCAAGAAAAATAGTAACTAAGATTAGATATAGAATTTCTACAGGTAAAAAATTAGATTTAAATAATCCTAAAGATTTTAATGAAAAAATAATGTATTTAATGTTAGCTGAATTTAGTGAAAAAGAAACTGAATGTGCAGATAAATATCTTGTTAGAAAATATGTAAAAAGTAAAGGATTAGAAAATAATTTAACTAAATTATATAAAAAATATAATAAAGCTAGTGAAATCGATTTTAAAGAATTACCTAATAAATGTGTACTAAAACCAAACAATGGATGTGGATCAGTATATATAATAGATAAGAAAAATATGGATTCAAATCAAGAAAAAAGTATTATTAAAAATTTAGATAAGTCTCTGTCCAAAAATTATGCTAAAGAAACGTTGGAATATCAATATAGTAAAATAAAACCATGCATTATTTGCGAAGAATATTTAGAAGAAGAAAAGAAAATAATGCCAACGGATTATAAAATATTTTGTTTTAATGGGAAAGCAAAATTTTTATTAGTATGTGGTGATAGAGATACAAAGGTAAAAAAAGTATATTATGATTTAAATTGGGAAAAAATGAATTGCACAAAAAAGGCGCAAGACGGAGAATTTAATAAACCTAAAAATTTTAATGAAATGATTAAAATAGCAGAAAAATTATCTGAAGATTTTAAATTTGTAAGAGTTGACCTATATAATATAGATGGAAAAATATATTTTGGAGAACTTACTTTTACTCCAAGAGGTGGAATCAATAATACAATTAAACAGGAATTTTTAGATGAATGGGGAAATATGATAAAAATTTAATAATACTTTAAAATGGAGTGGTACATATGTCGAGTATAAAGAAAAATTTAGGATACCAAATTGCATATCAAATTTTAGTATCTATATTACCATTTATAACATCTCCATATATATCTAGAGTTCTTGGTGCTGAATGTATAGGAATATATGCTTATACATATTCGATTGTATATTATTTTAAAATCTTTGCTACATTAGGTATAACAAACTATGGAAATAGACTAATTGCTAAATCTAGAAGTAGTCAAAAAGAAGTGGATAAAGCTTTTTCTAGCTTATATGCACTTCACTTCATGTTGTCAGTTTTTATTATTATTCTTTATATAATTTTTATAATTCTTTTCCCTATAAAAAATAAAATCATATCATTAATTCAGTCTATATATTTAATTGCAGAATTAATGGATGTAAGTTGGTTTTTCTTTGGAATGGAAAAATTTAAACTTACAGTAACAAGAAATGCCTTAGTAAAAATTTTAACTGCTATTAGCATATTTGTATTTGTAAAAACAGGAACAGATTTATGGAAATATGTTTTAATACTTGCTCTTGGCACTTTATTTGGCAATGCTTCTATGTGGTTTTTTCTACCTAAATATGTCAAACGTTATAAATTTTCAATTAAAGATGTATTAGTACATATTAAACCGATGCTTGTATTGTTTTTGTCAGTCATAGCATTATCAATATATAATATAATGGATAAAATAATGATTGGAGCAATGAGCTCAATGGAACAACTCGGATATTATGAAAATGCTTATAAATTAATAGAATTTCCAGAAGGATTCATATTAGCATTAGGATCTGTTATGCTTCCAAAAATGTCTTATTTAATAGCTAATGGAAATACAAAAGATTTTCAAAATTATTTTTCAAAATCATTACGTTTTTCATTTATTTTATCATCTGTAATAGCTTGTGGAGTAGCATCTATTGCCAAAGACTTTTCCATAATTTTTTGGGGCAAAAATTTTGCTGAATGTGGAAATATAATTATAATCATGTCTTTTGCAATAATTGCTAAAGCATTCTCAGATATAATAAGAACACATTATTTACTTCCAAAAGAAAGAGATAAAGTATATTTAACGGCTGTTTCAATTGGTGCAATAATAAATGTCATTTTAAATCTTCTTTTAATTCCAAAATATGGAGCAGCAGGAGCAGGATTCGCCACGCTAGTAACAAGCGTTATAGTTAGTGTAATATATATAATAGATGCTAGAAAGTTAATAGATTTTAAAAATACTTTTATAACATCATTACCTTATATAATAATTTCAGTGCTAATGATTTTAATAGTAAATTACATAAATGTATTTATAAATTTATCTATTTTAAGAATAGTAGTAAAAGTGCTTACTGGTATGATATTTTGGGGAATTCTATGCTTAAGTTATGCTTTAATAACTAAAGATAAACTTATATTAGAAAATATTGAGAAAATATTTAAAAGAAAAAACTAAATAATTAACCTATAATAAAGTTTGAACTTTTTATAGGTTTTTTTATTAAATAATTAAAATTCTCTTATTTTTTTAAACTACATATTTTTATTTAATATCAAAAAATAATTTGACATTTAGTATCATTTGTCATATAATGACTTTTGTGTGGTGATTATATGGAGTATATATCAATACATGAAGTAAGTAAAAAATGGCATATGAAAGAAAGAAAAATAACTGGTTTATGCCGTGATAAACGTATTGCTGGTGCTAGAAAAGTAGGAAAAACATGGTTAATTCCTAGTGATGCATTAAAACCTTTGGATAAAAGAACTAAGGAATTTGAAGAAACAACAAAAAAAGAAGGTAACTTAACTATTTCTTACACATCTAATAATGGTGAAGAGAAAGTTGTCAATACTTTTAAAAAGAAATACAAAAAAGAACCTATGTATACTACTTTTACACCATATCGAATTTGTCCTTTAGGAGCTCATGTTGATTATAACTTAGGCATTACAACAGGATTTGCTATAGATAAAGGAATTCATATTGCTTATAGTTTGAAAACTAATGGTGTTATTGAATTAGAATCTTTACAATTCCCTAAACGTGCTCAATGGCATGTCTTAGCAGCTCCTAATGAAAAACAAAATGATTGGGCAGATTATTTAAGAGGAGCAACTATTGCTCTTCAAAAAAGATTCCCATTAAGATATGGTATGGCAGCAGTTATAGATGGTGAATTACCAATAGGTGGTTTATCTAGTTCTGCTTCATTAATAATAACTTTTATTAATGCTTTAGCTTTTTTAAATAATGTTAAATTAACTAATAATGATTTAATTGAAATAGCTAAAGAAGCAGAAAATGATTATGTTGGTGATTCTAATGGTGTATTTAACCAATATTGTGAAATATATGCTGAAAAAAACAAATTACTTTATATGGATATGAAAACAGAAACATATGAACTTATTGATACTCCATCAAATATGAAACCATATATCATTGGAATATTTTTCTCTGGCTTAGAAAAAAGTTTAGATCCAAAAAAATATAATATGAGAATTGATGAATTAAGAGCAGCTGCATATTACTTAAAAGCAATAAGTGGTATGGAATATGGTAAATTTACAGAAACTAATATGAGAGATGTACCTTATCAAATATATGAAAAGTACAAAGATAATTTACCGTCTAATTTTTCAAAAAGAGCTAGCCACTTTTATTCAGAAATAAAAAGGGTTAAATTAGGAATAGAATTATATCGTAAAGGTGATATAGAAAAATTTGGAAAATTAGTTACAGAATCTGGTCAAAGTACAATAACAAATTGGGAAACCGTTGCTCCAGAAATGATTAAATTATATGAAATATTAAAGGAAACTAAAGGAGTATATGGTACTAGATTTTCTGGTGCAGGATTTAAAGGTTGTTGTTTAGCTTTAATAGATCCAAAATACTCAAATGAAATTTTTAAAAGCGTCGAAGAAAAATATTTAAATATTTATCCTAATTTAAAAGGTAAATATTCTGCACATATATGTCATAGTGCAGATGGTATTAAAATTTAAACTACAAAGCAATAAAAGAATTGAGGAGTGGATTATATGAAAATTGCAGTAGCAGGAACAGGATATGTTGGTTTATCTTTAGCAACATTATTAAGTCAAAAAAATGAAGTAGTAGCTTTAGACGTAATTCCAGAAAAGGTTGAAATGATTAATAATCGTATTTCACCTATTAAAGATGATGAAATTGAAGATTTCTTTAAAAATAAGAAATTAAATTTAAAAGCAACTTTAGATTATAAAGAAGCTTTTGATGGAGCTAAATTTGTTATTATTAGTACTCCAACAAATTATGATGAAGTAGAAGGATATTTTGATACTTCAAGTGTAGAAGATATTATTAAGAAAGTAAAAAGTATGAACATAGATACTACTATGGTAGTTAAATCTACTATTCCAGTTGGTTTTATTAATAATATGAAAGAAAAATATGATATAGATAATATTTTCTTTTCACCAGAATTTTTAAGAGAAGGAAAAGCATTATATGATAATCTTTATCCATCAAGAATTATAGTTGGTGAAAAAAGTAAAAGAGCAGAAGAATTTGCTAATTTATTAAAAGATGCAGCATTAAAAGAAGATATTATTATAAAATATATGGATTCAACAGAAGCTGAAGCAGTTAAATTATTTGCTAATACTTACTTAGCTTTAAGAGTATCTTATTTTAATGAACTAGATACTTATGCTGAATTAAATGGTTTAAATACAAAAGATATAATTGATGGTGTATGCTTAGATCCAAGAATTGGTACTCATTATAACAATCCTTCATTTGGATATGGCGGATATTGTTTACCTAAAGATACAAAACAATTATTAGCAAATTACAAAAATGTCCCACAAAATTTAATTGAAGCCATAGTTAAATCAAATGATACAAGAAAAGAACACATTGCCAATATGATAGCTAAGAAAAATCCTAAAGTTGTAGGTGTATATAGACTAACTATGAAAAGTGGTTCAGATAACTTTAGAGCAAGTGCTATACAAAGCGTAATGGCTAAAATTAAGGATAAAGGTATTGAAATTCAAATTTATGAACCTACTATAAAAGATAATACTTTTGAAGGGTATAAAGTAGAAAATAATTTAGAAACTTTTAAAAATACTTCAGATGTTATTATAGCTAATAGATTAGAAGAAGAATTAAATGATTCTATTGAAAAAGTATATTCAAGAGATTTATTTAGAAACAATTAAATCATACAAAAATGTATGATTTTTTTGTTTAATAATTAAATAATATATGTTATTATAAATCTTAAAATTAGAGGTGGGTTTATGTTATTTTCTAAAAAGAAAAATATTATTAAACAAGAAAAGAAATCTTATTTAAAGTCTTTAGCTCCTACAATAGAAGCTGAAGATAGTAATAAATATGGAATATATTTAGATAAAGTATTAAATGATAGAGATATAACAAATAATATAATTAATAAAAATATTGCTGTAACTGGTGCTTATGGTGCAGGCAAAAGTAGTATATTAAAAACCTTTTTTAAAGAAAATAATAATGTTATATATGTAAGTCTTGCTTCTTATATTGAAACAAATACAAAAAATGATAATAAAATAGATTTAATAGAAACCAGTATATTACAACAAATACTATATAATGTAAGACCCCATAAACTACCTTTATCACGTATAAAAAGAATAGATAATAATTATAATAGAATATTTTTAATTAATACTATTATTTCTGTATTATTAACATTACTTATTATAATTATATTTGAAACATTAAATATTAATACTATAACTAATATAATAGGTAATAATAAATATTTAACAATATTATATTCATTATTAATGAGTATTATCTATATACCAGTATATTTTATTATAAAAAGTATTCATAATAATTTATCTATTAAAACAGTTAAAATAAATGATGTAGAATTAACAACTGAGGAAAGTGAAATATCTATTTTAAATAGAAACATAGATGAATTAATTCATTTCTTTATGCAAACTAATTATAGTATAGTTGTATATGAAGATATTGATAGATTAAATGAAGATCAATTAATATTTTCTAAATTAAAAGAAATAAATACTATATTAAATAATGCTTTAAAAAATGAAGATAAAACAGTTCAATTTATTTATGCTGTATCAGATACTATTTTTCAAAATGCTGAATTAAGAACTAAGTTCTTTGACTTTATTTTACCAATTGTTCCTTATTCAAGTGTTAATACTTCTGAAGAAATCTTTTTAAAGGAATACAAGTCTTTAAAATTAGATAAAATGGTTGTAAAAGAAATATGTCGTTTTATTCCAAATCCTCGTGTTATTTATGATATAGTAAACGAATATATTGTCTATAAGGATATAAATAATATAAAGGATGATGATAAAAAATCTTTATTATTTTTATGCGCTTATAAAATATTATATCCAGATAGATTTGATATTTTACAATCAGGTAGAGGTTTAATAAGTTATTTCTTTTCTAATGACTTTATCGAAAAAGAAAAAGAAATGAGTGATAACAGGAAAAATAATATTAAAGATAAAATAAAATATCAATTAAAAATGCATCCAGAAAATCCAGAAAATCAAGAAGCTTTAGATAAAATAGAAAATGCCAAGATTAATTTTAATTATAATATGGAAACTACTATTCAGTTAGTTGATGATTTAACTGCTATACCTAAATCTAGTATTCCAAATAAATATAAAGTAGGTATAAAGGAAAGAGATTTAATACTTAATAGTTTTGAAGAAAGAATGTTAAGAACAGAAAGTATTAAAAGAGATTATAAAAATCTTATAATAAAGAATCATTCTTTATATTTAACTTTAAATGATGAAGAGATAGTTAAAAGAATTATTGATGGTAGTAAAGAAACCTTTAATTTTAATAAAAAAATAGATAATCCAGATAATGTTTTAGAATCATTAGTCACATATGATTTTATGTATGATTCAGTATGTATAAAAGATTTATTTCAAAAACTATTAGCAATAGATTCTAAAGAATATTTAAAAATATTCTATAATAATATATCTTCTCATAAAATAAAATTTATATTTTATTTAGAAAAATATAATATAAATATTTTATTTAATTCTCAAGAATATTTAGATAACATTGTTGATTATATTACTTTAAATAATATTGAAGTAGATAAAGAAGTATATAAAAAGTTAATGTGTTATACAGTATCTTATGCTAGAAAAGGTACAGATATAACACCATCAACTTTAACTAAGTATTTTGAAAATGTTGATGATATAGAATCTATCTTCTGTAATAACTATGAACTATTAAAAAATAATTTAAAAAGTTTTGTCACAGAATTCAAACAAAATAGTTTTTTAATAGATTCTAAATATAATCAATTTTATGAATATGTAATAAAAAATAAGTTATTTGGTTATAACTTTAATTTAATAGAAAGTGCTTTAATTAGTATAGGAGAAGACTTTTCTTTAAATAATATTTTAGAATCTACTGCTAATTTAAAGACTAAGTATAAAAATATTTATAATCAATTATATGATGATATTCCTAGTACTATTGAAGCTATATCAACTATTAATATTATTCAGCATGATTCAATAAAGTTTTTAGAAGACTTTATTAAATCAAATATAAATAATACAGATGACTTATATAAACTACTTAGAATAGAATCTATTAAACCATCTGAGTACGATAAAATAATTGATAATTATTTAAATATTAATAAAGAAAATTAATAATTATGTAAAAAGTATATAAACATAAGTTTACTAACAATTAATTTGTAATAAACTTATGTTTTTTTTAAAATTATTAAAAGGAAATAATAATAGGACCTATAAAAATATAAATAGAGGGGAGAAGATTTCCGTGACAAAAAATTAATTTTCGAATTAGTGTAATAAATCTAAAACGATTTATAAAAAGCAATAATTTATGATAAAATAACACAGAATAGATAGTTGAAAGTAAATATTGAATTAGTAAACAATTATTATAAAGGTTTAGACATTCAATAAAAATTATTTAAAAAGCATAAAATATAATATATAATTAAATTAATAGGTGGTTTTATGAGATACTCACGCACTGACTTTAACAAACATTTAACAAACAACGTTATTATTAGAATTGATTATGTTCCTATTCCTGATGATAAAGTTGATGTAATTAATAATGAACTTGCTAATTTATTTTTATTAGACAATGATTATTTTACAGATACTATGCAAACATTTATAAGGAATATAGATATTCAAATGAATGATTCTTCTATTCAAGATATTAATGAGTTTATAAATGTTAAAGAAAAGAGCAAAGTTAAATCTTATGAATATTATAAATATGACGAAAATAAAAATATAGAAATGAAATTTGTTTTTAATAGACAGTTCTGTGCAATTGATATTAATCAAGTGATTAAATATTATAAGTTTGAAGATTATGAAGAAATTTTTTTAAAAGCATTAGAAGTATTATCGGCAAATTCAATTATTATCAATAGATTTGAATTGAGAAAATTTAATGATTTTTTCTTAAAAATAGATGCGCAAATAGATGATTATGTAAAAGATAAATATTTTAATGCCGATTGCAATGATTTATTAGAAAATAGTGATAATTTTATCGCCGAGAAAAAATATGCATTTGCAAAAGAAAATACTAATGTTAATCTTATCACACATTCATCAATTGGAACTATGGATAACAACTTAGTGAAAAGAATTGCATTTGATATAGATATATTTTTAACTGATGTAAAAACTTTAAAAGATCTATTTTTTGACAATAAAAAAGAATTTATCGATAAAGAAAATAATTTGTGTTTTGGTTTGTATATAAACTTACTTAATGATCGAATGATAAAAATGTTAAAAAAAGATGAAGAAATTGATGATAATATAGTATATGGAGTTGAGTACAATGAAAACGATTAATAACTACAATTATTTAAAAAATAAAAATAATGAAGATAAGAAGAGCGTGGCTGAATTTGTTTATTTTAAAAAAAATAAGTTTGGTAAAAAGGAAGAAAAAAAGTTTATTTCAAAATATGTATCAACCATCGATATACCATATGCAAAATATATTTTAAAATGAAAAGATTTCCAATACAAACAATAGGCACAAGAATATTTTTAAATATTGATTTAATCGGATGGTGAATCGTTAGTTTTATCAGTGACCGATGAATTTAGTAAAATATTATGGTGCGGTATAATAGATTGTTATTGCTATAAAAAACATAATAAAACAAAGTTAATTTTACAGGAATTAGGATACGGCATTAATAAAAAAATAGATTTCTTATGTATAAGTCATCCTGATTTAGATCACATAACAGCAATTAGTAAAATAATCGACGAATTCTGCGATAATCATACAATGATTATGCTACCAAACTTTAAAGATTCAAATATAATTCAAACTAAAGAAATAATAAAAATTAACGCATCACTAAAAAATCTACTAAATAATGGATATTCAAGAAGCGAAATTCCAAACAATATATTTTTTAATCAAAAAATTAATTGTCATGAGTTAAGATGGGAATTCGTAGTTGGAACAAAAACCTATGTTTTACAAATCGAATCATTGACTCCTTCGGATTCAATAATGCTTAACTCTACCAACGTTAATTATAATCAATTTAAAAATGATTTTAGTATTTGTTTGAAAGTAACATTTAACGATAACACTTTTTTATTTATGGGTGACTGCACAGACAACGTATTAAGAGATTTAGATGAGTATTATATACCAAATAATATTTGTTATTTAAAAATCCCTCATCATGGCTGTAAAAGGGAAATGATGGAATATTATGTTAATAATATAATTGATAATATTTATATATCTAGTTGTGCATATAGGAAAAAGACAACAATAAAAACTACATTAGATTTCTATAAGAATCATAGTGATTCATTATCTCTTACGGGAAATATTAATCATAGCCAAAATATATATTCATATGGTCATGTAAAACATGTTTATGATATAGAAACGGGAATTGTAGTAAATGAAAAGTGCATTGAAGAAGGCAACGGAATATTGCACTATTTATAATTTAAATATTATAAGTATGTTTTATATAAAAAGTTGTTAAATACATTTATAGTACTAATATTTAATTAGTACTTTTTTAATAAAAGGAAATAATAATAAGACCTATAATAAAATAAGTAGAGGGGAGAAAAATATAATATTGATGAAAAACCATTATCGCTAGTATTAGGTTTTAAAGAAAATACTATTACCACATACTTAGAAGAAAAAAATCCTCATAAAAAATTTAGAATTATTAAAAAGTATAGATAATAATCCATTATTATACGAAATGTATTTGGTAACTAATAAAGATTTAATTACACCAGTTGCTTTTAAAAAGTTGATGGAAAAATTATGAAAGCATAAAAAAATAATAAAATAAATATTGACACAGCAAGTAGTATAGAAGAGTTTTCATATTTTCAAGTTATGATTGATAAAATAAGTTCTTTATAAAAGAATTAGAAATTGAAATGGTTAAATAAAAAATCTTTAACAATATATTATAATTATCTTTACATATATTAACTTATATGTTAATATATGTATTAAGAAAGGAGATAAAATTAAGGAGGTAACAATGAAAATCATTAACACCAAGAGCTATGATAATACAGTAAAAAAATTAAACAGACATATTAAAGAAAAAGACAACTTAAGAATAATTGGGGAACTTATAGAAAATAATGAAAATTTTGAATCATTAGTATCAAATCCAATATCAGCAATGTATGGTTTTGAAAGATTAAAGCATAGTAATAATTGTTTTTATTCATTTAATTTATGCAAGAATGGTGGAAAGATAAGATTAATTGTTTATCCTAACGATAATGATACTTCGTATATTTATTTAGTCTTTGTAAGTTTTAAACATTATCAAGATTTTAGTAAAGAAAAGGTGATATATTATGATGAATAAGTTTGGTCGTCAACTAGACGAATTTCTAGAATTTAAAAAAATAAATAAAAGAGAATTTGCTGAAAGAATAAATACTACACCTAAAAATTTAATAGATATAATAAATGGTAAAGTAGAGTTATCTCAAAATATGATATATAACATCTCTTTTGTAACTGAAATACCAGTTAGTTATATAGAAAATGTAGAATCTAATTTTAAAATGGAAAAAAATATTTCTAATTTTCTACAAAATAATAATCTAACTATAAAAGAGTTTATTAATAAATTCAATTATAAAGAATTTTCTAAGAAATATGATTATCAATTTGCAGACATTGATAATGACTATAGTATTGCTAGAGGCTTATTAAAATATTTAAGAATAATTAATCCAGAAAGTTTATATAAAAAAGATAATACTATATTTTATAAAAGTAAAAATGATAAACCAGAATTACTAGCTTTATGGTTAGAAAGATGTTATAAATTAGTTATAGAACAAGATGTTCATGAATATAAAAAAGATAACATTAATATAGTTGTTGATCATATTTGTAAATGTGCTAAAAATAATTTATTTAATAAAAATGAATTAATTAAAGTATTTAATAATAATGGTATTTATTTAGCTATAGAAGATGATTTAAAAGGTTCTAAAATACGTGGAGCATTTAAAGTACTAAATGATAAACCAGCTATATATATTACAACTAAAAATAAAAGATATGCTGATATTTATTTTGCTTTATTACATGAATTAGCCCATTGTAAAAGCGATTTTAATCGCGCTAAAAAAGGAAGCATAGTAAGTGATGTGATAAATACTGATAAAGAAGACTATGAAATAAAAGCCGATCAAACAGCTTTAAATTGGATGGTTGAAGAAAAATATTATCAAAAAAATAAAAACTTATATAATGATATACAAAAATTAGATGTTATTGAGAGCTTTTTTGTCTATCGTTTAGCCCATGATAATATTATTAATTATAATTCAAATCTTTACCAAGAATATAATAAATTAATAGAGGAATAAACTATTAAAAATATAAATAGCAATCCCTTATTATATGAAATGTATTTGATAACCAATAAAAATTTAATTACACCAGTTACTTTTAAAAAGCTGATGGAAAAATTGGAATTGATAATATAAAAATACGACAATAACTATCGAATGAAATGTTAGATAAAATATATTTTAAAATAAAATTAAAAGTATAAAGTTCTTGTTGACAAACAAAATAATATTAGTTAATATATACGATATTAATAACAAATTTGTGAAAAAATTACAAAAACAGCAAAAATAATTATATTTTTATCTAAAATAAAGTATAATGTTATTGGAGGGATAGTTATGCTTATTGAATTTAGTGTTAAAAACTTTTTATCATTTAAAAATAAAGTAACGTTATCTATGGAAAAAGGAAACGGAGATGAAAATCTAGACAACGTAATTGCTAAAGATGGACTTAATTTGCTGAAAACAGTCTCTATATATGGAGCAAATGCTTCAGGTAAATCAAATTTATTAAAAGCTTTTACTTGCGCAATACTTATGGTAAGAAATTCTATCTTTATTTCGGTAGGAGGCAAATGGAATTTTTTAAAACCATTTTTATTTGATGAAACGACTAAAAATAAACCTAGTGAATTTGAATTTATTTTTACGATAAATGATATAAAATATAGATATTTTTTTAGTGCAGACGAAAACAAAATATATGATGAAATATTAGATGCTTATTATACGCAGAAGCCAACTAATATATTTACAAGAACAAAAACAAATATATATGAATTTAATAGCGATAAAAATAAATTGGAATCATTGAAATCTAAAAATACAGAAAATAAATTATTTCTATCAACTGCAACAAACTGGAATTATGAAAAAACGAAAGATCCATATTTGTGGTTTAACAATGTGATAGACACATATGACTCTTTTGATAATATTTCTGATCGAGATTTGAAAGAATATAGTGAAGATAACAAAGGGTTAAAAGAATTCGCTTTAAAATTATTAAAAGAAGCAGATATATTAATTAAAGATATACACGTTGATTATGAAGAAAAAGATATGGATAGTACAATGATGGATATGTTTATTCCTCCTATTGCTAGAACAAATGGAACTTTTAAAATGTCTAATGTAAACATAGAATTAGATCATGAAGTAGTTGATGAAAATAATAATCCACATTATTATAGATTAAATTTTAATGATGAGTCATCTGGAACTCGTGTTTTATTTGCGTTAGCACCATTTTTAAAAAGAGCATTTGAAAGTACTAAAATTCTAATAGTTGATGAATTAGAAAAAAGTATGCATCCAGCATTAGTTGAATTTATTATAAAACTTTTTAAAAATAAAGAAATTAATAAAGTTAATAGTCAGTTAATATTTATGACTCACGTTACAAACTTATTAAATCTTGATTTATTAAGAAGAGATCAGATTTGGTTTACTGAAAAAAATTCAAAAACAGGTGTTTCCGATTTATATCCACTTGATTCATTTCCTGTAAGAAAAGATGAAAACATTCAGAAGGGTTATATAAATGGAAGGTATGGAGCAATTCCATTTATAAGAGATGTTGATTTATGGCTAGAAGACAACTTCTCCAGCAAAGAAGACCATTAATTGTAATATGTTCTGAAGGTGGAATAAAATCTTCGGAGTACTATTATCTTAGGAATTATCGCACTAGAGACCTAAGAATTCAATTTTCAACAGGAAATAGTACGGATCCTAATGGTATGTTAGAAGATTTATTGAAATATATTCAAAATGAAGATATTAAATCAGAAGACAACGTAAGAATATTTTTAGTATTAGATACAGATTTAGATGATAAAAGAATAAATGAAATAAAAGAAATTGAAGAAAAATGTTTAGAAAATAACATAGAAATAATAACTTCAGCTCCAACATTTGAAATATGGTATGTGCTTCATTATAGAAATAATAAGCTAAAATTTAATAATAGCCGAGATGTTAAAAAGGAGATAATCAAATTAAATGGTTCATATTCAGAAACTATGGATATGTATAGAATTATAAAAAATCATACTGAAGAAGCTAGAACAATGGCTAAATCTTTAGAACAGAGAACTATTAGTGATGGCGAAGAATTGATAAAAGCAAATCCACATACTAGTATATACAAAATCTTAGATGCTATTACTAAATTAAGTAATCATAAATAATAGATAAAAATAAAAAATGAAAAAATGGTTTAATTAACCATTTTTTGTTATAATTTAAATATATATTAACATATATAAATGTAAAGTACCTTATTAGTATCTTTAACTTCATAATATATATGATAAAATAACCAAAAACAAGGAGGAAGCTTTATGGAAAAAGTAAATACTTTAAAAATAGCTAAAATAATACTATGTATTATTAGTATTATAATATCTATATTCTCAGTAGTTCATATAATAAAGTTAAACTTATTACCATCAAAATATCTTATAGGAATATCTATTATTTTATTAATATTTAATCTTATAATAATATTATTAATATCTAGAAAAAATAAAATAGCTCCTATTATAGGAATAATATTAATGCTATTAAATGTTATTATGTCGATAGTTATAATAAATTATACTAAGAAAACTAATGATTTCTTAGATAAATATTTAGGTAATATGACTAGTGAAGTATCTAAATATGATGTTATTGTTTTAGATAAGAGTTCTTATAAATTAATAGGAGATCTAGATAATCAAACCTTAGGTTATTTAAAAGATGAAGATACTGGTTTAAATAAAATATCTGAATCAGTCAAAACAACTAATATAGAATATGAAGATATATTTGAATTATATGATGATTTAGTTGATAAAAATATTGAAGCTATTATGATAGATGATGCTTATCTTGATATTATTGAAGAAGAAAGAAGAGATTTAAGCGACGTTATCAGAATTATATATACTCTTGAAATTGAAAATACTAAAGAAGAAGTAGTACCAGATAAAAATGAATTAAAACCATTAAATATATATATTTCTGGTAGTGATTCAAGAAGTGAAAATATTGTTAATAAATCACGTAGCGATGTTAATATGATTTTAACTATTAATCCTTATACTAAGAAAGTTCTATTAACAAGTATACCTCGTGATTATTATGTTCAAGTACATGGTCAAACAGGTTTAAAAGATAAATTAACTCATAGTGGTATTTATGGTATTGAAACATCTAGTAAAACTATTGAAGATTTATTTGGTATTAAAATAGATTATAGTATTAAAGTTGGTTTATATTCTATTAAAGAATTAGTTGATATAGTTGGTGGTATTGAAGTATATAGTGATAAAGCATTTGATTCATATCATTTAAAAGGTTGGAGAGTAGAAGAAGGTATGAATCAAATGGATGGAGCTAAAGCTTTAGCTTATGCTCGTGAACGTTATGCTTATGCTAGTGGCGATCGTCATCGTATTAAAAACCAACAACAAGTACTAGAAGCTACTTTAAAGAAAATAATGAATAATAAAAGTTTATTGTTAAAATATGATGAGTTATTAACATCTTTAGGTAACTTATATCGTACTGATATACCTCGTGAAGTAATATCCATATATGTTAAAGATCAATTAAATACAATGGCTACATGGAACTTTGAAAGTATTACTGTAGATGGTAAAGGAGCTTCCTTACCAACACATACTGCACCACAATATAAAAGATATGTTATGATACCTTATGAAGAAGATGTTACTAAAGCAAGTAATAAGATAAAAGAAGTATATAATGAAAGATAGTAAGAAAGTAAGTTCTTACTATTTTTTTGTCTTAAAAATTAATATTTAACATATAATAAATAAAGGCATAAACAAAGGTTATAACACCATAATGAAAAATTATTTAAAAATTATCGATTTAAATTTGACAAAGCCCTTTTATATGGTATAATTGAAGTACTTTTACCGAAGAAAAGCATTAGAAAATTGTTAAAAACAAAATTTTTTCAAAAAAAGTTAATTAAAAGTTGACTTTATCGAAACGTTTTGTTATATTACTAATGCAACACGGAAAAAGTTGTAAAAATGATCTTTGAAAACTAAGTAAAAAAGTCAAATTGAGTAGCTTTGTGATCAAAACTTAAAA